>JAQUWF010000063.1 GCA_028692975.1 Lachnospiraceae bacterium
TTGGCATCAATAACGTATCTTCCGGATACTAAATCAAAGTCAAAATCGAATTTATTGATTTCGTTAACGAAAGATTTTACTTTGTCGATAGAATTAAGTGAAATCTGTACTGTTTTCATGAAATTAACCTCCCTGGATTATGTTTTTCTACGATTTAATCTTACCGTTATTCAAAATGGAAGTCAAGTAAAAAGCATACAAAGAAAGCGGAAAATATTCGTCAAACTATGCAAAGGAGCAAACAACATGAATAAGAAGGTAGCATTGCACAATTTGGGCTGCAAGGTCAACTCCTATGAACTGGAAGCCATGCAGCAGATGCTGGAAGATCATGGATACGAGATCGTTCCGTTCCAGCCGGGTGCCGATGTTTATATTATAAATACATGTACCGTGACCAATATAGCTGACCGCAAATCCCGTCAGATGCTGCACAAGGCAAAAAAAATGAATCCTCAGGCCATCGTCGTGGCTACGGGATGCTATGCCCAGGCAGCACAGGAGACGCTGGATGTGGACGAGGCCGTGGATATCGTGATCGGAAATAACAAAAAACAGGATCTCATCGCCATACTGGAAGGGCGGGAGACAGATGCGGTGATCAATATCAATCAGACGCATGAATATGAGAATCTGCATATAGACCGGACGGCGGAGCATACCAGGGCATATATCAAGGTGCAGGATGGGTGTAATCAGTTCTGTACTTACTGTATCATTCCCTATGCCAGAGGCCGCGTGCGCAGCCGTGATAAACAGGACGTGCTGCAGGAAGTGGCCCGTCTGGCTGCGGCAGGCTATCAGGAGGTGGTGCTGACCGGGATCCATCTGAGTTCCTATGGTGTGGATTTTGCGGATCACACAGAAAATCTCCAGACGCTGATCCAGGCGGTGCATGGAGTGGATGGAATCCGCCGTATACGGCTGGGTTCGCTGGAGCCGGGCATCATAACAGAAAGTTTTGCGGAAGCATTGGCGGGACTGCCAAAGGTATGTCCACATTTCCACCTGTCTATGCAGAGTGGCTGTGATGCTACGCTGAAACGGATGAATCGCCGGTATGATACGAAGGAATTCATGGGAAAATGCAGGATACTGCGAAAATATTTTGCTGATCCAGCCATTACTACGGATATTATCGTGGGGTTTCCCCAGGAGAGCGAGGAAGAATTCGGGCAGACCGTGGAGTTTGTGGAAACTATCGATTTTGCGGAGACCCATATTTTTAAATACTCCAGAAGAAAGGGAACAAAGGCGGCGGCCATGGAAGGTCAGATACCGGAAGAAATCAAGACAAAACGCAGCCATGTCCTGCTGGATATGAACGAGAAACATCGGGCAGCCTACGCGCAGAAATGGCTGGGACGAACGGTGGAAGCCCTGCTGGAAGAGCAGGTGGAAGAAGGGGGCGAGACCTGTTGGAGCGGACATACAAAGGAATATCTCCATATAAGGATCCAATCACAGGACGATCTTGCCAATACCATTGTTTCGTGTCAGGTGACAGACGTGGCACGGGGAGGAATCCTGAATGGAAAAATTATCGGCAAAGGCTGATGGGAGTTGTAATGTTTTTGTCATATTCCCAGGTGCAATATAATATACTATAAAGTAGTGGAGAACAGGCAGTGCAGGAAACAATGTGCTATAGAAACAGGAGGTGGGGATAATGGAAGTGCTGATTACTGGAAACATATCTTTCGTGACACCGGAATTTCTGGAGGTGGCTTTTCCGGAAGATCATATCGTAATCGCAGGGGAAACGGAATATTATCTGAAAAAGAATAAGAGAATAACGTTTTATCCCATTCCGGTACTGGATGAAAGATTTACGGCACTTTTTAATTCTCATAATTTTGAGAAAGTTATCTATATATCCGAGTATCTGGAACTGCATGGCAAGCCTTTTGGTGAACTGGAAAAGTTAAAGGCATTGTTTCGTGCGGCTCAGACGATGTTGCTTCCACAGGACAAAACAATCCCAAAGATTGTGTACATAACGTCTATCGATGTCACGGCGGACCTGCAAGTGTCCAAGGTGGTCGTGCTGCGTGCCTGTGAAGAATTGTGTGCGTATTATAAAGCGAAGAAACGTATACCGGTGAAAATAGTGAGAGCGCCGTATCTGCTGCAGGCAGATAATATGGAAAGCTACATAAATCGTCTGTTTCGGCAGATGAATCAGGATAACTGCGTGACTTTCTATGAGGTGAAGGAGCAGCGCTGCGAATTCCTTGCCATGCGGGATCTGGGAGAGTTCCTGTACCGGCTGCTGGATAATTGGGATATAGAGGCTGAGGTGGTGAATCTTCCCCTTGGATTTTCGGTTACCTTCGGGGATATGGGTGAGGTGTTCAAAAAAATAAAGCCGGGTATCCAGGTGATATATGAGGGCAGGGTAAAGTATTACGAGCGGGAGATTATCTCTCAGGTGGCCCGGAAAACATATGGCTGGTTTGCCAAAGACAATATTATAGATGAACTGCCCAAACTTTATGAGCATTATCTGAGCCACGTCACCAAAGAACTTACCTGGTGGCAGAAATTAAAATTGTTTTATAAGAAACATCGTTTTATTCTCTGCGGCCTGGAACTGGTGCTGGGATTTTTTGCTGTGGAGTGGATCAACCGTCTTATGGGGACCAGCGTACAGTTTTCCCTGGTGGATGTGCGCCTGATCTTTATTGTGATCATGGCAACGGCTTATGGGGTCAATGCAGGTCTGGCGGCAGCAGTTTTGGAGGGAGCGTCTATCGTGCTGTCCTATTGGACAGAGGGTATGGATTGGAAGGTGCTGTTTTATGAACCTGCCAACTGGCTTGTTTTTATCTGGTATATGGTCATCGGTGCGGTGTGCGGCTACATCCGCAACAAAAAGAATAATGAGATCAATTTCCTGCAGCGGGAGCAGACACTGCTGGAAGAAAAATACCAGTTTATCAATCAGACCTACGAGGATACCCTGCGTAACAAGAGCCAGTACCGCAAACAGATCATCGGTTTCCGAAACAGTTTCGGAAAAATATTTCAGGTGACGAAGCGGCTGGATAATATCATGCCTGACAAAATATTTGACGAGGCACTGTCTGTGCTGGAAGAATTGCTGGAGAACAAAAGCATCGCGATCTTTTCGGTCTGCGGTGGCGGTAAATTCGCCAGACTGGATGTGGCATCTCGTCTGATTAATCAATACATTCCCAAAACCGTGATTTTAAGCGAGTACGCATACGCTATGGACAAGTTGAAGGCGGGCGAGGTGTGGAAAAATGCGGATATGCAGGAAGGCTACCCCATTTATCTTGCAGGCATCATTCGGGACGAGCAGCTCATGGCTATTATCGCCGTTTATGAGGCAGAATACGACCAGATGGGTATGTATTATGCCAATCTGATCCAGATTCTGGGCGGTCTGATCCAGATTTCCCTCTGCCGGGCGGTAGAATATAACGAGGCACAGCATCATCTGGTTTATGAGGACGATATGGCTGTCATGCGGGCAGAGTATTTTGAACAGACATGGACAGAGAAGGCAGAAATGAAAGCCAAGGGTATTGCGACCTGTGAATTGTTCAAAATACAACAGGGAGCACAGCTTATGGCGGAACAAATCATCGCTATCGAAAAAGCCATCCGGGATACGGACATCATCGGACGCAGAACCGACGGAGACCTGTATCTGCTGCTCAATCAGGTGGATGATCAGGGTATCGCCATCGTGGCGAAGCGGTTGGAAAATATTGGCATATCACTGGAAAAACAATAGACAGGAGCAGTTATGATCTGGATAATCATTATTATCATCTTACATTTCATATGTATTGCAGTACTGTATATGGCGGGAAAGAACCAAATACTCCGTATGGATATACGGCTCCTGCCTGTGTTGTTCTGGCTGCCTATTTTGGGAGAATGCTGCGCAGTTATGGTAGAAGCCGCCTATCGGCTCCGGCTCATACGGCAAAAAGAAATCGGCATGGAAAAAATGCAGTATAATGACAGGCGGCATCAGAATCTTCTGAGTATGGATGAGATTTCCGACGAGGAAGTCGTTCCGGCTGAGGAGGCTTTTCGGATCAATGAGAGTAAGATGCGCCGGGAACTGATTCTGGACCTCCTGAAGAAGGACCCGAAGCAATATATCGGCCTTTTACAGGAAGCGCGGATGAATGATGATGTGGACGTGGTGCATTATGCCGCCACCGCGATTATGGAATTAAACAACGAATACGATATCCGCATTCAGGAGATGGAGCATTTATATGCCAATGACCAGGAGGATCAGGAGGTGCTGGAGGCGTATATAGAGCTGCTGCACGAGTATCTGGAACACAAGCTTATCGAGGGCCAGCGTTTGCAGATGATCCGAAATCAATACAGCCAGCTTTTACAGAAAAAAATCGCGGCAGGGGGTACAAGGGAAGACTACCGGTGGCTGATCGACAATGAACTGCAGATGGAACATTATGAGGAGGCCTATGAGGCTATTCAGCAGATGAAAACAAGGTGGCCAGGAAATGAAGAGCCATGGCTGCTGCTGATTACATATTACGCAAAACAGAAAAAGGGCAAGGATATCCGTCAGGTTATCCGACAGATGCAGGAACAGGATATTTATCTGTCCTCAAATGGAAAGGAAGTTGTCGAATTTTGGAAAACAACAGATTGAAAAAACATCGATTCGGTCGATTATACCTTTTGCTGGCCTGCTTTGTGGTATTGGGCGTTTTTTTGCTGGAAGTATCCATGGGCATGAAATACGAGAACACCAGCCATGATGAGTCTTATATCCCGGTGACCAGTGTAGAGACATCTGCGTTGGAGAAGGACTGCCTGGTGATTATGGATTCTGCGCAGTCGGTGAGTATGGATGCAATGCAAGAGTTTGAACAGATTTTCAAGGACATGAAGGTGGGATATGACACAGTGGATCTGGCATCTCAGATTCCCTCTTCTTTTGCTGCGTATGAGACGGTGGTTCTGACCATATCCCAACTGGATTCCATGGGAGATTCCCTGCTGTCATTATGTGACTGGGTGGCGGAGGGCGGCCGTGTGCTGTTATCCCAGACGCTGGAAGCGGATAATAGTTTTCAAACCATTCAGAATAAACTGGGGATCCAGGAATATTCTTATGAGAATGGTGTGGTGGAAAGTATGCGGATATCAGATCAGTTCATGATCGGCGGAGCCAGTTTTGCCATTCAAGATGGATATGATTCTGCCCTGTCAGTCTCGCTTTCCAAAGACTGCCAGGTGTATGTCACCACGGATGAAGAGTATGCGATCCCGCTGGTCTGGGAAAAGAAGTATGGGGACGGCAAATTTGTGGTAGACAATTTTGGGATTTGTGAGAAGGCTACCAGAGGCTTCTTCGCTGCCAGCTACAGCCTGCTGCAGGATGTGTGTATCTATCCGGTCATCGATGCATCCCTCTTTTATATTGATGACTTCCCATCCCCGGTACCGGGAGGTGACGGCAAATATATCAAAGAACTCTACAACATGAATGTGGCGGATTTTTATGCCAATGTCTGGTGGCCGGATATGATGGAAATCAGCAAAAAATATGGCATGAAATTCACCGGCATGATCATTGAGACATATGAAGATCAGGTCAGCGGAGAACTGCGTGTCAATTCCGACGTGGACCGGTTCAATTTCTTCGGGGATATGCTGTTGAACATGGGCGGAGAACTGGGCATACATGGGTATAATCATCAGCCGCTTGGGCTGGACAATACAGAATATCTGTCAGAGGGCTATAAAGAATGGCCAGATATGGACAGTATGAAAAAATCCGTAACGGAAGTTCTTCGATTTGCACATGACGTTTTCCCAGACACGGAGATCAGTACCTATGTTCCACCATCCAATATTTTATCGGAAGAGGGACGCAGGCTGCTGGTAGAGGATTTCCCGGAAATCAAAAACATTGCATCCCTCTATTTCCCGGGACTGGGAGGCTACGATCAGGAATTCGAAGTGGCGGAAGACGGTATGATCGAGACTCCGCGTATTGTATCCGGGTGCAATCTGACGGACTATATGAAACTGGCAGCAGTATCAGAGTTGAATATGCATTATGTCAACTCGCATTTCCTGCATCCGGATGATTTGCTGGACGAAGACCGGGGCGCGGCACTTGGATGGGAAGCACTGAAAGCCGACTATACTAAATATCTGGACTGGCTCTATACCTCCGCACCCGGTATACGCAGTCTGACTGGAAGCGAAGGTGCCGGGGCGGTGCAGCGGTTCTATCAGATTGAAATAAATCGGACGGATAAGGAGGAGGGCATCGACCTGCAGCTGGATGGGTTTTATGACGAGGCAAGGTTTATGATGCGTGTGAATGCGGGGACTATAGGAACGGTTACCGGAGGAAGCGTGGAACATATTACAGGGAATCTGTATCTGATCACGGCGACTGCTGACCATGTGACGTTAGCATACGAAAAATAGGGGAACGATATGAGAATCTGTATGATACTGGAAGGGTGTTATCCATATGTGACGGGAGGTGTATCCTCCTGGATGCATCAATATATACAGGCGATGCCGGAGCATGAATTTGTGCTGTGGGTCATTACCTCTTTCGAGAAAGACAAAGGGAAATTCAAATATACGCTGCCGGAGAATGTGGTGCAAATAAAGGAGATCGCGCTGGATGAGGCGCTGAGGCTTCGCGCCAATAAAAAGAAACTGCGGAAATTTTCTGCGGAGGAATTAACTGCACTGAAGGCGCTGCTCAACTGCAAGGAGCCGGACTGGAATATTTTATTTCATATGTATCATGATGAGAAAATCGATCCCCTGACGATTCTTATGAGCGAGGATTTTCTGCATCTTCTGGAAGAACTGTGTCTGGAGGAGTATCCTTATATTGCGTTTGCGGACATGTTTCATACGGTCCGCTCCATGCTCCTTCCGGTGCTCTTTATGATGGGGCAGGAGGTGCCGAAGGCCGATCTGTATCATTCTGTGGCGACCGGGTATGGCGGCCTTTTGGCTTCTCTGGCGGCTTATGCGGAGAAGAAGCCATTTATCCTCACAGAGCACGGCATCTATACCAGAGAGCGTGAGGAGGAGATCATCCGGGCAAAATGGGTGGTGCCCTCTTTCAAAAATCAGTGGATCCGGTTTTTCTATATGTTGTCTACCCTGGCCTATGACCGGGCCCAGATGGTGACCAGTCTTTTTGAAAATGCCATGCATATCCAGATGGACCTGGGCTGCGAGGCGAAGAAGTGCCGGGTAGTGCGAAACGGTGTGCACTTCGACCGATTCGAACATATTCCCATGAAAAAGGAAGACGGCTGGGTGGATATTGGAGCCATCGTCCGCATGGCACCTATCAAGGATATCAAAACGATGATTTCCGCTTTTTATGAGTTGAAAAGCCGTGTGAAAAACGTACGGCTACATATTCTGGGTGGTATCGATGATGAGGAATATGCCCAGGAGTGCTATGAGATGATACGGCAGCTGGATGTGAAAGATATTATCCTTCCCGGTGTGGTGAATGTCATCGAATATATGGAGCAATTAGATTTTACGATCCTGACCAGTATTTCAGAGGGACAGCCCCTTTCTGTTATTGAATCTTTTTCCGCAGGGCGCCCCTGTGTGACAACGGATGTGGGCTGCTGCCGGGAACTTCTCTTTGGAAATGGGGAGGATACGCTTGGCAGCGCTGGATACTGTTGTCCTCCTATGGGACGGGAGGACCTGGCTGATGCCATGGAGCAGATGGCCAGAAACAAGGAAGAACGGCTGCATATGGGCGTGGTAGGAAAAGAACGCGCGCGCCTGTATTATCAGCATGGCTACATGATGAAAAATTATCGGGCAGTTTATGACGAGGTGATGAGCAAATGGCAGGCATAGGATTTGAACTGAAAAATCTATTTAAACGCAAAGGCATACTTGCCCTGTTTCGTGCCTATGGCTATGCCGGGATTATCTGTACGGGCCCCATGATACTGGGGGTCGTGCTGATCCTTGGGATCATGATCCTGGCGGGCGTGTATGGGGCGGTGAAACTGGACCGGGATCTGCTGGTGTGCATGATTACTTATGCACTGCTGGCATCCCTCACGGTTACCAGTTTCTTTTCCATGGTGACTACACGCTACACTGCGGACATGCTTTTCGAGGAGAAGCAGGAGAAGGTCATGCCGTCTTTTTACGGCTGCTGCGCGGTCATGATGACCATAGGAGGGATTTTGTATGCTATATTTCTGGTGTTTTCCGGCATTGGGCCGGGACTGCAGTTGCTGAATCTGCTTCTGTTTGAGGAACTTATAGTGGTTTGGACCCAGATTAATTATCTGACGGCGATCAAGGATTACCGCGGCATATTGATTACCTTTGCGGTTTCCCTGGCAGCAGCTTTTCTGGTTGGATTTCTGCTTCTCTGGCTGGGCGTGGAAGTAAAGGTCGCGTTGCTCGTGGCCGCCTGCGTAGGATATGGCATCATGCTGATCTGGTATATGGTCTTACTTTTGCAGTATTTTCCGGAAGCGGAGGGCAGTATCTTTTCCTTCCTTCGCTGGTTCGACCTGTATCTGCCTCTGGCTATAACGGGATTATCAGTCAATATCGGGCTGTTTTTTCATCTGCTTATCGTCTGGGCATCCCCCATCGGCGAACAGGTATTGGGGCTCTTCTACGGAGCACCGGCCCACGATGTACCGGCATTGCTGGCTTTCTTGACCATACTGATCACCACGGTGAATTTCGTGACCTCGGTGGAGGTGAATTTTTATCCAAAATACCGTAATTACTATGGGATGTTTAACGGAAACGGCTCTTTGAAGGATATCCGGCAGGCAGAAGACGAGATGCTTACGGTCCTGTCAAATGAACTGCTTTACTCGGCGAGAAAACAGCTCTACGCTACCGCACTGGCTATCTCCGTGGGCGTGCTGCTGGTAGACAAATTACCCTTAGGCTTTACGGATACCATGAACAATTATTTCCGTATCCTCTGTGTGGGGTATGGATTGTACGCGGTGGGCAATTCGGTCATGCTGATCCTGCTGTACTTTACGGATTATATGGGGGCCATGTGGGCTTCCCTGGCTTTTATGATGGTAAGCTGTATCGGATCTACCTGGATTGCTTTCTGGAATGTGAAATTTATCGGATTCGGTTTTTTTCTGGGCAGCGCCGTGTTTTTCGCCTTGTGCGTCATGCGACTTGGCTGGTTCACAAAAAAACTGCCTTACCATATTTTGAGTACTCAGCCGGTTATCGTCCAGAGGACGACCGGGATTTTTCATACACTATGCAACTGGATTGAGAGGAGTGAACATCATGCATAAAAAAAGGATTACGGCAGCCTGCCTGGCGCTTATTCTTCTTGTGACAGGATTTGGAGGCTGTGGAGCCGAAGCGGAACAAAGCAGCGGCGAGGAGACCACGCAGACGGAAACGGTGGAAAAAGTCCCTGCCACAGAGACATTCCGGGATAACGATACCCTGTACGAGAATCAGGACAATACCAGCGTGAAGGTCATGTACCTCACCGTGCGCACTGGGAACAGCGAGGAAAACAGCAATCATACCTGGGAGGAAGTGAATTCCTACAGCGTGTATGATTATGATGATATGGGGGTATCCCGCTATAAAGTGGAGGGTATTTTACAGGAGGGCGACGAGAATGGGCCCACGGCAGATGGATTCGGTTATGGTCTGGAGACGCCAAATGCCACCGTACAGATTCGTGGACAGACCTCCAGTCGGCAGGAGCAGAAAAATTATAAAATAGAGATTAAGAAAAATAAAGGCACCATAGATGGACAGCGGACGATCAGCCTGAATAAACATGTCAATGAGGGGCTGCGTTTTCGCAACAAACTCAGTTATGACCTCATGAGTGAGATACCGCAGCTTATGAGCCTGCGCACACAGTTCGTACATCTTTATGTGAAGGATGAGACCGCCAGCGGTACGGCCGGTGCCTTTGAAGATTATGGTCTGTATACCCAGGTGGAGCAGTTGAACAAAACGGCTTTGAAAGCCCATGGACTGGATTCTAACGGACATCTGTATAAGGCAGAATATTTTGAATTTTTCCGCTATGAGGATGCCATCAAACTGCAGACGGATCCCACGTACGATGCGGATCTCTTCTCTGATTATCTGGAATGCAAGGGTGATAATGACAATACGAAATTGATCCAGATGCTGGATGATCTGAATAATTATCAGATACCCATAGAGGATATTCTGGAAACGTATTTCGACCAGGAAAATATCGTGTATTGGATGGCTTTCCAAATGCTGTCTGGCAATATTGATACAAATACGCGTAATCTCTTTCTTTACAGTCCGCAGAATTCATCCCGCTGGTATTTGATTTCGTGGGATAACGATGGCTCTTTTAAGGAAGATGAGAATGCTCTCCAAGAATACAGCAATGGTGGCAGTTGGCAGAGCGGCGTGAGTAATTATTGGGGAAATGTGCTTTTTAACCGCTGTCTCAAATCCGAAACCTTCCGCGCTGCCCTGGATGCGGCAGTGGAAGATGTGAAGGGGTATATGAATACGGAGCATATGACAGAACTGATTAATGGATACCGTACTGTGACAGAACGGTATGCGTTTGCACTGCCTGATGCTACGTATGAACCACTCACCCCGGCACAGTATGATCAGGTGGCAGACGGACTTCCAGCATTGGTGGATACATATTATAACATGTACAGGGAGAGTTTGGAAAAGCCTATGCCGTTCTTTATCGGGGTACCCACGGTGGAAGGCGATACCATGCATTACGTCTGGGACAGTGCCTATGATTTTGATGCAGAAGATATCACCTACAGTTTTGAACTGTCCACGGATTATAATTTCACCAATAAACTGGTGGAAGCCACAAATCTCAGAACCACGGAGATCACTTCCGATACGCTGGAACCGGGTCAGTATTTTATGCGCGTCCGGGCGACGAATACTTCGGGTGAGCAGCAGGATGCATTTGATTATTATGTGACAGATGCTGGCAAGACATATGGCGTGAAATGTTTCTACGTGCTTCCCGACGGCTCGATTGGAGAAGATACCTATGAAGAGTGAGAATAGACAGGTCTTTCGCCATGAATGGAAATACATGATCACAGAACTGGAAAAGGACAAGATCCAGCGCCGCCTTGGACTTTTTCTGGAGAAGGATAAGAATGTGGTAAACGGGGAGTACTGTATCCGCAGCCTATATTTTGACGATTACTGGAACAGCTCTTATGAGGATAAGGTCATGGGGTATTTCATGAGAAAGAAATACCGGGTGCGCATCTATAATTTCAGCGATGCAAAGATCAGCCTGGAGCGAAAGACCAAGGTGGACAGTTACATATACAAAGAGAGTGCACCCCTGACCAGAGAAGAATACGAGAAGATACTGGAAGGTGACTATGGATTTCTGGAAAACAGTCCCTATAATCTGTGCCGGGAATTCTATGTGGAATGTATCTGTCACATGATGCGGCCCAGGGTGATCGTGGATTATGAGCGGGAACCCTACGTGATGAATGAGGGGACTGTGCGCATTACCTTTGACAAGCATGTGCGTGCTGCCATGGGGCAGGATATTTTTGATCCGGACCTGCCAGTCATGGAGGTCATACCGCCGGGGCAGCTGGTGATGGAAGTAAAGTATACGGAGTTTCTGCCCACGATCCTGCAGGAGGTACTGCCACCGGATCACAGCAATTTCATGGCCATATCCAAATATGGCCTGTGTTACGAAAAAAGGGCGTATCTGCTGGATGAATCTGGCTGGTGCGAGTAGAGGAGGACATATGAGTACGAGTGATGTAATCAAAAAATCATTTTTAGAGGCATTTAGCGGCAATCAGACCCTTTCTGCCGGGACTTTTGCCACCATTGTGGTTTCTATGGCGATGGCTGTTTTGATGGGACTGTTTATCTATTTTATTTACCGAAAGCTGTTCGGAGGGGTTATCTTTTCCAGATCCTTCGGCACGACGCTGGTGGGTATGACGGTCCTGACCTGTATGGTTACGCTGGCGATCAGTACTAACGTGGTGATCTCCCTCGGTATGGTCGGTGCGCTGTCTATCGTGCGTTACCGTACGGCGGTGAAGGACCCCATGGACCTGCTCTATTTGTTCTGGGCCATTACCACAGGTATCACGGCGGGCGCTGGCATGTATATCCTGACGGTGGTCGCGGCGGTGGTCATGGTATTCGTGATCTATTTCTTGAATCACAGGCAGGAAAACAGCAAAATCTATGTGATGGTGACCCATTATACAGGCGACGCGGCGGGTGACCAGATCATACAGAATCTAAACAAGATCAAGTATAATCTCAAATCAAAGACTATGCGCAGGGAACAGACTGAGATGGCTATTGAAGTGATGGTAAAGGGCGGGGACACCTTCTTTGCAGAAAAGATCCGGGCCATAGATGGTGTGCAGGATGTGACGCTGATTCAGTATAATGGAGAGTATCATGGCTAGAAAATGCCTGCGCTGGCTGCCCCTGCTGCTTTTGGCGGTGCTGCTGGCTGTGTTTGTCTTTTTATGGAAATCTGGAGAAAACAAGGTGAAGATAAAATACGAAAAAAGCGAAGCGGTACTGGATAATCCGTTTACGGGCTTTGCTGCTAATGCAGATTATGTGGAGGCGGCCGAACAGACACAGATGGTCTACGTGGATATCACCTGGCGGGAATGGGAGCCAGAGCGGGGCGCATATGACTATGAGAAGGTGGCTTCCCATAATCATCTGGAACGCTGGATGAGCGAGGGCAAACAGATCGTTTTGCGCTTCGTCTGTGATATCCCAGGTTCGTCGGATCATCTGGATATCCCGGACTGGCTTTACGAAGAGACCGGCGGGGATGGGACCCACTATGTGGGCAGGCTGGGCATGGGGTATTCACCCAATTATGAGAATACACAGATCATCCAGTATCACAGGGAGGCCGTGGCGGCGCTGGGAGATTATTTTGCAGAATCCGGTGCGCTGGCTTATGTGGAGATGGGAAGTCTGGGACACTGGGGCGAATGGCATGTATCCGGGGATACCTGGCTTGCCATGCCGGGGGACGAGACGGCGGCGGAGTATGTGCAGCCTTATGTGGAGGCCTTTCCCCAGGCAAAGATCCTTATGCGCCGCCCCTATGCCATAGGGAAAGCAAACAACTTCGGCGTCTACAATGATATGACCGGAGCGGCGGAGGATACTACAGAATGGCTGAACTGGATCGCAGAGGGAGATACGTTTGCGGTACCGTCGGTGACGGCCGATGCAGCCATGTGGGAGCGGGCACCGGTGGGCGGTGAATTCACCAGCTCTATCCCCATGGAGACTATGCTGGGGGATGGGCTGAGGGAGACACTGGAATTGATCCGCAGTTCCCACATGTCTTTTCTGGGACCCAAATGTCCCACGGTGGGCTATGAAAATTATCAGGAGGCTATAGACGCAGTCAAATGCCAACTGGGTTACCGCTTCTATATTTCGGAGATGGAGTTGAAGAAATCCCTGTTTGGAAAGAATAATACATTTCGTGTGACGGTGGAAAACGTGGGCAATGCACCATTTTATTTCCAGTGGCCGTTGAAGCTTTATGTGGAGGATGCACAGGGAGAGATCCTGTTACAGCAGGACCTGCTGCAGGACATAGGCGAAATAAAAGATGGGGACCGCAGACAGATAGACACGGCCATAGCAGGTGACATTCTGGAAGAGGCAGCCTGTATCCGGGTGGGTATCACAAATCCCGCCACAGGGGAGCCGGAGATTCTTTTTGCCCAGAATAAGGCTGTTTCCACCACGGTAGATCTGGATTTGAATAAAAAAATTTGACAAAAGTCCTATTATTGTGTAAGGTAGAGGAAGCGGAGTTGGACGGAACATGATATGTATATGTGACAAGACAAATTGGAATATCCGATTTGTCTTGAAATTTATACAGATATATATTAGAATGGAGAGTAGGAAAATAGTACAGATAAGGGCGTGAGTAATATGGCAGATTTAAGCAATACACAATATTTTAAAGTAAAATCAGAGCCGGAGATCCAGGTGAAACAGGTACTGGACGTGGTTTACAATGCGATGGCGGAAAAGGGCTACAATCCGGTCAACCAGATTGTGGGATATATTATGTCCGGAGATCCAACGTATATTACCAGCTACAAGGGTGCTCGCAGTATGATTATGAAAGTAGAGCGTGACGAGTTGGTAGAGGAGCTCCTTAAAGAGTATATCAACAACGAGGCGTGGAAAAGAGACTAATTTATGAGAATTATGGGATTGGATTATGGGTCAAAGACGGTGGGGGTCGCTATATGCGATCCGCTGGGGCTGACTGCGCAGGGCATTGAGATCATCAGGAGAAAGTCTGAGGGCAAACTGCGCCAGACGCTGGCACGGATCGAGGAGCTTATTGCGGAATATCAGGTGGAATCTATTGTTTTGGGATTTCCCAAAAACATGAATAATACCATTGGGGACAGGGCTGAGAAATCTCTGGAATTCAAAGAAATGCTGGAGAAGAGAACAGGTCTGGCTGTTTTTATGTGGGACGAGAGACTGACTACTGTTGAGGCGAACCGCACCATGATAGAAGCGGATATCCGCCGGGAAAACCGTTACAAATATGTAGATGAATTGGCTGCTGTTTTTATTTTACAGGGATACTTAGATTCTTTGCAGCATGAAAAGCAGTAGGAAAGGGAAACATGAATAATAAATTGGAAAAACTCACATTTGAACTGGATGACGGGACAAGTGTAGATTTTTATATTGAAGAAGAAGCCCGTGTAAACGGCGTGGACTATCTTCTGGTCACTGAATCAGAGGATGAAGAGGCGGAGGCCTTGATTTTAAAGGACGTATCAGCAGAATCCGAGACCGAAGCACGTTTTGAGATCGTGGAAGACGAAACAGAACTGGAAGCACTGGCAAAAGTGTTTCAGGAAATGCTGGATGATGTAGATATTGTATGACGTAACTAATGAAGAACGGATGATGATCTTGCCGCAACAGTAGTGAGCGGATGTGCGGACAAAATCATCCTTGTTTGTGTGCAGAAAAAATATGGAGGTGCTTTTTTGAAAAAAAATAGCGAAGCAAAATTAAAAATTATTCCCCTGGGAGGATTGGAACAGATCGGAATGAACATCACGGCCTTTGAATGTGAGGACAGTATCGTGGTCGTGGACTGCGGTCTGGCGTTCCCGGAGGACGATATGCTGGGGATCGATCTGGTTATCCCGGATATTACTTACCTGAAAGACAATTACAGCAAGATCAAGGGATTTGTCATCACCCATGGTCATGAAGATCATATCGGTGCATTGCCGTATGTATTAAAAGAACTGAATATCCCGATCTATACGACCAAACTCACTATGGGTCTGATCAATCGTAAGCTAGAGGAAAATGGTCTTATGAAGACCACCAAGAGAAAAATCGTAAAACATGGACAATCCATCAACCTGGGTTGTTTCCGTATTGAATTCATCAAGACGAACCACAGTATTCAGGACGCATCAGCGCTGGCTATCTATTCACCGGCAGGCACAGTCGTGCATACAGGAGACTTTAAGGTGGACTACACACCGGTATTCGGTGATGCCATTGACCTGCAGCGTTTTGCAGAGATCGGCAAAAAGGGCGTTATGGCGCTTATGTCAGACAGTACCAATGCGGAGCGCCGGGGATTTACCATGTCCGAGAGCACGGTTGGAAAGACCATAGATAATCTGTTCCAGGAACATCAAAACACCAGAATTATCATTGCCACGTTCGCGTCCAATGTAGACCGTGTACAGCAGATTATCAACTCCGCTTACAAATATGGCAGAAAAGTTATTCTGGAAGGCCGAAGTATGGTTAACGTCATCGGTACGGCTTCTGAATTGGGTTATCTGAATATTCCAGAGAATACACTGGTTGAGTTAGACCAGATCAAGAATTATCCGCCGGAGAAGACGGTGCTGATCACCACGGGAAGCCAGGGCGAATCCATGGCGGCTCTGTCGCGTATGGCAGCCAATATTCACAGAAAGATTACCATCCGTCCGGGCGATACGATTATTTTCAGTTCCAACCCTATACCGGGTAATGAAAAGGCCGTATCCAAGGTTATCAACGAATTAAACGAGTTGGGAGCAGAAGTTATTTTCCAGGATGTACATGTTTCCGGACATGCATGTCAGGAAGAATTAAAACTGATCTATTCTCTGGTACAACCGAAGTTTGCTATCCCGGTGCATGGAGAACTGCGCCATTTAAAGGCAAATGCAGGGATTGCTACAGGACTTGGCATTCCAAAAGACAATGTATTTATCCTGCGTTCCGGCGATGTGCTGGAATTAAATGACGATGCGGCCAAGATCGTGGGCAAGGTACACACAGGCGGTATCCTGGTAGATGGTCTCGGTGTTGGGGATGTAGGCAATATTGTACTGCGTGATCGTCAGCATCTGGCGGAGGACGGCATCATGATCGTCGTTCTGACTTTGGAATATCACAGCAATCACGTACTGGCAGGGCCGGATATCGTATCCAGAGGTTTTGTCTATGTGAGAGAATCAGAAGGACTTATGGAAGAAGCCAATGCTACGGTGCGTGATGCGCTGAATGTATGTCTGGATAAGAATATAACAGACTGGGGCAAGATCAAGACAGTGATCAAAGATTCTCTGGGTGAATTCGTATGGAAACGGACCAAGAGAAGACCTATGATTCTGCCAATCATTATGGAAGCGTAGGAGAAATAAATGGATCAGATTGAAGCAAGCACGCAGCAGCTTATTAAAGCAATACAGGAAGCTGAGGTCTGTGTACGCTACAAAGCGTGCGAACAGGAACTGGAGAAATTTCCGGGACTGATCGACCGTATTGACGAACTGCGGACCGCATCTTATAATCTTTATAATCATCGAGACAAAGATGTGGATTTGTTTGATGCAGTGGATGATATCAACAGAGAATTCGAGGAACTGCGGAAGATTCCGGAAGTGAACGGCTATCTGGAAGCGGAACTGGATTTCTGCAGGAAGTTACAGTGTCTGCACAGAGAGATCATAGAAGCTATGGGCATTCGCATTCCGAATTTCGAGTAATAAGGAGAATATATGGCAAAGCGCAAGAAGGATGCCGGATATCGGGCAGCGATATTGGGAGCAAAAGGGGTCATACGTATACTGATTTATATTTTGATCGCTATAGGCATAATCTATCTGGCCGGATCGGCCTATACCTTTGGCTATGCTGTTTTTAATCAGAAACCCATATCAGCCGAGCCGGGACAAGCTGTGACTGTGATCGTACCGGATGGTGCTTCAGCACATGATATCGGTAAGATTCTGGAACAGAAGGGGCTCATAGAAAGCGCGCTTATTTTTACGGCGCAGGAGAAACTGTCTGGTTACAAGGATGCATTGCTGCCGGGCACGTATATTCTGAATACAGCCATGACTGCCGACGAGATGATGGCTATCCTGGCCCAGGAAAATACGGAGGGGCAGGTACAGGTGACACCACAGGAGAAAAAAGTAGATGAGAACGCGATCTACGACAAGGTGGAGCAGGATGATTCGGTGAAAGCCGATGCAGAGCAGGCCGCTCAGGAGACAGATATTCCGGCGGAAGGTACGCAAGAGTAAGGAGCATGCAGTGATTGTCGAAGAACGTATGGTTACGTATATAAATTCTCTGGATACGGGAAATACCCCCTTTCTGGAGGAACTGGAACGGTATGCGCTGGACACTTATGTGCCGATCATCCGCAAAGAAATGCAGACGTTTCTGAAAACCTTTCTGGCTATGAAGCAGCCAAAACGTATTCTGGAGGTGGGCACGGCGGTGGGATTTTCCGCTTTGTTCTTCAGTGAATACGGTAGTCCCAAGGCGCAGATTACCACCATCGAAAATTATGAAAAGAGAATTCCTATCGCCCGGGACAATTTTAGCAGAGCGGGAAAAGAAGAGCAGATCACCCTGTTGGAAGGTGACGCTGCAGATATTCTTCCCACCCTCACGGACACTTATGATTTCATTTTTATGGACGCGGCGAAGGGACAGTACATCCATTTCCTGCCGGATATTTTCCGGCTGCTGGAAATGGGTGGCGTACTGATTTCGGATAATGTGCTCCAGGAGGGCGATATCATCGAGTCCCACTATGCGGTGGAACGGCGCAATCGCACCATACACAAGCGCATGCGGGATTACTTATACGAATTGACGCACAGGGAGGATCTGATTACCTCGGTGCTTCCCATCGGGGACGGTATTACCCTGAGTGTGAAAAAGTAAGGAGAATTATGAGACATCCAGAATTATTAGTTCCAGCCAGCAGCCTGGAGGTGTTGAAGGTAGCAGTAATCTTCGGTGCCGATGCTGTGTATATCGGCGGTGAGGCTTTCGGGCTTCGGGCCAAGGCCAAGAACTTTTCCAAAGAAGATATGGCGGAGGGTATTGTATTTGCCCATGCCCATCAGGTCAAGGTCTATGTGACAGCCAATATTTTGGCCCACAACGGCGACCTGGAGGGGGCGAAGGAGTATTTCCGCGAATTAAAAGAACTGAAACCGGATGCGCTGATCATCGCGGATCCAGGCATGTTTATGCTGGCCGGGAAGATCTGTCCGGAGATCGAGCGTCATGTGAGCACTCAGGCGAATAATACCAATTATGAGACCTACCTGTTCTGGCACAAGCTGGGCGCAAAGCGTGTAGTTTCAGCCAGGGAATTATCCATGGCTGAGATAAAGGATATCCGTGCACAGATACCCGATGAACTGGAGATCGAGACATTTGTCCATGGGGCTATGTGTATTTCCTATTCTGGACGGTGTCTGCTCAGTAATTATTTCACGGGCAGAGATGCCAATCAGGGCGCCTGCACCCACCCATGCCGCTGGAAGTACGCGGTGGTGGAAGAGCAGAGGCCCGGCGAATACCTGCCGGTATATGAAAACGACCGGGGCACCTATATATTCAATTCCAAAGATTTATGTATGATCGAGCATATACCGGATCTTCTGGATGCGGGCATCGACAGTCTGAAGATCGAAGGACGTATGAAAACAGCCCTATATGTGGCTACTGTGGCCAGGACCTATCGCAGGGCACTGGATGATTATGCCCAGGATCCCAAACTCTATGAACAGAATATGGAGTGGTATAAAGATCAGATCTCAAATTGTACTTACCGTCAGTTTACCACAGGATTTTTTTATGGCAGACCGGACGAGACGACGCAGATTTATGACAGCAATACGTATGTGCGGGAGTACACGTATCTGGGCATCGTAGGAGCGCAGAACGAACAGGGACTGTACAGAATAGAGCAGCGCAACAAATTTTCCGTGGGTGAGACTATCGAGGTCATGAAGCCTGACGGAGAGAACCGGGAAGTTACCGTATGTAAAATCCTGGATGAGGAGGGCAATGAAATGCCAAGTGCACCTCATCCAAAACAGATCCTTTTTATTGATCTTGGGACGGAACTGGAACCCTTCGATATTTTACGCCGTCAGGAACCGGTGGCGTAATTTCAACAGAGCATTTTTTTCTATTCGGGAGACGTAGGAGCGGCTGATTCCCAGTCGTTTCGCGATTTCCTGCTGTGTCATTTCTTTTTTTCCAAATAACCCATAACGAAGTAACAAAATCTCATATTCACGCTGTGTCAGGCAGTCTTTTAAGTATACGTACAACTGTAGGACTTCTTCCTTCTGTGTATACAATTCAACCATATCCCACTGATTATTTTCAATGATATCTAAAAGATGAATCTCGTTGCCCTCCCGGTCGGTACCGATTGGCTCGTAGAGGGAGACGTCCCGATTGGTTTTCTTTTTCTTTCGGAAATGCATGAGCAGTTCATTTTCCACGCATCTGGCGGCGTAGGTAGCCAGGCGGATACTGCGGCCGGGATCGAAGCTGTCGATGGCCTTTATCAGTCCGATGGTGCCTATGGAGATCAGGTCCTCCAGATCTTCTCCGCTATTTTGATATTTCTTCACGATATGCGCCACCAGCCGCAGATTCCGCTCGATGAGTGTATTTCTGGCTGTGGGATCGCCGGCCTGGCAGGCGTGGAGAAACTTTGATTCCTCTTCCGGAGTGAGGGGTGTTAAAAAGACCTTCAAACAAGCACCTCAAAGGGGATTTACTTCATTTTATGTACGAAAAAGTCTTTTCGTGCTTTTCCATACTTTATTCACGTAGTTTCAACCACAAACTTTTATTGCAAAGAGAGGAGCAAATGTATGTTTAATCAGGTTTTATCAGCAACAATAGCCGGTGTGGATGTGATACCGGTGACAGTGGAGGCGGATGTGAGCAACGGTCTGCCTATGTTCGTCATGGTAGGGTATCTGTCCTCCCAGGTAAAGGAGGCCCAGGACCGGGTGCGGACGGCTATGCGCAATATAGGCATCGCCCTGCCGCCCAAACGCATCACCATCAATCTGGCACCGGCGGATGTGCGCAAGGACGGTTCCAGATTCGACTTGCCTATCGCGGCGGCTATACTGGCTGCAACGGGCAACATTCCGGAAAAGTCCTTAGAGCAAGTCATGATCATCGGGGAATTGAGTCTGAATGGGGAGGTGCACGGGGTTCCCGGTGTGCTGCCAAGTGTGATCCAGGCTCGGGAATGCGGGTGCAAAATGTGTATCATTCCCTATCAGAACCGCAGAGAAGGAAAGAGCATCGGCGGTATCCATATTGTGGGGGTGCGGAGTCTTCAGGAAATGTTGACTCTGCTGCGGGATGGAGTGATCCCGGAGGAAGAGGGGGAGGTAAAAGAAGAAGCTACACTGCCGAACCCCTATGAGGTGGATTTTTCGGATATACAGGGACAGGACGCAGTAAAAAGAGCGGCGGTCATTGCGGTAGCCGGTTTCCACAATCTGCTTATGGTAGGACCTCCCGGGTCTGGAAAGACTATGGTAGCCAAGCGTATCCCAACGATCCTGCCCGGCCTTACGGAAAAGGAAAGGCTGGAAATCTCCAAGATCTACAGCATCGCCGGACTGCTTCCGGAGGATGCACCTATCCTGGGCATTCGCCCATTTCGTTCCCCCCATCACACCGTATCGCCCCAGGCACTGGCCGGAGGCGGCAAAGTACCCACACCGGGAGAGATTACGCTGGCACACCGGGG
>JAQUWF010000064.1 GCA_028692975.1 Lachnospiraceae bacterium
AGATACCGTCCCATATGCAGTACCAGATCAATGTGCTGGTGGGATGGATTTCGCCGCTGAATCATGCGACTTATTATATGCATAATTTTGGATATGACTATCTGCCGCGCATATGGCAGAGCAGCTTGATCTTTATTTGTTTTATTTTTGTTAACCTCTGTCTGATACACAGGCAGATCAGAAAATATGAATTTCATTTTTCATAACAGAGGGGAAAACCATGGGAGACTATGCAATCAGCGTTCAGGATGTAAGAAAATCATTCGGGCAGGAAGAAATCCTGCACGGGATCACGGTAGATTTTGAAGCCGGGAAGACACATGGCATCGTGGGCTTTAACGGCTCCGGTAAAACAGTGCTTTTTAAATGTATCTGTGGGTTTTTAGAGCCTACATCAGGCAGGGTATTTGTGGGTGGAAAAGAGATTGGCAAGGATATTGATTTCCCGGAATCTCTGGGACTGATCATTGAAAATCCGGGATTTTTGCAGAATATGTCAGGGTTTAGGAATCTTAAGCTTCTGGCGCAGCTCAACAAGAAAATTTCCGATGAGACTATAAAGGAGACCATTCGCAAGGTAGGGCTGGATCCGGACATGAAAAAGCCGGTGGCGAAATATTCCCTGGGTATGCGCCAGAGGCTTGGCATCGCCCAGGCCATCATGGAGGACCCGGACATACTGATTCTGGACGAGCCCTTTAATGGGCTGGATAAGAAGGGCGTATCAGAGATCCACCAGCTGATCCGGGATCTGAAAGCGAAAGGAAAAACAATCATCCTGACCAGCCATAATGCAGTGGATATCGATACGCTGGCGGATGATGTGTGGGAGATGGATGCAGGGAAACTGGAGATGATGAAATAGATTCAGCAGAAACTTAAGCAAACCTCATATTGACAGACATCGATGTAAGGCGTATACTGGAAATAAGATACGTTGGATGCGTTCAGACAGGAGGTACTTATGAAAAAAGAGGAAATGGTTATTATATTTAAGGCATTTTCGGATGAAAGCAGACTGGCTATACTGGGTTTGCTGAAGGATGGGGAAATGTGTGGAAATGATATTCTGGAGAAGATGAAGATCAGCCAGTCCACCTTATCTCATCACATGAAGCTGCTGTGCGAATCCGGCGTGGTAGTCGGAAGAAAACAGGGGAAATGGATGTATTATTCAATCAGCGCCATTGGTGCGGAGACTGCTACAAAAATGATACAGGAACTGCTGGATGCAAAGGTATCCCAGGCGGCTCCGGCAACAAAGAAACCAGCAGCGAAAAAAGCAGAAGTGAAAAAAACGGAAGTTAAGAAGACAGAGCCGGTAGTGGAAGAGAAGAAACCAGAACCGGAAGAAAAGAAAGAAAAACCTGTACAGAGAAGACAGCCGGATGTATGGCTGCTGTAGAGGCAGAGTATAAAAAACCTCTGTGGATGCATGAGCGATCATGATTCCACAGAGGTTTCTTTATGTTTTTATGTTTTATTTTGCCAGGGACATGCGCCGCATTTCCGGGACAGCAGTGACAGCCGGATACAAAATCATGGCCAGAACAAGTCCACCGATACCCTGTACCAGGTTTGGCAGAGCACTTGCTAAGGCACCCGCAAATCCGTACATGATGGTTTCACATGCTCCATAGCCGAAAACCACAAGGAAGGCATCCAGCACACCGCCAAGGCCTACAGCCAGGTAGCGTTTTTTAACGCTGGTATTCATATGTTTGAAAATAAGGCCGGAGCCAAGTCCAATCAGACCCTTTACCACAAAAGTGATGGGAACATAGATAAAGTATCCGCCAATCAGATCCGACATGGCCGAACCGATGCCGGCAGCCAGGAAGCCATAGACAGGTCCCAGAAATACACCGGACAGGATCACGATGGCATCACCCGGATGGATATAGCCGCCGGTACCCGGGGTGGGGATGCGGATCGCCATGGTTGCCACACAGGCAAGCGCAGCAAACAGCGCAGTTAAAACAAGTTTTTTAATATCTTTCATTGAAAAAACCTCCTCATTCATTCTGTTAATCTTGATATGTGTACTATACAGAATAACTGGAGTGGCTGAAATATCCAGTTGAGATAAAAATGACCATACCAGTTCGCAGAGAAAAAAATCATGCCGCGTATGGTCATACACGACATGATGGTAGGAAATTATTCTTCGTCTGCACGGAAGGTCAGGGAATCGTCTGACATTTCTTCTACAATAGCCAGAGATTTCAAGTTGATACCCATTTCACGGATCTTGGCTCCGCCCTCCTGGAAACCTTTTTCAATCACGATACCGGCACCTTCGATGGTGGCTCCGGACTTTTGTACGATATCGATGAGTCCAAGCAGTGCACATCCGTTGGCAAGGAAATCATCAATGATCAGCACGTGATCTTCCGGGCCGAGAAATTTGGAGGAGAGGATAACGTCATATACTTTTTTGTGGGTGAAGGATTCTACCTTTGTGGTGTACATGTCACCGTCCAGATTCACGCTTTGGGCTTTCTTGGCAAAAACAACGGGAACGTTGAAATATTGCGCTGTGATACAGGCGATGCCGATGCCGGATGCCTCGATGGTCAGGACCTTGTTGATGGGTTTGTCTGCGAAAAGGCGTTTGAATTCCTTTCCCAGTTCATTGATAAATGCAATATCCATTTGGTGATTCAGAAAGCTGTCTACTTTGAGAATGTTGCCTGGTTTTACGACACCATCTTTTATGATACGGTCTTTTAAAAGCTGCATGTTCTTTTCCTCCTAGAAGTAATTACAACCATTCTACAATAAACATTTGTAAATAACAAGATAAAACGGTATAATATGAAAAGGAAAAATCCTGTACAGGGGAAGGGAGTTCTGGGATGAAGGAGTACGAAGCTGTTTGGGAGATTTTTAATAAGTGTTCGGGGAACCAGATGCGGGATGTTTTTATTGAGGAGATAGCCTGCGATGACCTGGAGCAGTATGTAAAAGATAAATTCAAAGATAAAGTATTAGAATATGATGTTACAGAACATGCGGATGGGACGGTTATTTTTGATATAATGACTTCCGGCATCAAACAGAGGTATTCTTTTACGCCCATTTCATAAAGGAGCAAATATGAGCACAGAAGAAAAACATGGTACACATAAACACGTTTTGGAGGATGGAACGGTGGTGGAGCATACCCATGAGGGTGAGGCACATCTCCACAATCATACACATTCCCACACACATACCAAGGCCGTTTTAAACCGTCTTTCCAGAGCCATCGGTCATCTGGAGTCCATACGCCGTATGGTAGAAAGCGGGCGGGACTGTACGGAGGTTCTGATCCAGCTGTCGGCGGTAAAGGCTGCTATTAATAATACAGGAAAGGTGATTCTGCAGGATCATATTGAGCACTGTATCGTGGATGCAGTGGAAGAGGGAGACGAGAAAGCATTACTGGAGTTAAATAAAGCGATTGATCGCTTTGTTAAATAAACATTATACGACTACGGAGGAGAAACGAGTGGAAAAAACAAACAAATCAACAGGTCAAAGAATCCTTCTGGGTATCCAGCATGTGCTGGCTATGTTCGGAGCGACCGTGCTGGTACCGGCACTGACAGGATTGAACACCTCCATCACATTGTTTTGTGCGGGGGCAGGTACGTTGCTGTTTCATCTGATTACCAAGAAGAAGGTTCCTGTTTTTCTGGGATCCAGTTTTGCTTTTATGGGTGGTATTATGGCGGTCATAGGCTCCTCCCGCATGGGCGATCCGGATTTTCTGGACAAACTGGCATCGGTAAAAGGGGCCTTGATTATTTCCGGTCTTATATATGTGCTGTTTGCACTGATTATCCGTATCGTGGGATATGAAAAGGTCAACAAACTGCTTCCGCCTATTGTTACTGGTCCGGTTATCATCGTTATCGGACTGAGACTGAGCAGCTCGGCCATCAACAATGCATTTTATGTGACCAATGCAGAGGGTGTTGCGGCTTTTTCCTGGCAGGCGGCCCTGATATCGGTATGTGTGCTGGCGACCATCATCATTGTTTCTATTTATGCCAGAGGCATTTATAATCTGATGCCGATTTTGTTCGCTATCATCGTGGGGTATCTTGTGGCGATTCCTATGGGATTTTTTGATATCACGTCAGTATCTGAGGCACATTTCTTCTCCTTCATGGATAAGGATATTCTGGCACAGGTGACCTGCATTCCGACTTTCCGGGCAGATGCGATCCTGGCTATCGCGCCCATCGCTCTTGTTACAATGATTGAGCATGTGGGTGATATTACGACCAACAGTGCTGTTGTGGGCAAGAACTTTATGATCGATCCGGGTATCCACAGAACGCTTATGGGTGACGGTGTTGCAACCGCATTTGCAGGTCTTCTTGGTGGACCGGCGAATACCACCTATGGAGAGAACACCGGTGTTTTGGCCGTAACCAAAAACTATGATCCGTCCATCATCCGTATTGCAGCTGTTTTTGCGATCTGTATCGGCCTTTTAGGCAAAGTCGGAGGATTTATCACCAGTATTCCGGCACCGGTTACCGGCGGCATCAGTATTATTCTCTACGGAATGATCTCAGCGGTGGGCGTTCGTATTCTTATTAATAATCGGATTAATTTTGGCAATAGCCGCAATCTCATGATTGCATCCATAGTTGTCGTGCTTGGTATCGGTTGTGACAGTATTAAGATCACAGATACCGTCAGTGTTTCAGGTCTGGCTCTGGCAGCTATTGCAGGTATTCTTCTGGCAGCAATCCTTCCTATAGGAAAGGACTCTATATTGCCGGTGGTTACGTCGGACAACAAAGATGACGGCAGTCTGGAATCACAGGCATAACAATAAAACAGAAAATCTACAGAAAGTTACAGAAAATCTTAAATAACTTGACTGGAACGTTTGTTCGTATTATAATAAAAATACGAACAAACGTTCTTTTCGTTGGGAGGCAGCTATGATTATACAGGAGCAGATGAGTGTTGGAGAAAAACTGAATATATTATCAGATGCAGCCAAGTATGACGTGGCCTGTACTTCCAGTGGATCCTCGCGGAAAAATGATGGAAAAGGCATGGGGAACTGTGAGCCTGCGGGGATTTGTCACAGTTTTGCGGCTGATGGGCGGTGTATCTCACTATTGAAGATACTGTTTACCAACGAATGCATATACGACTGCAAATACTGCATCAACCGTTCCTCCAACGATGTGGTGCGCACTTCCTTTACACCGGATGAGATCTGCGAACTGACCATGGGCTTCTATCGGAGAAATTATATAGAAGGCTTGTTTTTGAGTTCCGGGGTGTTGCACAATCCAGGCTATACCATGGAACTGCTATACGAGACCGTCTACAAACTGCGTAATGTCCATCACTTTCAGGGCTATATCCATCTGAAAGCCATACCCGGTGCCAATGAGGAGATCATCCAGCGGGCAGGTTATCTGGTAGACCGCATGAGTGTGAATCTGGAACTGCCCACGGCGGACGGATTAAAAAAACTGGCACCGAACAAGACGCGGAAGAATATCCTGCGTCCCATGCGCCAGATCCAGCTTGCAGCGAAAGAAAGCAAACAGGAGGTGGCCCTGTATCACCATGCGCCTGCCTTTGTGCCCGCAGGACAGTCCACCCAGATGATTATCGGTGCTACGGGGGAGAGTGATTACGAGCTGGTCCATGTGGCAGAGTCCCTCTACCGGCAGTTTGAATTAAAGAGGGTGTTTTATTCTGCCTATGTGCACGTGAATGAGGACAGTTCCCTGCCTGCCCTGCCCGGTGGGCCTCCACTTTTGCGGGAACATCGGCTGTATCAGGCAGACTGGCTCATGCGTTTTTATGGATTTCGGGGCGAAGAACTGTTAAGTGAGAATCAGCCGAATTTTAACGTAATGCTGGACCCCAAATGCGACTGGGCATTGCGGCATCTGGAACGGTTTCCGGTGGAAATCAACCGGGCGGATTACTATACATTGCTGCGGGTGCCGGGGATTGGCACTACCTCGGCTTGGCGTATTGTGGGTGCGAGAAAATACGGTTCGCTGGACTTTGAGCATCTAAAGAAAATAGGCGTCGTGCTCAAGCGCGCCCTGTATTTTATTACCTGCAATGGCCGTACCATGTATCCCATAAGGCTGGATGCGGACTACATCGTGCGCAACATGATGAATCCGCGGGAAAAACTGCCAGTGGAGCCTGGGATTACTTACGAGCAGCTGTCCCTGTTTGATACAAGCACGGTGGGGAAGAAGGAGATGGTGGTATGAAATATGTGTATATTTGCCCGGATACCATGGCTGGGATATTTACCGGAGTGTACGATGCCTGGGCCAGCAAAGTAGGACATGAAAATGTGGAACTGCGCGTGAAGGAACCGGATGATCTTGAATTTTTCTGTGAATATATTACCGTGAAGGAAGACATGGACAAGGCAGAGAAGGTGCGGCGGAGCATACAGCGGAAACTGGGAGAGGGTGTCTACCACAGCATCTGTTATGCGGCCTGTGCGTATTTCCCAGACCGTGCCCAGGCTATTTACCATACGCTGGTGGATTTTTTTGCAAAGGAAGGTGCAGCGTCCAAGCGGCCGTTGGCCAGCGGATGGCATCCGGGTGGCACCGGCAGTAATTACTTCGAAAACCTGCGCAATCCTCATGTGAAAAGACTGCAGGAAATCTATCGGCGGGTATCTATGGAGTCCTACCGGTATATTGAGATACTTCGATTCAAAGAACTGGAAAACAAAGTTCTTTTCGCTGTGATTGAGCCGGAGCATAATATTTTGCAGTTTCTTGCACCGCATTTTGCGGAGCGTTTTCCCCTGGAGAGATGGCTGATCTATGATAAGGGGCGGAAGAGGGCACTGGGGCATGAGCCGGGGAAAGGGTGTGCCCTGCTGGATGGAGCCGACCTTCCGGAGCATTATCAGGAATACTGTGCGGACAGTCAGGCGGATTATGAAAGACTGTGGAAGGATTTCTGCAATCATATTGCAATAAAAGAACGGGTCAGCTGGGCACGCCAACGGCAGATGATCCCCATCAAATACCGGAAATATATGGAAGAATTTGATACAAAGTAAGGGGAAATATACTATATATTGTGTGATTGTAAACAAAATTGAAAACTTATCGATAAAAAATATTGACATTAAAAACACTTTCGGTTATCATGTAACGGAAAGTCAGTAACTGGATAGAATGCAATAGAGTAACAGAGGAGTGCACCACAAAAGAGGAGAAATTATTATGGCAGAATTTAAGATTAAATTGACAGAGACCAATCAGGTCAAAGAATTTGTCAATGCTGCAGAAAGATGTGAGTATGATATCAATGTATTCTATAACAGATTCATCATTGATGCCAAATCCATTCTCGGCGTTTTAAGTCTTGGCCTGAACCGTGAATTAACCGTACAGTGTATCGGTGAGGCTGATGCTCAGTTCACAGACGCGATTTCTAAATTTGCTGTCGCGTAAACACACAAAAACAAACATAAAAACAAACACAAAAACAAAAGGTCATTCCGGCTCGTCTGGAATGGCTTTTTATGCTATACTGTGAGTACGAAATTGACTTGCATGGGAGCATTATGGAAAAGCATTCAGAGATAAAAATATCAGTACGTAACCTGGTGGAATTTCTGCTGCGGTCCGGGGACATTGACAACCGTCACGGGGGCTCAGATAAGGAAGCCATGCAAAAGGGCAGCCGTCTGCACAGAAAAATCCAAAGGCAGATGGGTGCTTCTTATCATGCAGAAATGGCGCTGGTCTATGTGCGGGAATACGAGGACTTTTCCGTGCGCATAGAGGGGCGGGCGGACGGTATTATAGATGAGAAAGACGGTTTTGCCATAGACGAGATCAAGGGCGTTTTCCTGGATCTGATCTTTTTGGAAGAGCCTGTTCCTGTGCATCTGGCGCAGGCCAAATGTTATGCTTATATTTATGCCACCCAGCATGAACTGGAAAAAATGGTGGTCCAGATGACCTACGGACAGTTGGAGACTGAGGAAATCAAGCGTTTCCGCCAGGAATATACATACAAGGAACTGGAAATCTGGTTTGAAGCACTGCTGGCGGACTATTACCCATGGGCACAGTTCCAGTACACCTGGCGGCAGCAACGAAATCATTCCATGGAACATCTGGAGTTCCCCTTCCCTTACCGGGAAGGGCAGCGGGATATCGTTTCCGGTGTGTTTCACACGATTAAGGAACAGAAGGAATTGTTTATACAGGCACCTACCGGAGTCGGTAAGACCATGTCCACTATTTTCCCCTCCGTGCGCGCTGTGGGGGAGGGATTTGCCGAAAAGATCTTTTACCTGACGGCAAAAACCGTTACCCGCACCGTGGCGGAGGAGGCTTTTAGGATCCTGCAGGAAAAGGGGCTGGACTATAAGGTGCTGACGCTGACGGCGAAAGAAAAAATGTGTGCCTGTGAGGAGATGGAGTGTAATCCAGACCATTGTCCTTTTGCAAAAGGCCACTATGACAGGGTCAATGATGCGGTTTACGAACTTCTGACCACGGCCAATACCCTGGACAGATCATCCATGCAGCAGCAGGCAGAGAAATGGAAGGTCTGCCCTTTTGAGATGAGTCTGGATTTGTCTACCTGGGTGGATGCGGTTATCTGCGATTATAATTATGTGTTTGATCCCAATGTGTATCTGCGCCGCTTCTTCGCGGAAGGGGTAAAAGGGGAGTATATTTTCCTTATTGATGAGGCGCACAATCTGGTAGACCGGGGACGGTCCATGTACAGTGCGGCTCTCTACAAGGAGGATGTACTGGCAGCTAAGCGGCTGGTCAAGCCCCACAGCAGGAAATTGGAGCGTTATCTGGAAAAGGTCAACAAACAGATGCTGGCCTACAAGCGGGAGTGCGAAAATTACGAGATCCTGCCTTCTGTGGGGAATCTTGTTCTGTCTCTTATGTCTGTCCTGTCGGAGATGGAAAAATTCCTGGAGGAATTCAACGACCAGGAGGAGCGCAAGGAACTGCTGGATTTCTATTTTCAAGTTCGCAATTTCCTTATGATTGAGGAACTGGTGGATGAGAATTATGTAATATATTCAGAACTGGAACGAAACGGACATTTCAGAGTGCAGTTGTTCTGCGTGAATCCTGCGGTGAATCTTCAGAATTGTCTGGACAAAGGGGTTGCGGCCGTATTTTTCTCTGCCACACTTTTGCCCATTGGATACTACCGCAAACTCTTCAGCACCAATGAGAAGGATTATGCGATCTATGCCGAATCTCCTTTTGAGCGGGATAACCGCTGCCTGCTGGTGGGGCGTGATGTGAGCAGCAAGTACACCAGGCGAGGCTATGAGGAATATCTGCGCATGGCCAAATATATCCAGCAGACGGTGACGGTACAGAAGGGGAATTATATGGTCTTTTTCCCATCCCACAAACTGCTTCAGGATGTATTCGAGATATATCAGGCAGAGTGTGAGTCGGACGAGGTGGATTATTGCGTCCAGACTCAGGGTATGGGAGAGGAAGCGCGGGAGATCTTTCTGGAGAATTTCATGGAGAACCCGGAACGGACCATGGTTGGCTTTTGTGTCATGGGAGGTATCTTTGCGGAGGGCATTGACCTGATCGGTGACAAACTGATCGGGGCACTGGTGGTGGGCACCGGCATTCCCCAGATCAGCAATGAAAGGGAGATACTTCAGCGTTTCTATGACCAAAAGGGTGAGAACGGATTCGACTATGCCTATCGGTATCCAGGCATGAATAAGGTCTTACAGGCGGCAGGCCGTGTGATCCGCACCAGAGAGGACAGGGGCATTATTCTGCTTCTGGATGAGCGGTTCCTATCCTGGGAATACCGGCAGCTTTTCCCCAGAGAATGGAGCAGCTATCAGGTGTGTTCCCTGTGGGATGTGGGGCAGCCGCTGAAAGAATTCTGGCAATCTGTGTAAAACAAACCATATCTGCTGTATTAAGGTTCTTGACCAGAATGGGTATTCTTGGGTATAATGGTCATAGCGGAGGGCATCATTTTCTTCTCGCACAAAAACCTCTGGTGATCCAGAGGAATATCGTATTACGCGCAGACTCCACGAATAGTGGAGAGGAAAGGAGTATCACATGAAAGTAATCAGTACAGACAAGGCACCGGCTGCAATCGGACCTTATTCCCAGGCCATTGTGTTAAAAGATATTTTATTTACCTCAGGTCAGATCCCCATCAATCCAGCTACCGGTGAGATCGAGGGCAGCGATATCGCTGCACAGGCAGAGCAGGTTATGAAAAACCTGAGTGCGGTTCTGGAAGAGGCAGGCACCAGTTTTGAAAAAGTTGTAAAAACCACCTGCTTTCTGGCAGATATGGGAGACTTTGGTACATTTAATGAAGTGTACGCAAAATATTTTGTAAATAAACCGGCTCGCTCCTGTGTTGCAGTGAAAACACTGCCAAAGAACGTACTCTGCGAAGTAGAGTGCATTGCGGAAGTGTAAAATTTATGTGAATACCATAAGACATTGGAGTTTACTAATTCCGTGTCTTGTGGTATTCTTTTTGTGTTAAAGAAATTTTATAATATATATGTAACCATTCACTAAGAGGAGAATATAAAATGAGTGACGTAAGACGTGTATATGTAGAAAAAAGGTCTGCCTTTGCTGTCAGAGCGAAGGAATTAAAGCACGAGATCAGCAGTTATCTGGGTATAAAGTCTGTGACGGACGTAAGAGTGCTGATTCGCTATGATGTGGAAAATATTTCCGATGAGATTTTCGAAGCGGCCTGTAAGACCGTATTTTCAGAGCCTCCGGTAGATACGCTGTATCATGAAAAGTTCCCGAATCAGTGCAGTGTCAAATCCTTTTCGGTGGAATACCTGCCAGGACAGTTTGACCAGAGAGCCGATTCTGCTGTGCAGTGTATCCAGTTTTTGAAGGAAGATGAAAAACCTATTATTCGTTCTGCCGTTACTTATGTAATAGAAGGGAATATTTCGGAAGAAGACTACGATGCTATCAAAAATCACTGCATCAACCCGGTTGATTCCAGAGAAAACAATGAGAAGAAGCCGGAAACACTGGTGATGAACTTTGAGAATCCGGCAGATGTAAAAATCTTTGATGGCTTTATGAACATGGAGGAATCAGTATTGCAGGAGTTGTATGCATCCCTGAATCTTGCCATGACATTCAAGGATTTCCAACACATTCAGAATTATTTCAAAAAAGAAGAAAAACGCGACCCATCCATGACGGAGATTCGCGTATTAGATACGTACTGGTCCGACCACTGCCGCCACACGACGTTCTCTACAGAATTGACGGATGTGGCCTTTGGTGAAGGCGATTACAAAGAACCTATCGAAAAGACGTATGAGCAGTATCTGGCTGACCGTGCCGTAATCTACAAAGGCCGTGATGACAAGTTTGTATGCCTTATGGATCTGGCACTTCTGGCTATGAAGAAATTAAAGGCGGAGGGCAAACTGGCAGATCAGGAAGAATCTGATGAGATCAATGCCTGCAGTATCGTTGTCCCTGTAGACGTGGACGGTGTGGAAGAGGAATGGCTCATCAACTTCAAGAATGAGACCCATAACCATCCGACGGAGATTGAGCCTTTCGGTGGTGCTGCTACCTGTCTGGGTGGTGCGATCCGCGATCCGCTGTCAGGACGTACCTATGTATATCAGGCTATGCGTGTGACCGGCGCGGCTGATCCTACGGTATCTGTGCGAGATACCTTAAAGGGCAAACTGCCACAGAAGAAACTGGTCCGCGGCGCAGCTTCCGGTTACAGTTCATACGGCAATCAGATCGGTCTGGCTACAGGTTATGTAAAAGAAATCTATCATCCAAACTACGTGGCAAAACGTATGGAGATCGGTGCCGTTCTCGGTGCAGCTCCAAGAAAAGCGGTAATCCGCGAGAACTCTGATCCGGGTGATATCATCATCCTTCTGGGCGGTCGTACAGGACGTGACGGCTGTGGCGGTGCCACCGGTTCTTCCAAGGTTCACACAGAGGAGTCTATCGAGACCTGTGGAGCAGAGGTACAGAAAGGTAATGCACCTACGGAACGCAAGATCCAGAGAATGTTCCGCAGAGCTGAAGTGAGCAAACTGATCAAGAAATGTAATGACTTTGGTGCAGGCGGAGTATCCGTTGCCATCGGTGAGTTGGCAGATGGCCTTCATATCTACCTGGACAAAGTGCCGAAAAAATATGCCGGACTGGACGGAACAGAGATCGCTATCTCTGAGTCTCAGGAACGTATGGCTGTTGTGGTAGATCCTTCTGACGTAAAAGAACTCTTAAAATATGCCAACGAAGAGAATCTGGAGGCAGTAGAGGTTGCTGAAGTGACCAAAGAGCCACGTCTGGTGCTGATCTGGAGAGGCAAAGAGATCGTGAATCTGTCCAGAGCCTTTTTGGATACTAACGGCGCTCATCAGGAGACCACCGTACAGGTGGATATCCCGAATAAAGAAGGGAATGGATTTAATAAACCGGAAATCGGCGATGTGAGAGAAAAATGGCTGCAGACCTTAAGCGACTTAAACGGCTGCTCCCAGAAGGGGCTGGTGGAAATGTTTGACAGTTCCATCGGTGCAGGCTCTGTATTTATGCCATACGGTGGTAAATATCAGCTGACCGAGACCCAGTCTATGGTAGCAAAAGTGCCGGTACTGGGCGGCAAGACTGAGACCGTGACCATGATGAGTTATGGCTTTGATCCGTATATGTCCAGCTGGAGCCCATACCATGGCGCAGTGTATGCAGTGGTTGAGTCTGTGGCACGTATTGTAGCGGCGGGCGGTGATTATAAGAAGATTCGTTTTACCTTCCAGGAATATTTCCGCAGAATGACGCAGGACCCAAGCCGCTGGAGCCAGCCTTTCGCAGCGCTCCTCGGTGCATACAGCGCACAACTGGGATTCGGGCTGCCTTCTATCGGCGGCAAGGACAGTATGTCCGGTACCTTTAATGAGATTGATGTACCGCCGACACTGGTTTCCTTTGCGGTAGATGTGGCAAAAGAAAAAGACGTGATCACACCGGAATTCAAAAAAGCAGGCAACAAGCTGGTGTGGATGCGTATCGATAAAGATGAATATGATCTTCCGGATTATGAGAAAGTCATGGATGCTTATGAGAAACTGCATACAGACATTCAGAAGGGACGCGTGGTTTCAGCCTATGCACTGGATCGTCAGGGCATCGCCCTCGCGGCCAGCAAGATGGCCTTCGGCAACCGCCTCGGCATGAAGATCGAGCACAATGTGGCATCGGAGGATCTCTTTGCACCGGGGTATGGTGATGTTATCTGTGAAGTTCCTGACGGAAAAGTCGGCGAGCTGGCTATGACGTACACTCTGATCGGTGAAGTGACCGATGATGACGCCTTCCATTACGGCGATATGAGCATTTCCCTGGACGATGCCCTGGGCGCATGGGTTGGTACGCTGGAAAAGGTATTCAAGACACGCGGTACCGAGGATAAGTATGAGGTGGAAAGCCCATTATACAAGGCGGACAGTATCTATGTATGCAAGCACAGGGTGGCAAAACCAAAGGTGTTCATTCCGGTATTCCCAGGCACCAACTGTGAGTATGACAGCACACGTGCCTTTGAGCGTGCAGGCGCAGATGTGACGACAAAGGTATTTAAGAATCTCACTGCAGAAGATATCCTGGATTCTGTGAAAATATTTGAAAAGGCGATAAATGAGTCTCAGATTATCATGTTCCCAGGCGGATTCTCCGCAGGTGACGAACCGGATGGCTCTGCCAAGTTCTTTGCTACCGCATTCCAGAATGCGAAGATTAAAGAAGCAGTTATGAGACTGTTAAATGAGCGTGACGGCCTGGCTCTTGGTATCTGCAATGGATTCCAGGCACTGATCAAACTTGGCCTGGTTCCTTACGGCGATATCGTGGGACAGAAGAAGGATTCACCGACACTGACCTACAACACCATCGGACGCCATATTTCTAAGATGGTCTACACGAAGGTGCTCAGCGATAAGTCACCATGGCTGGCACAGGCCAAACTGGGCAAGACTTATGTGAATCCGGCTTCCCATGGGGAAGGCCGTTTCGTGGCAGACAGAGACTGGCTGGATAAATTATTCGAAAACGGCCAGGTTGCAACCCAGTACTGTGATCCGGATGGCAATGTGACCATGGACGAAGAGTGGAATGTAAATGGTTCCTATGCGGCTATCGAGGGTATCACCAGCCCGGACGGACGTGTCTTTGGTAAGATGGCACATTCTGAGAGACGCGATGACTCTGTGGCAATCAATATTTACGGAGAACAGGATCTGAAGATCTTCGAATCCGGCGTGGCATATTTTAAATAAGCAGAATAAAATGATCCTGATCGGGCGGCTGGCTGCTTTGATCAGGATCATTCTGTTTTATTTGGAAAAATGTATGTGATAACATACCGTATCAATTCGATGCTTGTGTATGGCTAAGGTGTCTTGTATAATAAAGGCAACTTAATTGCTTAAGCGAAAATATAGTGAGACACGTATCGGTTCTTATCTGACAACTTCGTCATGTCATTCTGACTGGCCGGTACGCGCCTTATTGTTTTAATTGCGTAAAAAATAAATACAATTTTCGAAAAAAGGTATTGACAAAGTGATTGATATAATTGTATAATAGCGGAGCAGGTTGCGAAACAGCAACAGGTATATGGGATCTTAGCTCAGCTGGGAGAGCATCTGCCTTACAAGCAGAGGGTCACAGGTTCGAGCCCTGTAGGTCCCATACTTAATTAAATATGGCGAGATAGCTCAGTTGGCTAGAGCACGCGGTTCATACCCGCGGTGTCGGGGGTTCAAATCCCTTTCTCGCTACTAAAAAACATCTGATTATTATGTCAGATGTTTTTTTAGTTTAAATAAAATGCACTCCGTTTATTTTTTGTGTTTATTTTTTGTGGAAAAATCCTTCGATTTTGCCGATGATGCCAGATACCTCTTCGCCAGCCATCTTAGCCTTAACAGCAGAAATCACATGTTCTACGCTGTCTTCCGGTAAATCGATACCGATGAAATTTTTGACAGCAGCAGCAGGATCTGCTTTGAATTCATCCAGTAATTTTGGATCGTTTTTGAGTTTTGAAACAACTTCCTCGATTTTTGCTTTTAAGTCTTCCATTTTTAAATCCTCCCTTGTGCTTGCTATTATAATAAAGTTATATTAGAATTATAATGTGTTTTCGTAAAAATTACAATAAATAATGAGTAATTACTCAAAATAGAGGAGAAAAAATATGCGGGCAGGTTTAGGATATGATGTGCATAGACTGGTAGAAGGCAGGGATTTGATCCTTGGGGGCGTAAACATTCCATTTGAGAAGGGGCTATTGGGACATTCGGATGCGGATGTGCTGCTCCATGCGATTATGGATGCGCTGCTGGGGGCGGCTGCGCTGGGAGATATCGGGAAACATTTCCCGGACACGGATCCGGCGTACAAAGGAATATCCAGCATCAAACTGCTGGAGCATGTGGGGCAGCTGCTGGAGAAGCATCTGTATATCATCGACAATATTGATGCTACGGTGATCGCCCAGAAGCCCAAATTGAGACCTTATATAGAAGAGATGGAGACAAATATTGCAAAGACGCTGCATCTGGAAAAAGATCAGGTGAATATCAAGGCGACTACAGAGGAAGGACTTGGATTTACCGGCACTATGGAAGGGATTTCCTCTCAGGCAATCTGCTCACTAAGCCCCGCATTGGATTTTGGGGCTGACGACAGGACGGTGCGCAAATGTGAGGGATGCGGCGGCTGCAGCCAAAACAGGTGAAAATATCCAATATAGCAAAAAGACTTGGCAGAATCCCAAATTGCTTGACAGTTCTACTGTTTTTGCATAAACTAAAGGTTAGATTGTGTGAGGAGAGGTTATGGGATTAATTAAAGATTTGAAGGAAGAATATGAGATATTTAAGGAGCGGGACCCGGCGATACGGTCTTATTGGGATGTGCTCCTGTATCCTTGTTTTACGGCGAAGCGTATGCATAAAAAGGCACATAAACTTTGGGCGCAGGGACATTATTTCCGCGCACGGCGGATTTCCCAGAAGGCGGTGCGAAAGACCGGCATCGAGATCCATCCGGGTGCACAGATCGGTAAGGGTCTCTTTATCGACCATGGCTGCGGCGTGGTGATCGGTGAGACTACTGTGATCGGTGAAAATGTAACTTTGTATCAGGGCGTGACACTGGGCGGTACCGGCAAGGAGACCGGGAAACGTCACCCCACATTGGGGGACAATGTGATGGTCAGCGCAGGAGCCAAGGTGATCGGTTCGTTTACAGTGGGAGAAAATTCCAAGATCGGTGCAGGTTCTGTGGTGCTTGAGGAAGTCCCGCCCAACTGTACCGTGGTGGGTGTACCGGGACGTGTGGTGCGCAGGGCCAATGTAGTGGTACCGCGTATGAACATGGATCAGTGCCATCTTCCGGATCCGGTGGAAGAAGATATCCGCACATTACAGCAGGAGAATTCCGCACTGGTCAATCGTGTGCTTGAATTAGAGTCGGAATTAAAGGAATGTCAGAAAGGATGCAGGGAGAAGAAAAATGAAACTTTATAATACCTTAAGCAAGCAAAAAGAAGAATTTGTACCATTGGAGCCGGGGAAGGTCAGCATGTATGTGTGCGGTCCTACGGTTTACAATCTGATCCATATCGGCAATGCCAGACCTATGATTGTTTTTGACACCGTGCGCCGTTATATGGAATATAAAGGCTATGAGGTGAATTACGTATCGAACTTTACGGATGTGGACGATAAGATTATCGCGAAAGCCATCGAGGAAGGCGTGGATGCCAGCGTGATTTCTGAGCGCTATATAGCGGAATGCAAGAAGGATATGGCGGACATGAATGTAAAGCCGGCGACGACCCATCCGTTGGCGACTCAGGAGATTGACGGCATGATCCATATGATCCATACCCTGATCGACAAGGGATTTGCCTATGACGTAAATGGAACCGTTTATTTCAGAACGAGAAAATTCGATGAATACGGCAAATTATCCCACAAGAATCTGGATGATCTCCGCTCCGGCAACCGTTCTTTGAAGGTGACCGGTGAGGCGCAGAAGGAAGATCCGCTGGACTTTGTTTTGTGGAAACCGAAAAAAGAGGGAGAACCATCCTGGCCATCTCCATGGTGTGACGGCCGTCCGGGCTGGCATATTGAGTGTTCTGTCATGTCCAAGAAATATCTTGGGGAGGAAATCGATATCCACGCAGGCGGAGAAGACCTTGTGTTTCCACATCATGAGAATGAGATCGCCCAGAGCGAGTGCTGCAATGGGAAACAGTTTGCAAAATACTGGCTGCACAATGCATTCTTAAATATCGACAATAGGAAGATGTCCAAATCACTGGGTAATTTCTTCACCGTACGTGATATTGCGGCGAAATATGATCTGCAGGTGCTTCGGTTCTTTATGCTGAGTGCCCATTACCGCAGTCCGCTGAATTTCAGCGCTGAGCTCATGGAGGCATCCAAGAGCGGTCTGGACCGTATTCTGACCGCAGTGGAGAATCTGAAGAGTCTTATGGGAAATGCGGCTGAAACGGCAGTTACGGACGCTGAGCAATCATTGCTTTCACAGGCGGTGGCTTATACGGAGAAATTCGAGGCGGCTATGGACGATGACTTCAATACGGCAGATGCAGTTTCCGCTGTATTTGAACTGGTCAAATTCGCCAATACCAATGCCGGTGCAGAAAGCAGCAGAACTTTTGTGAATCAATTACTGGAACAGATTCGAACCCTTTGTGATATCCTGGGGCTGATCGTGGACAGAGAAGAAGAAATCCTGGATCAGGATATCGAAGACCTCATTGCTCAGAGACAGGCGGCCAGAAAAGAGCGGAATTTCGCCAGAGCAGACGAGATACGTGACGAGCTGCTGGCAAAGGGCATCGTGCTGGAAGATACGCGCGAAGGAGTAAAATGGAAGAGAGCATAACATATTTAAAGGAACAGTTTGCATTGGAGGATAGGGACGTTCGGACCTATTCTCCATTAACATTAGCATACATAGGAGACTGTGTATATGAACTGGTGGTGCGCACCCTGCTGGTAAAGCAGGGCAACTGCCCGCCGCACCAGCTGCACAAGAAGGCCAGCACGCTGGTAAAGGCAGGAGCACAGTCTGCTATGATCGAGATCCTGGAGCCGGTCTTTACGGAGGAGGAGCAGGCTGTCTATAAGAGAGGCCGCAACGCCAAGTCCGCCACTATGGCAAAGAATGCTACCATGGGTGATTACCGCCGTGCCACAGGCTTTGAGGCAGTTATGGGGTACTTGTATTTAACAGAACAGATGACACGAATCATTGATTTGATCAAATTAGGATTGGAGAATAAATGGAAGAGATAAATCAGGTACAGGAAAATAAGATCGAAGGCCGCAATGCAGTTATGGAGGCATTCCGTGCAGGCAGATGTGTTGACAAACTCTATGTGCTGGACGGTTGTCAGGATGGGCCTGTGCGCTCTATTATCCGGGAGGCCAAGAAGAAGGACACCATCGTAAATTTCGTAGAGAAGTCCAGACTGGATCAACTTTCTGAGACAGGGCATCATCAGGGTGTTATCGCCATGGCCTCTTCCTATGAATATGCCAGCGTGGAAGATATCCTTGCCAATGCAAAGGAGAAGGGTGAAGCGCCTTTTATTATCCTTCTGGACAATATCGAAGATCCGCATAATCTGGGTGCCATCATCCGTACGGCCAATCTGGCCGGTGCCCATGGGGTGATTATCCCCAAAAGACGTGCGGTGGGGCTGACGGCTACGGTTGCCAGAACTTCAGCGGGAGCATTGAATTATACACCGGTGGCAAAAGTGACCAACTTAAGCACCACCATCGAGAAATTAAAAAAAGACGGTATGTGGTTTGTGTGCGCGGATATGGGTGGTACCCGCATGTATGACCTGGATCTGAAAGGGCCTGTTGGTCTTGTGATCGGTAACGAGGGAGAAGGGGTCAGCCATCTGGTCAAAGAAAAATGTGACTTTGTGGCATCCATTCCTATGAAAGGGGACATCGATTCGCTGAATGCATCGGTGGCCTGTGGCGTATTGGCTTACGAGATCGTGAGACAAAGAGGATAAAATAAATGGAACAATACGAGCAGTATTCCGATGAGGAACTGATCTGCATGCTGCGCAGCGGCCAGCAGGAGATCGCGGATTATCTGGTGAACAAGTACAAGTCCATGGTGCGTACCAAGGCCAGGGCTATGTATCTCATGGGCGGAGACACGGATGACCTGATACAGGAGGGCATGATCGGCCTGTATAAGGCTATCCGGGACTACCGGGATGACAGGGATGCATCCTTTCTTACCTTCGCAAGACTTTGCATCGAGCGGCAGCTCTACAGTGCCATTCAGGTGTCCAACAGGCAGAAGCATATGCCGCTGAATTCCTACATTTCTCTCAGCGGGGAAGAGTGGGAAGTGGAATTAAAGCAGATGTGGGAAGAGAGCCCCGAATCGATTATTATCGATAAAGAAAATACAGACGATGTGATCAAACGCATACATGATGCGCTGAGTCCCTTTGAAAATGTTGTTTTGGACATGTACCTGAAAGGGTATGATTATGTGCAGATCGCAGAACTTCTGGACAAAAGCAGCAAATCCATCGACAACGCCCTGCAGCGCATCCGCAGCAAAGTACGCACCTGTATGAAACGATAAGGAAAGTAACAAAAACAAGAATAAAAAACAAAGTGCAGATGATATTTGACATTTTGATGTGATTTGATATAATATGCTTAACAGAACAGTCGGAGGGTGAGTGCACTTCACCCGCTCTGGCGGAAAGTTTAAAAAGTAGTCGTCACCTTACCAGGGCAGGACGGCTACTTTTTATGTGCATAATTCAGAATTGCTATAAGTAAGATACATGTTGTCAATATTACCATAAATTCTTCGTATGTAGACATAAGTACCACCCCTTTCTTACAGAACTCAGAATGGGTGGGAGCACGTCCGCCGGCTGCTCGGCAAAGCATATTATATTTTGTGAGGTTTTTTATTCAAGATAGGAAAAGGGGGCAGAAAAGGGGCAGAAATATTGATGTGATATGTTATAGAGATAAAACAAAAAGTGTTGAGACCCAAGTAAAATCAAGGATCTCAGCACATTCTGTTTTTGGAAAAATCATATTAGAGCTGTTGATGGGAGTTGAACCCATGACCTCCTCACTACCAATGAGGTGCGCTACCACCTGTGCCACAACAGCGTTTCATGACCGTTTTTCATTCTATCAAAGAGTCACGCTGTTGTCAAGCGATTTTTTAAAAATGCGTAAAATGTGTCTTATTCTTTGGTTTCTTCTTTTTCAGGTTCCGCTGCAGTTTCGTCATTGCTGGCCGGTACTTCTTTTTTTGCAGCAGCAGGAGTCAGTTCCTCAGTAGGTGCCTCTGTTTTTACGTGTTTCAAATCAGTTTTTTCGAATTCGATGACTTCCTGTATTTCTTCTTTTTCCATCTTCTCAGGTTTGTATTCAGGATCCACGATAGGTTTGCGCTCCCCGCTGTAACCCTGCTTGTTTTTCCAGGAACCACGACGTTTGGCAGCCTTGGCCAGTGCGCGTTCTTCAATACGTGCATTGCGTCGGTTGAGACGGATTGTGACGATGATACGGCGTATGGTGCGGATGATGATCAGCGCCAGAAGTGCCAGGATCAGCGTCAGGACCTGCGGCCAGTTTTTGCGTACGACTCCGAATGCCCCTATCACAAACATTGCTACAATCATAATGTTTCTCAGTATGCCGGATACTTTGTTTGTGAAAAACATACAGAACAGAAACAGTACCAGTGCAATAACGGCAAGGATGAGATGTTCTGTAAATAACATTTTGACGTAGTCGGGCACGATTTTCAATTGATCAATTAGTGCTTGCATAATTATTACCTCCCTATTTGAGACTATCCTATCACAAAACCCTTTAAAAATCCAGATAAATATGATAACATAGAGG
>JAQUWF010000065.1 GCA_028692975.1 Lachnospiraceae bacterium
TGTTATATTCGCAAATACAGGGCAACGCAAAACATTTTTATTCTCTATGCCCCGACGATTATTTAGAAGTATTCCACTGCCACCATTTTGTTGTTTTCATTCTGCAGAACTATTTTATAGTAATTTTATAAAATAATGCTTGCTTTTTCTAACTGTAACATATATTATTACAGTATAGCAACTTGATAGATTTCCAGACAACATATTTGAGAAAGTGAGGATTATTATATTATGAAGAGATGGATGAAGGTAATACCAGTGACGGCCGTGTTACTTGCTTCTGCAGTATATTTAACAGGCTGTGGGCAGAATGCAGACAAACAGGCGCAGACGACGGACACTGCGGAGGCAGATACTCCCAGCGCAGATGCAAATGACGACACTGCGGAAACAGGCACGGTAAAAGAAACCTTTGGCACATTTGCCTCCAAGGATCTGGATGGCAATGATGTCACGCAGGATATTTTCAAAGACGCAAAAGTGACTATGATCAATGTGTGGGGGACTTTCTGCGGCCCATGTATCAAGGAGATGCCTGATCTTGCTGAGTTGTCAACCGAGTATAAAGACAAGGATCTGCAGATTATCGGGATTCCGCTGGATGTAATAGATGGAAAGAACGAAGATGCCGCAAGGGATATCGTAGCGGAAACCGGCGCGGACTACACCCATGTATTGCCCGATGCCAGCAGCACCATTCTAGGCAGAGTCCAGGTAGTGCCTACGACCATATTTGTCAATCAGGATGGGGATATACTGAATGTCTACACAGGTGCCCGATCCAAATCCCAGTGGACAGAAATCATGGATGCGGAGCTGGCATAATGACGATGGAGATGGAGGATTAAGGTTATGGGTATCTTTCTGAAACAGAATTGGAAAGGTGTAGCACTGCTATGCCTTTCCATCCTTCTGATCATAATAGGCGTACTGCGTGGGGAGCCAGCGACGGTACTGCAAAAGGCTATACATATCTGTATGGAGTGCATCGGCATTGGCTAAGAAAAGGGGGATCCTGCGGCATTGGTTCCAGGCAGCATTTTTTGCCCTCACCAATGGCTACGTCGTAGGATTTCTAACCGGAAAAATATATCAGGGAAATACAAAGGCTCTGTGTGTACCTGGTCTTAACTGCTACTCCTGCCCCGGCGCGCTGGGCTCCTGTCCCATCGGGGCACTCCAGTCCATACTGGACAGCAGGACATTTACCGTCTCAGCCTATGTATTCGGTTTCCTCATGGGCTTTGGGGCGCTGTTTGGGCGCTTTGTCTGCGGATGGTTGTGTCCTTTCGGGCTGGTGCAGGATCTTCTGTATAAGATCCCCTTTGTGAAAAAGGTCAAGAATCTTCCCGGGCATAAATATCTCCGCTACTTCCGCTATGTGGTGCTGGTTTTGTTCGTGCTCCTGCTGCCCGCTGTGATCGTGGATATTACTGGCATGGGAAAGCCCTGGTTCTGTGAATATATCTGCCCAAGCGGAACATTATTTGCCGGGATACCCCTGGTGGCTACCAATCCTGATCTCCAGGGCGCGGTGGGTGGACTCTTTATATGGAAGGTATCGCTTCTGGTCCTTACAGGGCTGCTTTCGGTGATCAGCTACCGTCCGTTCTGCAAATATGTATGCCCGCTGGGCGCCATTTACGGGTGGTTCAATCCGGTGGCTTTATACCGGTATACTGTTGATCCGGATAAATGTACAGAATGCTCCGCATGTAAAAAAGTATGCAAGATGGACATTGATGTGTGGAAACACCCCAACAGCCCCGACTGTATCCGCTGCGGCGACTGTAAGAATACATGCCCGGAAAACGCGATTTCTTCCACGCTGGACAAGATGCTCCATAAGAATAAAAAATAATAAGTTTGAAGCAAATAAAAACTGCCCCTTATCAGGCAGTTTTTATTTATGTCCTTTTATACAAATGCAATTCCAACGATCAGATAAGCAACCAGTGCCAGTCCGCCACAGACCAGCGCATAGGGCAGCTGTGTCTTTACATGGTCAATATGGTCTGCCGCCGCTCCCGTGGAAGAAAGTACGGTTGTGTCGGATAATGGTGAGCAATGATCACCGAAAACACCGCCGCCTGCCACTGCCGCAAAGCTTGCAATGACCAGAATAGTCAGTTGATTTCCCGTAAAATTAAATGCCAGCGGGAGTGCGATGGGCATACAGATGGCAAATGTTCCCCAGGAGGAACCTGTGGCAAAAGCCATAATGGCTGATATGACGAAGATAATCGCCGGGAGCAGGTGTGGTGTCAGGAATCCTTCTGACAGATTGATGATGTAATTTGCTGTTCCCATCTGTGCGCTCAACGCATTTACCGAATAAGCAAGTGCCAGCAGCATAACTGCCGGGATCGCACCCTTTACACCGTCGGTCATGGTATTCATGACTTCCTTGAATGGGATGCCCTGTATCAGCATACTGATGGTCATGAAGATAATAACACCCAGGAATGCTTCCATGGTTTTGGCTGAACTCATTGCTATGTAGGTACCAATGGCGATGCTGACGATCATGAGCACCGGAAGAACAAAATTCAAGAATACTCTGGGCTTGATGCCCTCGTAAGCCTTCATTTCCGTCAATTCTTTTCCGATGAGCGGGTTGGCTCCGTCACGAAGGACTTTGCCCTCTTCCATGGCTCTCTTCTCCGCCTTTTTCATGGGACCGAAATCTTTGATGATGCCGGATGCCAGCAGTCCTACGAAAGCTACTGCGAAGATAGGATAAAAGTTAAATGGAATCGCTTTTAAAAACAATGCGGATGCTTCCTTGTCTGTAGTAATACATCCCACTCCCACTGCAAGTCCCATCAAGTAAGCGGCCCAGCCGGTAATGGGCATAAGCACACTGACCGGCGCAGACGTGGAATCTGCAATATAGGCCAGTTTTTCTCTGGATACCTTTGCCTTATCTGTAATGCTTCGCATAACAGAGCCGACGAAAAGTGGGCTGAAAGAATCGCTGAAATAAATAAAAATCCCCAGTATCCATGCCATAAGCTGTGCGCCTTTGCGGCTCAAATTTCTGTCATGCACTTTCTGGGAAAAGCCCTGAATGGCACCGGTTTTCTGAAAATATGCTACCAGGATTCCGATAAAAGTATTCAAAAGCATAACCCATGCAAAACTTGTGGTACCAAGACTTTCTTTCAAAAGTGTCGGAAAACCCATCAAGCCCTGCCCAGCCAAAAGTGTACCTGTAATGCAGGCGATTGCCAGTGCTACCACTGTATTTTTCGTGACAAATGACAGCACGATGGCAATAATCGCCGGAATAATTGAAATAAACCCCATTGTCTCCATGTAGTCCCTCTTCCTATCGTTTTATATAATTTTCTGAACGTGTAACCGTTGCTGGCGGTGCCGCATCCAGCTTTCTATCTGCGATCCCCAGAATGTCTTCCGGTCTGATCCATGGACGATTCTGCAGTGCGCTTGTTTCCTCATGGGTCAGATACCCCTTGTAGGTGGTAAGGCTTCTTCTCAAGAATCCGTCTCTTGCGCAGGCTTCTGCCACACCATTCTTTAGAATATTGGTGAAATGAGGCAGTACCGATGCCGCATATGCAACAGATGTAGAGTTTGCGATAGCACCTGGGATGTTGCTTACACAGTAATGTACCACACCTTCCTCCACATATCTTGGATCCGCATGGGTCGTCTCGTGGAATGTCTCGATGGCTCCCTGATCATCGTTGCTGATATCGACGATAACCGATCCCGGCTCCATGCTTGCCACCATTTCTCTCGTAACCAGATATTCCGTGTTGCCCTTTGGCCATTTGACACAGTTGAGCAGCATATCTGTCTCCGGCAGGATCCGGCGGATATTCTCTCTGTTTGAAATCATGGTGTTGATGGTCTGGTTGTACTGGCTCTGCAGGGTACGCAGGGTGCCAATGTTAATATCTGCAACCGTCACCCATGCACCCAGTGCATGCAGTACAGACAAGGCTGCCTGACCAACGATGCCGCCGCCCAGGATCAGAATCTTCATACCTGGCGCTGCGCCCAGGCCACTGACAAACTTTCCTTTGCCGCCATTGATCGTAAGCATAGACTCCAGCCCCATCAAAGCGCCCTGTTTTCCAGCCGCTTCGCAGTTTGGAGAACCATATCTGTGGGAATCCTCCGCTGTAAAGGCGATCACCTTTTTGTCCAGAAGTGCCTGAACCTCCTCTGGATGTGCTGCCGGATGAATGCAGGTGTACACGATCTGATTCTCCCGGAGCATCCCAAATTCGGATGGTTCGAACTCTTTTACCTTTGTTACCAAATCACATGTTCCGTAGATTTCCTCTGCGGTATCAACCATTTTGGCACCCGCCTGTACGTATTTCTCGTCTGGAAATCCAGCCTTGACACCAGCCCCCTTCTGCACAAGAACTTCCTGTCCTTCTCCAATCAGGCTCGCCACCTCCACAGGTGTTGCAATCACACGGTTTTCTCCTACTTTAATATCCTTTAATATACCAACTTTCATTTCCTTACCTTCTTCTTTTTTTATTTCGTGTTTACACATATGGTATATATTATACATGGTTCACCGCTTTACCGCAAGAGAGTTCTTTACTTAGGTTTTACTTCGGAAACAGAACAAACAAGTTAAGGTTTTGCATCTGCGGAAGTTTTTTTAACACAGCCTCCTTTTTTTCAGAGACTGTGCTTACATTTTATTTATTCATTAAATTCTAAACTTCCACATCAGTACTTTCTTCGTACTTTTCCACCAGCGCATCAACGTCTGCCATCAGATTCTCATCCACGAACCACACCGGATCTGACAGGTACTCGTTGACTTGATTGTCTGCATTTCCCATTGAAAAGCTCCTTTCTCCTTCTGCGGGAAAGAAACCCTTCTATGCCTATCTCCTGCACTATAGACTATCCCAAAAGAAGATGGTAAAATAGAGGCCATTATGAAATGAATATGGAGCACAAAGATATGAATATAGAGGAAACTATAATTCCATGGACATCCATTACAGAAAAAGAGCCCACAGTGTCCATGGATTTTTCGGTGAATACGAATCCTTTGGGTGTGCCGGATATGGTAATAAGACATCTGCCTCAAATTTCTGGTCAACTAGGGGACTATCCGGATCCAGACTGTAAGGTTCTATCGAAACATTTAGCGAAGAAATATCAGATTCAGCCGAATCAGGTGTATTGCGGAAATGGTGCCGATGATTTGCTATATCGGCTGATATTTGCTGTGAAACCTAAAACAGCCCTTATCATAGAACCAACCTTTGAAGAATATGCTCGCGCATTGAGAACCGTGGATTGCAAAGTCCTGCACTACCCGCTTGATGGTTCTGCTGGATTTACACTTAATGAAAAAATATTTTCTGCAATTAATGATAATCTGGATATGCTGTTTTTATGCAATCCAAACAATCCCACCGGCAGTCTTATTGATCGGCATTTTCTGATAAAAATAGCCGAAAAATGCCGCGAACATAATGTGTTATTAGTAGTTGACGAATGCTTTATGGAATTTGTTCCCGACTGGAAAGAATATTCTGCAAAGTCTCTTATTACCCATTTTAACAACCTTATAATTATAGATGCTTTCACCAAAACTTTTTCATTGGCCGGTTTTCGCCTTGGATTCTGTATTTCAGGTAATACCACCCTGCTGTCTGCAATGAAAATGCAGGGACCTGATTTTCATGTTTCTGTTCCAGCCCAGTTTGCCGGCATATGTGCCCTCACCGATGATACTTATATGGAGCATACCTACTCCTTACTGGAAACAGAACGTGTCTGGCTGCTCTCACAGTTTCAAAGCCTCCATATAAAAGCCTGGCCCTCCGCAGGGAATTATTTATTATGCAAAGGATTGCAAGACAATATACATAGTCGGCTTCTCAAAAAGGGAATAAAAGTTCGGGACTGCTCAAAATTTTACGGCTTAGATTCCACTTATTTCCGTATTGCTGTAAAGACACATTCCGAAAACGAGAAATTCATAAACGCCTTAAGAAATATTGTTTTATTATAATATGTCCTCGCACTTCTCAACCAGAATAGTATTTCACATTCTAATCTAACCACCGTTTTTATCATATGATTGCCACAAAATCGAATTTAACTCGATTTTGTGGCGATCATCAATCATTTTCAACATTAACAAAATCTTAATATCTTCTCCCCTAAAAATAGTATAATAGAAAATAAAACTACGCAAAGAGGTGCCAATATATGTCTGAGAAAATACTTGTGGTGGATGATGAAGTTGAAATTGCGGACTTGATCGAGGTCTATCTTAATAATGAAAACTATACCGTATTCAAATTTTATACTGCAAAAGAGGCTCTGGAATGCATTGACACGACGGAACTGGATCTTGCTATCCTGGATATTATGCTGCCGGGTATCAGTGGGTTTGCCATCTGCCAGCAGATCAGGGAACAATATACGTATCCGATCATTATGCTCACGGCGAAGGACGAGGAGACGGACAAAATCACAGGACTTACGCTGGGGGCAGATGATTATATTACAAAACCATTCCGTCCCCTGGAGATGATTGCCCGGGTAAAGGCACAGCTGCGCCGATACAAAAAGTATAATCCTGCCAGTCCGGAAAAAGAGGAGGGCGATGTGATGATGCATTCGAATCTGATCATGAATATCAGCACCCATGAATGTCTGTTGAATGAAAAGCCCCTTGTGCTGACCCCTACAGAGTTTTCTATCCTGCGCATCTTATTGGAAAATAAAGGAAACGTGGTCAGCGCCGAGGAATTATTCCACCAGATCTGGCAGGACGAATATTACTGCAAAAGCAATAATACCATTACCGTTCATATTCGCCATCTGCGGGAAAAGCTTAATGATACCGTGGAAAATCCAACGCATATAAAAACCATATGGGGAGTGGGGTATAAAATTGAAAAATAATAAAAAAACGGATTATGCACAGTTTAAGTCAAAATTATATAAGCAATTTTTGTGTATGGCCGCTATTGCAATCATTATTATCTCAGTTTTGTACATATTTATATGGCAAGGACAGGGGGGCAACCTGATTGTCTCTATTTTTCGACATGTTTTCAAAACAGATGAGCCGTCCGCCCAGCTTTTATACACACGGATTTTTGTCAATAACGAGAAGATTATCTGGCTGGTGGCGATTGCAGCCATATTCTTCATCTTACTTCGGGTCATTCTTGGATGGTTTACAAAATATTTTGACGGCATCAATCAGGGCATCAACGACCTATTAAACGATGATGTGGAAATAAATCTGCCTGCCGAAATGTCAGCCATCGAACGCAAATTGACAGCGGTAAAACAGGAATTAAAGCAGCGGGCACTGCAAACACAACTGGCCGAACAGCGCAAAAACGATCTGGTCATGTATCTGGCCCACGATATACGCACTCCTTTGACATCGGTAATCGGATACCTGAATCTCCTGGCCGAAGTCCCTGATATGCCCGCACAGCAGAAGGCAAAGTATGTAAATATTACTCTTGACAAGGCTTATCGTCTGGAAAAAATGATAAATGAATTTTTTGAGATAACACGGTACAACCTGCAGCAAATAAATTTGTCAAAGGAACCTATTGATCTGTATTATATGCTCGTGCAGCTTACAGATGAGCTCTCTCCTGTTTTGTGTAAAAACGGAAATACAACGCTCCTTAAAGCAGATGAAAGTTTAACCATCTATGGCGATCCCGATAAACTGGCGCGGGTTTTTAATAATGTCATGAAGAATGCGGCATCATATAGTTACCCTGATACCGAAATACTTGTTTCCGCTGAAGAAAAACACGCTTCGGTAATCATTTCCTTTACAAACCACGGAAAGACCATACCAAAAGAAAAACTCGCTTCCCTTTTCGAAAAGTTCTATCGACTGGACGAATCACGCGCCTCCAATACCGGCGGAACCGGTTTGGGACTGGCCATCGCAAAGGAAATCATCACGCTGCACGGAGGAACCATCACCGCCATCAGCGAACAGGATACGGTAACACTTACCATAACCCTGCCTGCCACACCTTAGGAAATCATTATGAAAACTTAGGATTTTCTTAGGAATTAAACAACTTTTACTTAAAACATCCCCTGCTCCTGTCCAGTATAATCCATACTGACAGGAGCATTTTTTGTCTGAATATAACAAGGGAGGTCTATTTTAATGAAAAGAAACGTGAAGTCAAAATGCCATACTACCCGCAAACGCATACTTTTGTTCCTCACAGCATGCTGCTGTTTTGCTGTAATGTTCATAATCGTGCATCATCTTGGAAATGTTTACCAAAGCAGCAGCCCCAGGCAGCCTGCTCCTGTTTCTGATACAGGAGCAAGCGACACCGAAACAAACAGCAGTGAAACGCATACGCCTGCCGTTTCAAGCGATGCTGACGAAACTTCCTGGTGCCTGATTTTAGCCAACAAATGGAATCCCATTCCAACTGATTACAAGGTGGAACTGATCACCTTATCCAATGGAAAATCTGTGGACTCACGCATATATCCTGCTTTGCAGAAAATGTTTGATGACGCAAGGAGCCATAATATCTATCCCATCGTTGCTTCCGGTTACCGGACCACAGAAAAACAACAAAGCCTCATGGATGAAAAAATCGGGGAATACAAAAACGAAGGCTATTCTGCGGACGAAGCAAAATCCAAAGCGGAAACATGGGTAGCCATCCCAGGGACAAGCGAGCACCAATTAGGCATAGCCGTCGACATTAACGCGGACGGTGTCCATTCCACAGGAGATGAGGTTTATAAATGGCTGGATGAAAATGCATATAAATATGGCTTCATCCACCGCTACCCCTCCGACAAGACAGACATCACAGGCGTGATCAACGAACCCTGGCACTACCGCTATGTAGGTATCACCACAGCGACGGAGATTCAAAGGCAGGGCGTGTGCCTGGAGGAATACTTGCACAAAGTAAATTAAGGCAACACATGGGATTTTCCGGCATCTGTCATCTTTTTATTTCGGCAATATCACCAAAAACTCTACACGGTTTTCTGTTTTTTGGACCTTTATATGTCCGCCGTGAAGTTCCACAATCTTTCTGACTATAGGAAGGCCGAGGCCGGTGCCTGAAGTCTCGGTCCGGGCTTCATCTGATTTGTAAAACCGATCAAAGAGTTTCGTTTCATCCAGGCTTGGATTTCCTCTAAATCCTCTTTGTAGATGGTATGGGTGGTATTGATGCGCTTTGCAATCTGGTTGATACTGCGGCCTATGTAGCCAATCTCTCTGGCAATCCCTTTCAGCGGAGAATAATCCAGTTCAATGACATAGCCCTTGATGGCCTGCTCCCGCAAATAGTCACCATAGTATTGCATACCAGCCAGCTTCACCTTTTCCATGATGAAATCGTGTTCTTCTTGGGTGACGCGAAACTTCAACTGGATGGGACGTTTTCTGTTTTCCTGTGACATAGCTTTCCTCCTTTTGCTCTCTATCCCGACAACTCTGTCCAAACTGACGAGATAGATTGAAAATATATTTATCTTTTCCCCCTTGGATACCATGCACTTGCTGGCTTCCGGTGTTATATGCTCTAAAAGACAACTTAATCATGTTTTTTTCTCATGGTTAGTGAAGTCGATTAGAGCATAGGAGGTCAAAAGCATAATGAACACCAAGATAACCCCATTGTATGAGCGTTTAAGCCGTGATGATGATTTGCAAGGCGAAAGCAACAGTATTCTTAATCAAAAACAGATGTTGGAGGAATACGCAGTACGAAACAAATTCCCTAAACCCACCCATTTCACCGATGATGGCATTTCGGGAACTCGTTTTGACAGACCGAGTTTCGTTGCCATGATGGAGGAAGTCGAGGCAGGTCGGGTTGAGGCTGTTATCGTAAAGGATATGAGCCGCTTAGGGCGTGACTATCTCAAAATCGGGCAGATTATGGAGATTTTGCGGCAAAAGGGTGTGCGGCTTATCGCGATCAATGACGGTGTGGATAGCGACAAGGGCGATGATGATTTCACCCCTTTTCGCAACATAATGAACGAATTTTATGCGAGAGATACAAGCCGCAAAATCAAGTCTGTTTTCAAAGCAAAAGGCATGAGTGGCAAGCACATGACGGGGCAAGTGCCATACGGCTACCTTTGGGCAGACGAAAAGCGGGAGCATTGGATAATTGATGATGATGCCGCCGCCGTTGTGCGACAGATTTTCAGCCTAACAATGGAAGGGTTCGGACCCTATCAGATTTCCCAATTACTCACACAGCAAAAAATTGAAATTCCTGCTGTTCACCTTGCCCGACATGGCGAGGGCGTGAATAAAGCCAAGACTTTCAAAGACCCCTACGGTTGGGGTTCATCAACCATTGTCCATATTCTGAAAAAGCGTGAATACTTAGGGCATACCGTTAATTTCAAGACCCGCAATCACTTTAAGGACAAGAAAAGCAAGTATGTTGATGAAAGCGAATGGACGATTTTTGAGACCACCCATGAGCCGATAATTGACCAAGAAACCTTTGACAATGTGCAGCGAATCCGTGGGAGTGTTCGCCGCTATCCCGATGGTTTTGGCGAGTTACAGCCATTGACAGGACTGATGTACTGTGCCGATTGCGGCAGCAAGATGTATGTTCACCGCACCAGTAACGGCAAACGCACACCACAATATACCTGTTCCGCATATAGCCGAGTGCCTGTTGGCGTTCTCTGCTCCACACAGCACCGCATCAATGCCGAGGTGGTTATGGTTTTGGTTGCCGATATGCTCCGAGCGATTGCGGCGTATTCCAAGAGTGACCGAGCCGAGTTTATCCGTACCGTGCAAGAAACACAAACCGCACAGCAGACCGCCAACATCGCCAAACAGAAGAAACGGCTTGCCGTGGCAGAAAAACGAGCCGCAGAGCTTGAAAAGCTGATATGTAAAATCTATGAGGACAACGCTTTAGGCAAGCTGCCCGATGCCCGATATGCCGCCCTTGATGCCCAATATGCCAAAGAACAGGGCGAGCTTGCAGCCGAGATTTCAGAGCTTGAAAAGGCTATCATCGGCTTTGAACAGAGCCAAAAATCGGCAACCAAATTCATTGCCCTTATTGAGAAGTATGAGAATTTTGACACCATGTCAAACACCATGCTCAATGAGTTTGTGGAAAAAATCCTTGTCCATGAGCGTGACCGCAAAGGCAGCCAAGACACCACACAGGAGGTTGAAATTTTCTTTAATTTCGTGGGCCAATATGTGCCGCCCCACTTTGGCGAGGTTGTTCTCACCGCCGAGGAACAGGAGGAATTACGCAAGAAAGAGGAACGCAAGGACAGGCTACACCAGAACTATTTACGCCGCAAGGCTAACGGCAAGCAGAGAGATTATGAGGAACGGACAAAATCCGAGAAACGCAAAAAAATGGAGGAAAAGAAAGCCGCCCTCCGAGCCGAGGACATGGCAAAGGGTGTGTATCTGCTCACAAGCAGCTTGCCACAGTCAGAGCCACAGAGAGCCGCCGCCCGATAACGAAAAGGAGTGTAAAAACGATAAAATTAGAGTATATCCAAAACGGTGATTATCTCATTCCCAACTTAGTATTAAGTGAACAGCCAACACAGCCAATCGGCAAGTATGGGCGTATGAGGAAAACCTATTTACAGGAACACCGCCCTGCCTTGTTTAGCAGCTTGCTTTTATCTGAAAAGCTCTATTCTCATCTACTTGAAATCGACCAGACCGCCAACGAGCGATTGGATAGGCTCATGCCGCCGCTGATGAAAGCGGCGGGCATTTCGGAGCAGCTTAAAGCCACCAAACAAATGAAATGGGTTGGCTTGATGAATACGGTTAAGGCACAGGTGGAGGAAATCATTTTTGCAGAGTTGATTTATACTTGACCATTTTCACAATACAAGAAATAGAAAAACGATTGACACAGCAAAATTTACGTGGTATATTTATAACACAAGGAGGTAAATATACCACATATCAAAAGGAGAGATATTATGAAATTAGGTTGTAAATTGTATGGTTGCATGGGCTTTCTTTCTCTATTAGGTTTTATAGGTGTTTTTACAGATGAGCGAATGTTTCTTACATTTTTTGCATTTGCTGTTGATTTTGAATACCTATTTGTTAAACCTGATGAAATGATGAATGAATACTTAAATAAGTCTGCTGCATTTGGATTTTATTGCGGAACAATTACGATGGCTTTGGGAACGCTCATATATTATTTATTTGTCATGCACGATGGAGCTATTGCATTGAAAAATGGGCTTGCTTGGGGATGGGTTGTGTCTATTCTGGTTCATACTATAATGGTAGTATCATTTAGCATAAAAGAAAGATTAGGTGCTATGAATGATAAATAATAGAATTAAAGAGTATAGAGCCAAACATGATATGAAACAAGAAGATTTAGCAAAATTAGTTGGTGTTCGTCGAGAAACAATCGGTAACCTTGAAAAAGGAAGATACAATCCTTCATTAGTATTAGCGTGGAATATTGCAAAAGTTTTTGGTGTTCCGATTGAAGAAATATTTACTGTAGAGGATTGAGCCTTGTTAGCAATTTTTAGTGAGGTGGTGCTATGCAAAGAGAACAATGGGTATTATGCCCTATATGTCAAAATAAAACTCGACTTAAAATACGGGAAGATACGGAATTAAAGAACTTTCCGCTATATTGCCCGAAGTGTAGGCAAGAGCATTTAATAAATGTCCAACAACTGAATATGACCATTATTAAAGAGCCAGACGCAGAGCCGATAACCAACGAGAATGAAACTCGTGGTTGTCGGCTCTTTTTCATAGGAGGATAGCCATGTTGCAGATGCTTTCAAAAACTGTAAAATTGAAAAAGGAGTATAGTATCACAATCCACCTGTAAATCAGTAGTTTTTTCTTGCGCCCAAATACAACAAAATAGGTATGCCCATGCCCGATTGAAGTTAATTCAGTCGGGCATTTTGCGTTCATAGACCCTCGTTGCCGTTCCCCACCGCCCCCATTCAGACCTTAAAAATCTGAATGGAGGAAAGGCTATGGAAATCACCATACAAATAAACGGACAAGCCTTGTCCGTAGAAGTCAACATCGAGGTTTACCAGTACCTTGACCGAGCAGACCACAAGGACGAGAACCTTGCCCATGAACAGCGGCGGCACTGGGATATGCGAGAGCTTGACGAGTACATCATCGCCAACGAGAGCAGCCGCAGCTACATACTGACACCAGAGCAAATTGTTTGCCGCAAGGAAACCCTTGCCGAGATTATGGCGGTACTGAATAGCTGTACCGAAACACAGCGGGAGCGTTTCTTTCTCTATGCTCTGGAGGGCATGAGCTTTGCGGAAATCGGGCGGCATTGCGGCTGCTCTAAATATGCCACAAGGGATAGCATTATGGCAGTCAGAAAAAAATATCAAGAATTTTTACAAAGCAGACCCCACGAAACGCCATTTTCAGGCTAAACAGTGAGGGGCAATTTTGCCCTATCACATTCCGCAAGAGGACAGACGATTTTTCGCCTGTCCTCTTGCCATTTTAGGAGGTTTAGCCATGCCAGTTATCAATCTAAGAACGCACTACCTACATTGCACCGAGGACATTTTGGTGGAGGTATCAGACGAGGTTATGGAGGTGATTTTAGCATCCATCCGCAAAGAGAACGCCTACAATCGGCAAAAGTACCGCTACAAGGCACATTACTCACTGGATGCAGGCGATGGTATTGAACACGATGCTTTGTATTCCGTACCATCGCCCGAAGAAATCCTACTGCAAAAGGTAGCTATGGAACAGCTCTATCAAGCACTTTCCACCCTGCCCGACACACAAGCTCGCCGTGTTCATGCTCACTACATTCTTGGCAAGAAAAAGATTGAGATAGCCAAAGCCGAGGGTGTCAATGACAGCGGCGTTTGCAGCTCTGTTCAAATCGGTGTGAAAAATCTAAGGAGATATTTTGAGCAGAAAAAGTGGTTGCAGTGAGGTGCAGCCATGATGATTATCAACCTAAGAAAATACTACTATCCACAGTACAAAAAAGATACCTTTGTCGAGGTATCGGACGAAGTTGCTGAAGCTCTGCTACTCGCCCACCGCTACGAAAGCAGCAGCCATCAAAAAATTGTGTATCACAAGGCATTTTATTCACTGGATGCCGATGATGGTATAGAACTTTCTGCCATTGATTGGGAGCAGCCATCACCAGAGGAACTATTCATACAAGCAGAGGAACAAGCACACGCCGAATTGTTTTTACTCCGCTTAGAACAGGCGTTATCTTGCTTGACACCGCCACAGGCTCGCCGTGTTCATGCTCACTTTTTTCTTGGCAAGCGGTACGCTCAAATTGCCCGTGAGGAACAGCTATCCGACTCCTGCATCAAGCGGTCGATCGAGGGAGCAATCAGACGGTTACAACGATATTTTAAACAACAGAAATGGGAGGATTTTTAATTATGAAATCATTGGAGGAACAACAGAAAGCCGTAGAAACAGAAATTACACAGCTTGAAAACAGGCAGAAAATTCTACTCAATCGCAAGCACAAAGAGGAACGCCGAGAGCGTGCCCACAGGCTCATTGAACAGGGGGCAATTTTGGAGAGTGTCTTTCCCGAAGTTGCTACCATGACGGGCGAACAAGTCAAGGTATTTCTGCAAGGAAAACGTTGATTGCAGAGGTTGCGGGGGTACTCCCTTGGTTACAAGGGCGCACTTATACACCCTTATGGGTGCTGTGCGCTCTGCCGAGGGCGTTGTGAGCGTTGCTCACGATGGGGAGCTGCACTCCCCAAACCCCTTGCGCACTTGCCGACAGACAACATTCTCTGCGGAGAATATTGTCTGTCAACAAGTCTGATTATGCCACCCCGAAAGGAGGTCTGCCCGTGGCAATTTACCATTGCAGTATTAAAATTATCAAACGCAGTCAAGGCAAAAGTGCCGTAGCTGCCGCCTACCGTAGCGGCGAAAAGCTCACAAATGAGTATGACGGAGTTACCCACGATTACACAAGAAAAGGCGGTATTGTTCACGCTGAAATCTTGCTACCAGAGAACGCACCGCCCACCTTGCAAAACCGTTCAGAACTTTGGAACAGCGTGGAGCTATTCGAGAAAAACAGTGATGCCCAGCTCGCCCGTGAAATTGAAATTGTTCTGCCGGCTGAACTTGACCGACAGGCACAATTAGCTTTAGTCCGTGCGTATATCAATGACACCTTTGTGTCGGTTGGTATGTGTGCGGATTTTGCTTTGCACGATAAAGGCGATGACAACCCCCACGCCCATATCATGCTCACTCTCCGACCTTTGGAGCATGGCGGCACATGGGGAGCAAAATGCCGCAAGGAATACGACCTTGACGAACAGGGGCAACGCATCCGTTTACCAAGCGGAGCGTTCAAAAGCCACCGTGTCAACACCACCGATTGGAACGATAGGGAGAAAGCCGAGCAATGGCGGTCTGCATGGTCTGACTATGCTAACCGCAGCTTGGAGCAACACGGAGTTGTTGAGCGTATCGACCACCGCAGCTATAAGCGGCAAGGCGTTGATAAAATCCCAACCGTTCACATGGGCGTTGCCGCCACGCAGATGGAGCGTAGGGGCATCGCCACCGATAAAGGAAATATCAACCGTGAAGTAGCCGCACAAAACAAGCTGCTCAAAGAAATCAAGGCGAGAATTACAAGGCTCTACAACTGGTCTAAGGAGAACACCAAGCAGCCAGAAAAAGCAAGCATTTTGGAGCTGCTGAAACAGCCGACACCGAGCAAACCCACCACCCAATACGGTAAGATTCAGGCTCTCAAAGGGAGTGCGGCACTGTTCCATTTTTTACAGAGCAACGGTATTTCGTCTATGGCAGAGCTACACGCAAAGATTACTGCCATGCAGGACGGCTATTATGCCCTCCGTGGCGAGATAAAGAACACCGAAAGAGAGATTGCCACCCTCACCAAGCATCTTGAAATATGGGGGCAATATGGGGCAAATAAGCACCCGAAAACGGACAGTGAAAAAGCGTTGCTTGAAAGTGCTGCCAAGTATCTGAATGAGTTAAAAGCATCGGGCGGCGGCATCACCCCAAAGAAATGGACAGCCGATGTTAGCCGCCTTACTGCCCACAAAAATGAACTATATCAAAAAATGCAGTCTATGCGTGAGGACATCAAGACGGTTGAGAATATCCGCAAGAACGCCGAGCAGCTTGCTGCTACCACACCCCCACCACGAAAGGAGCAAAACCATGATAGATAAAGTCGGTATCAAAATCGACCCCAAACACACCATTTTCATACAGGTAGGCGATACCCTACCCGACATACTCCCCCTACTGCAAACGGCTCTTACAGGCGATAAAATCCCCGATAATCGCCCCGAAACGCTACGCAAAATACGCCTATCTATCTCTATCGGTGTTTCAGCGGAAAAGGAGCTGCCGCCATGCCGGTAATGAGTAAAAGTCGAAAAGCGGAATGGTCTTTCTTTCTGAATGACCGCAACCGCATTACCTACAACAGTCAGTGCCGCAAATGCCGCCGACACTGTAAGCAGAGTTTTCGGGCTATTATCATTGACTGTCCACCATTCCAATCCAAACGAGCAAAGGAGAAAAACAATGTCAGATAACCGCAGATATTTTTACTTAAAGCTAAAGGAAAGTTTCTATAACAGCGAAACAATGGTGGTTTTGGAGAGTATGCAAGATGGCTTGATTTACTCCAATCTGCTGATGAAAATGTATCTCATGTCGCTGAAAAACAACGGTATCCTCATGCTGAACGACCACATACCACACTCGCCGCAGACCATAGCCACCTTTACCAGACACCAAATCGGCACAGTAGAGCGAGCCTTAAAAGTTTTCATTGAGCTTGGCTTGGTGGAAATCCTAACCTATGGCACTTACTACATGACCGATATTCAAATGCTTATCGGCTTATCCTCTACCGAGGGGGAGCGAAAAAAGCGTGAGCGTATGCGGTTACAAGAGCAAAATCTACTGCCACAAACCGTAGTGGACATTTGTCCACCCATAGGCAAGGTGGACAAATGTCCCCCTATATTAGAGTTAGAGAAAGAGTTAGAGTTAAAGACAGAGATAGAGAGAGAGTTAGAAACAGGACAAACCGCCCCCGCCCCTTTGGGCAGATACAAAAATATTCTGCTTTCTCAAACGGAGCTTGCAGACCTAAAGGCAGAGCTGCCCACCAAATGGCAGCACTACATTGACCGATTATCCGAGTACATGGCATCCACAGGCAAGAAATATCAGAGCCATCTTGCCACGATCCGCCGCTGGGCGGCGGCTGATGGCAAGCAAAGCGGTATGCCCGATTACAGCTATGAGGAGGGCGAGAGCTTATGAAAAACGAACTGGAACAAGTCTTTGACAATATCGCCGCAGCCGTCACACCAGAGCCACAGGGCTACACCGACCCCGAAACAGGGCTTTTACATTGCGGCAACTGCCACACCCCCAAACAATGCCGTGTTACCCTATTCGACAAAGAAAAGCTCATGCCTTGCAACTGCAAATGCCGCCAAGAGCAGCTCGCCGCAGAGGAACAGGCACGAAAAGAACAGCAACGCCTTGACCGCATCCGCAGGCTGAAAGCCAACGGGTTACAGGACAGGGCGTTGCTTGCTTATACCTTTGCACAAGACGATGGAACAAACCCGACCATGCAGCACGCCCACCGCTATGTCAATCACTGGAACGAGGTAAAAGCACAGGGGCGAGGGCTGCTATTTTGGGGCAGCGTTGGCACAGGCAAAACCTTTGCCGCCGCTTGTATTGCCAATGCTCTCACCGAGCAAGGTGTTCCCGTTCTCATGACGAACTTTTCAAAAATCCTCAACAGCCTTTCGGGTATGTTCTCCGAGGACAGGAACAAATATCTTACCAGTTTGGGCGAGTTTGACTTGCTTATCATTGACGATTTAGGCATTGAGCGTAATTCAGAGTACGCACAGGAACAGGTTTACAACATCGTGGACAGCCGCTATTTAAGCCGCTTGCCCTTTATCATCACCACCAACTTGACATTATCCGAACTGAAAAACCCAAAGGACACCGCACACGCCCGTATCTATGACCGCATACTGGAGCGTTGCGCCCCCGTCCTATTCAGCGGCAAGAACTACCGCACCGAAAACGCAGAGAACACCAAGAACGCCATTCGAGAGATTTTCACACAGGAGGACAGCCTATGAATACAGAGAAAACCACCATTTCAACTGATGCCACTCAACAGGAAAATGACCGCCCTGCTCTTGTCAAGAAAATCGGCAGAACTACTTACCGTGTGCATATCCATTTCAGCACCACCAGTACAGAAACCATGAGCGATAAAATCAAGCGTATGCTGAAAAACGAGATACAGCAGATGTGAGAAAAGCGACAATCTATCGCATTGCTGCCCACCTGTGATAAAATAGTGGTGCATACCCAAATAAAAAATTAAGGAGGAGCAGCTATGCTTTACACAGAAAAACAGAGGAATGAAATTGAACGGGTACGAGAGGTGTTTTCAGAACTTCTCAAGCAAAGCCCCAATTATGAACTGCTATGGTCTGACAAAGTGGGCTTTGTTTGGTTGGAGATAGGTTTGAACCCTCTCTATGTTGACACAGCTATGAGAATAGAATCTGCGGCAGACCTTTGCCGTGAATTTCTGGAGAATGTTGTCACCGATGTATTGTTTATGACAGGGAATGACCATGCACTGGAAAATGCCGACCCATTAGAATTGGTCGAAATCAAACAACGGTGGCAAAAGTACATTGACCAACTTCCCGAATACGCATACCTTTGTGATGAACTGCTGAATAAGCAGAAATAACTTTATCCCAAAAGAGTGTTAAGAGCTTTCAATGGCTTTTGACACTCTTTTTTTGCGTTTTGATTAAAAAGTCCTTGACAATTCGTCTCTGGGCAGTCAAGTCCTGACGAAGTCAGCGAAGTTTAGGCTTGACGGGCCGGAACCAGCGAGTATAATCCACGCAAGGGGAAAGAATTGCCCTTCATATATTACCGTCTCAAAAATAGACATTTCGGATAGGTGGCTTAAATTTTTCTGTGCATTACCGAAATAGGTAAGCCATTTTGCAAAATAGCTCTTTCAACTATTACTAAAATGCCAGTAACCAAACTACTCACTTTGGCAATATTTTTCGGGGTATGGGGTTTCCCCATCAAGCAAAAACAGGCACCTTGGCCGCGTAGCGGTCAGGGTGCCTGTTTGACGGAAGGCGGGGCTGGGTACCCGCTTCCTATGCTTGTTGGTACACTCTTTTTTCAATCAGCTCAAGTTATCGTTGGATATTGTTCGTTTCAGTGATATAATTTGAGAAGAACTATACAGAATTATTCAAGACAAGGAAAGTTGATGTTTAATGGACACAGGTAGGCTTCAAATAAGAAAATTCACTCAAAACGATTTAGCAGCTATATACGAATATTTGTCTGACCCGGAAGTCGTGAAATACGAGCCATACCCACCCTTATCACAGGAACAATGTGGTAAGTATTTATCACAGATGGCCGATTCCAAAGATTTTTGGGCCGTCTGCCTCCGGGGCAGTGGCAAACTAGCCGGGCAGGTTTATCTTTCTGAAAAAGAACAAAACACATGGGAAGTTGGGTATGTTTTCAATCGCAAATATCAGAACCAAGGGATGGCTTCTGAGGCTGTACATGCTCTTATATCCTATATCTTTGAAAGGCGCAACGCCCATAGAGTGGTTGCCAACTGCAATCCCGACAACACCCCTTCTTGGAGATTGCTGGAACGGCTGGGTTTTCGCAAGGAAGGCTATTTGAAAGAAAATGTATATTTCAATACTGACGAACAAGACAATCCAATCTGGCAGGACACTTTTGAGTACGGAGTTCTATGTTCAGAGTGGGACCTGAAAATAGGAGAACGATTGAACAATGAGGATTGATATTGTTAAAGCACAAGCTACTGATGCACAACGGCTGGCAGAAGTATTTAACCGGAGTTTCTACAGTGACTTTCTAAAATACGGCGAATGTCCAGGCTACGGCAAAACGGAAAAAGATATGCTGGATGGTATGAAAAAGTACATAGTCTACAAAATTTTGGCAGATGGCGAAACAGTAGGCGCTATTTCCGTAAAGCAGGAGTCAGAAGGACATTACTTTTTGGGGGCGCTCTGCGTGATTCCCGAATTTGCAAATCAGGGAATAGGTCAAACCGCTATGGGACTTCTTGACAAAGAGTTCTCTGCCGCCAGCCATTGGGCATTGGAAACACCGTCTGACAAATCACAAAATCATTACTTCTATAAAAAGCTCGGTTATGAAGTGACAAAAGAATATATGGATGGCGGGGTCAAGGTTTCTTACTTTGAACGTCAGGTTTAAGTATGTATGTTACGCAGACCAACTAAGGAAGAAAGCAAAAAATAGAAAAAAGCGTCTTTGATGCCGTTTAGACCGTATGCCCAAGCCATGAAAGATAGGCGACATTGCTGTAGGAAGAAGGGGCCGAAATCGAGGTTTTTATGCGCTGTACAGGCTTTGAACGAAACCGGTAGGTATGTACCCTTATCGCTGGAATTTTGCCAAAATTGTAATGGTTTGGAACACATAAAACATCGTTCGCTCTCCTTTTACTGTTTGATGTTATATAGAATAACAAAGAGCCATTAAGATATACCCTAATAAACTATAAGGATTTCTTTAGGTTTTCAAAACTCATAGAGACGTTTATGTCTTTATGGTCTACTACAATCAATTTGCATTTTGGTCGGAGTTCTCCAGATTCTTTACTC
>JAQUWF010000166.1 GCA_028692975.1 Lachnospiraceae bacterium
TTGTCCTTATTAATAAGGACGGTTCGTTTCATTAATCTCTTTTGAATCTTCGAGTAATGTGTTTCACTGTTCAGTTATCAATGTTCATCTGTTTCGTTTGTGTTGTTTCTGTGTCAGACGCAACTTTTATATAATATCATGTGCGGTCTTTCTTGTCAACACTTTTTTGATTCTTTTTTATTTTTTTCTTTCAGAGCCTTTCGACTCTTAACGGAAAAGGAGGGATTTGAACCCTCGCGCCGCTATTAACGACCTACTCCCTTTCCAGGGGAGCCCCTTCAGCCAGCTTGGGTACTTCTCCAAATCGCCTAAATAAACACCTTTAGTTTATTAGAACTATCACACATATCATGTGATAGTTCTTAACGGAGAGGGTGGGATTCGAACCCACGCGCCCTTGCGGACAAACGGTTTTCAAGACCGCCTCGTTATGACCACTTCGATACCTCTCCACTTCGTCGCCGATTCAGCGACAAGTGATATTCTACCATGTGAAGTTTCACATGTCAATAAGAAACTGCCATTTTTTTTGACAAATTCCAAAATACTTTTTTCTACCTATCTAACCATTCATTTTACCTGGATTTTTCTTCTCAGAACTGCCATTTTTTATCCAGCCAGCTGTAAATATCCCGCTCGATTTCAAAAATCGTCCGCACATCGGGGTCCTGAACGATGGTATGCTGTTCCATAGTTTCTTCTATTACTTTATAGATATCCAGAAAACCGATCTTTCTGTCCAAAAACTTTGCAACAGCCCATTCATTGGCAATATTAAAAGCGATAGGCATAGAACCGCCCTTGCGGGATGCCTCCATAGCCAATGGCAGTCCCTTAAACGTCTCCATATCCGGTTCCTCAAAATCCAATTTGCGCAGAGTGGCAAAATCCAGCCGCTCCCCTGGGAAATATCTGTGTTCCGGATAATAGATGGCATACTGAATCGGTATCTTCATATCTGAAAGTCCAAGTTCCGCCAGCACTGCTCCGTCCTTAAAGGCAACCATGGAATGGATAATACTCTGTGGCTGCACGACTACCTCGATCTGATCCATGGTAACATCAAAAAGCCATCTGGCTTCCATGACTTCCAATCCCTTATTGACCAGAGTCGCAGAATCGATGGATATCTTTCTACCCATACTCCAGTTCGGATGTGCCAATGCCTGCTCTACCGTAACGTTGGCAAGATCCTCCGTCTTCTTCCCACGGAATGGTCCGCCGGATGCGGTAATCAGCAGTTTTTCTATATCAGAATGCTGTTCTCCATGCAGTACCTGGAAAATCGCACTATGCTCACTGTCCACCGGGAAAATAGATACCCCTTTTTCCTTCGCCAGAGGCATAACAAGATGCCCTGCAGTCACCAGCGTTTCTTTGTTTGCCAGTGCGATATCCTTCCCTGCATTCAACCCCATAATCGTTGGCCAGATACCGATCATGCCCACGATAGCTGTCACCAACAGGTCGGAATGTATATTGGTAGCCAGTTCGAAAAGACCAATCATGCCACCAACGACTTTGATATCCGTGTCAGCCAGTTTTATTTCTAATTCTTTCGCTTTGTCCTCGTCCCAGACAGCGACCATCTCGGGTTTGAATTCCCGGGCCTGCTTTTCCAGCACTTCAATATTTGACTTCACGCCCAATGCCACTACCTTCAGATCCTTATTGGCCCGGACTACATCCAGTGTCTGCGTACCAATCGAACCGGTTGATCCAAGAATCGCTAAATTCTTCATGGCGTACCCTCCCCTTCTATATCCAATGATTCTAAAAATGCTTCTGCCACCACCAGATCCTCCGGCGTGGTAATCTTTATGTTTTCGTAAGAGCCTTCTACCAGACGAATTTTCCTGCTGGTCATATGTTCCACCACCATGGCATCATCTGTGATGCCCGTCACATCCGACTGCATAAGTTTCCCATAGGCTCTGCGAATCAGCTTGCTGGAAAATACCTGTGGTGTCTGGATGTTCCACACCCGTTCCCGAGACGGAGTCTTTGCGATAAATCCTCTGACATCCGCAATCTTTATGGTATCCTTCGAGGGCATACCTACCACACAGGCCTGGTACTGTCTCGCTGCCTCCAGAGCCCGTTCCAGCATTGCTTCGGAAATAAACGGCCGCGCCCCGTCATGGATAAACACATACGTGCTGTCCGAACAGCATTTTAAGCCCTCGCAAACAGAAAGATACCGCTCCGCACCCCCACAGACAATATGCTTTACTTTGTCCAGATTAAATCGCTCCACAATCTCTTTCTGGCAATATCCGATCATCTCTTCTCCCGTGACCAGAATAATCTCCTGGATCAATGGGCTCTCCTGAAACACATGCAGCGCATAATACAAAATAGGCTTTTCCCGAATCTCCAGAAACTGCTTCGGACGATCCGCCCCCATCCTGCGCCCCTGTCCTGCTGCCAGCACAATGGCTACATTTTTTTCTTCCATTATTTTCGCTCTCCCAGTTTGAGGTTTGGCACCGCGTTCAGGTCCCAGCCATGGCGTGTACCGTTGCAATATTCATAATAGGCAGCAACACCGATCATAGCCGCATTATCCGTACAGAATATAGGGGATGGGTAGCACAGGGTATAGCCCTGTTTCTCACAGGCTTCCTTCATCCCCCGGCGCAACGCGCTGTTGGAAGCGACTCCTCCAGCCAGGGCGACCTTCTCCACATGATAATCCTTCGCCGCCAGCATGGCATGCTCCACCAGCACGTCCACCACCGCTTTCTGGAAAGATGCCGCCAGATCTGCACGATTGATCTCCTGCTTCTGCATATTTGCTTTGTTAATGTAATTGAGCACGGCGGATTTCAAACCGCTGAAGCTGAAATCATAAGGACTGTCCGCCACCTTTGCCTTGGGGAAAGGTATGGCATCCGCATTGCCCTCCCTGGCCAATTTGTCGATCTTTGGTCCGCCCGGATAACCCAGACCGATGGCGCGGGCCACTTTATCGAAAGCCTCCCCCGCCGCATCATCTCTGGTGCGTCCCAGGATCTTGAATTTGTCATAATCCTCCACCATGACCAGATGGGTGTGTCCGCCGGACACCACCAGACAGAGATATGGTGGTTCCAGGTCTAAATGTTCAATATAATTTGCTGCTATATGTCCCTCAATATGATGCACGCCTACCAGAGGCTTTTTCGCCGCATAGGCGATGGCCTTGGCTTCCGCAACACCTACCAGAAGCGCACCTACCAGTCCGGGTCCATAAGTCACACCGATGGCATCCATATCCTGCAGTGTCATCCCGGCCTCATCCAGGGCTTCCTGAATCACCTGATTGATCTTTTCTATATGTTTTCTGGATGCGATCTCCGGCACCACGCCGCCATACAGTTTGTGCAGCTCGATCTGGGAAGAAATCACATTGGACAGTACTTCCCTGCCATTTCGTACCACAGAAGCTGCTGTCTCATCGCAGGAACTCTCGATTGCCAGTATTTTTATTTCTTCTTTATTCATAATTCATCTCCATAGACTGTCCGTCCTTCGCTGCTATTGACGGCTCAAATATCTTTCGCACTTCTTCCATATAATCTTCCGGCCGCACCAGCGAGGGACTGTAATGGGTCAGCCACATAGCCGCTACCTTTGCATCCCGGGCGATAGCCGCCGCCTCTTTCATGGTCATGTGCTTGTACTCCCGCGCTTTTGCTTCCTTATCCGGCTCTCCGTACATGCCCTCACAGATAAGCAAGTCCGAATCCTGCGCATGTTCCGTGATCGCCGGTACCGGACGGGTGTCCGTGCAATAGGTGAGTTTCAGCCCGCGACGAGGTGCACCCATGACCATATCCGGCGTGAATGTCTTTCCTTCCCACTCCACAGTCTCCCCCTTTTGCAGAGGATTCCAGCAGCGCTGGGGGATCTCATTTGCCTGTGCTTTTTCCACGTCAAATTTGCCTGCGCGATCGATCTGTATGGTGTAACCGTAGCAGACCACATTGTGATTCACACGAAATGCTGTTATTTTATAACCATTTATCTCCAGAGTCTCTTCCTGCCCTGTGATCTCATGACATACGATCTCAAAGGGCAGTTCCGGCGCGATTACGCGCAGTGCCGATACCACTCTGGTCAAGCCTTTGGGGCCTACGAGCAGAAGCGGTTCTGTCCTGTCTGCATTTCCCATGGTTAAGAGCATGCCAGGAAGCCCACTGATATGATCTGCATGATAATGCGTGAAACAGATCACATCGATGGGCTTGAAGGACCAGCCTTTTTCTTTTACCGCTATCTGTGTACCTTCCCCGCAGTCTA
>JAQUWF010000066.1 GCA_028692975.1 Lachnospiraceae bacterium
GAGGATATGGTTTATTTAAAGAATCACTTCCATTGGTGGATAAAATGTATATTACTGAGGTAGATGTCACAATCAATAATGGAGATACCTTTTTCCCTGAATTCAATAGGGATGAATTTGATGTGGTGATCGGTGAAACTGGTGGCGATGATATCAAATACACAAGAACTACTTATGTGAGAAAGGAATAGGTAACTTTGAATTGAAGGGAGGTAACATATGATTTGGGATAAATTATCACCTTTTTATGATTTTTTTGAGATGATATACAACGGAAAATGTTTTAGAGGAATTGCTGAGGAAATAAAAAATCACATAGGTGAAGAAGACATTGTCTTGGAGTGTGGCTGTGGAACAGGACTTCTTACTGTACCTATGGCGCAGAAATGCAAGAAGCTGATTGCTACAGATTATTCGGAAGGGATGCTAAGACAGACGAAAAAAAAGATTGCTAAATTTCCGAACGCAAAACTTAGGAGAGTAAGTATTCTGGAAATACCTTTTCGGGATAATGTGTTTGATGTTGTTGTTGCGGCGAACGTCATTCATCTTGTAGATAATCCTGGGAAGGCATTATCTGAAATGAAAAGGGTATGTAAGCCTGGTGGAAAGATAATTATTCCGACCTATATTAATAAAGCGAAAAGGAATTCCATGACCGCAGCCAAGTTACTTGAGGTAGTCGGGGTAGAATTTAAGAGACAATTTAGTTTGGAAACTTATAAGGAATTCTTTTTAAAACAAGAGATACAAGTTTTAGAATATAAGGTGGTACAGGGGCGAATGCCATGTGCATTTGCAATAATCGAAAATCTAAAAGAGGTTTAGGGACTGAGATGAATGATAAAATAGTTGATGCTATGTGGGACGTATTATGAATGACTATGGACATTTCCATTGAATCAGTACTATATCTCGGCTACCTCAGCATACATTGTAAAAACGGGTATGCTGAGGTGTTTCTTTGAAGGATTATATTGAGGAAAGAGCCGTGGAGATAGCGAATTATATTATAGAAAATAGTGCTACCGTGCGGCAGACGGCGAAGAGGTTTGGGGTGTCCAAATCTACCGTACATAAGGATGTGACAGAGCGATTGATACAGATCAATCCAGGGCTGGCGGGGCGGACCAGGGCTGTGCTGGATGTGAACAAGTCGGAGCGCCATATTCGCGGTGGGATGGCCACCAGGGAGAAGTATCTGCATAGAAGGGCGATCTGAGAGAAAGCGGGCGAAAACCCGCTTTCTCTATGCCATTTTTGTGGAAAAACCTTATACATTAGTGTGGAAATGCCATAAAATTGTGCAAAATAACCATGTTTGCTTTGCAAAATAAACAAAATAGCATTACAATAGAAGTAGTTCAAATATGAATGTGCTGGCACATTAGAATAGAAAACTAAGAGGAGAGACAAATGGATACACGAAGGTTTATTGAGGTGGGAATCAATTATGCGGACGGCGTAAAGAGATTTAGCGGAAATATCGGACTGTATGAGAAATTTTTATTCCGTTTTCCCCAAGATCCCAGTTATGGTGAGATGATCCGGGCATATGAGAGTCAGGACTACGACATGGCTTTTCGGGCGGCCCATACGATGAAGGGCGTGACCGGAAATCTGAGTCTGGAAACGCTGCATGAACGTCTGGTTCCTTTTGTGGAGGCTTTGCGCAGCAAGGATCTGGACGATGCGGACCAGATGCTGGACAAGGTAAAAGAAAGTTACATACAGGTAATTGATGCATTGGAACAACACAAAGCACAAGGACAGATTACATGAGAAGAGCATGCAAAGAAGGCCTGATACTTTTTGCGGTTACCTTTTTTATCTGCCTCTTTTCACAGAAAGTCTATGCGGAAGATACCAATCAGGATGAAGTGATACGGATAGGCTACATTGATTATGGTTCCTTTATCGAAGTGGACAAGGATGGGAATTATAGTGGATATGGGGTGGAATATCTGGAGGAAATCGCCAAGTATACAGACTGGCAGTATGAGTATGTGTATGATACGTGGGAGAACTGTCTGCAGATGCTCAAGGATGAAAAGATCGATTTCCTTGGGACGGCACAGAAGACACCGGAACGTGAAGAAATCTATGATTTTGCTGATTTGCTCAATGGGGTAGAGCAGACGGTCCTTTATACCCGGCAGGACAATGAAGAACTGTATTACAATGATTATGAAGCGTTCGATGGAAAGCGGGTCGGGCTGATGGTGGATAGTTATCAAACAAAATTTTTTGAGGGATATGCGGAAGAACATGATTTTTCCTATATTCCTTATTATGCTGTCACGGAAGAAGAGATGGTAGATGCGCTGAACGACGGCACGGTGGATATTATGGTGGGCGGAAGCCTGGCTCTGCATACAGACATGAAGGTTATCGGGAAAGAGGGGGCAGATCCGTTCTATTTTATGACCTATAAGGGGAACGACGAGATGCTGGCTGAATTAAATGAGGCCATGCATTCGATTCAGAATGAACATCCATATTATTCAGAAGAACTGGCAAAAGAGTATTATGGGGATAGTGTTATTACTTCCAAGCCCCAGTTTACCCGTGAGGAAATAGAATATATCCGGCAGCAGCCCTCGCTAAAGGTGGGATTTCTGGTGGATAATTATCCTATATCTGGAGTGGACAAGAAGACAGGGGAAGCGATCGGCATCACTATCGATATTATGGACATGATCGCGAAAGATACCGGGCTGGCGATTACTTATGTTCCTATTACGAAAGATATGGATGGGCGTGCGTGTCTGAAAAGAGGAGAGATAGACTTGTTGCTGCCGGTTCTGGATGCCGGATACTACAGCCAGCAGGATTATAAATTGACCAATCCAATACTGGAAGAAACTCTGGAGGCAATAACCAGGCAGGGTGATCCGCTGCAGTGGGAAAAGAAATACCGCATTGCGTTTCTGCGGGGATTTCCGGAGGCAGAGAAAATCGTCCAGAAAAAAGTGGAGACATATACTCCGGTATATGGGGAAACCATAGAGGAATGCCTGCAGGCCGTGAAGAACGGCGATGCAGATATCTTTTTTGAGAGTTATTATTTGGCTGCGTACCAGTTGCAGAATCCGTTCTTCGAAAATCTGCAGTTGAATTATGGACATGTACTGCCTGCTGAGTTTTGTATTTCGGTCCTGCCGGAGAATGATATGCTGGTAAAGGTGCTAAATAAAACCATCAATGCGTTGGATACGAATCAGGTCAGCAATATCGTGGGCATACATACCCTCAGCAATAATTACGAATATACCTTGTGGCAGTCCATATATAAAAACAGGACCGCGGTGATTTGCGTTACGCTGCTGATACTCAGTCTCGTATTTGCTTTTGTGGCCATTACAGTAATGCAGAGGAAAAATGTCAAGATTATGGCAGTGAAAAATCATCAGCTGGAACGGGCGAACCGGGCACGTATGGATTTCTTTGCCCGCATGAGCCATGATATGCGGACCCCGATGAACGGCATTCTGGGTATGGCGGAACTTTCGGAAGGCGAGACGGATATTGAAGAGATGCGTCATAATATGGCCATGGTCAAAGAATCTGGTACGTATATGCTGAGCCTGATCAATGATACGCTGGATATGCAGAAGATTGAGACCAGAAAGATGACGCTGGAGCCACAGATTATTAACCGTGGTGTCTTTATTGAAAATATTATGGACATGGTACGGCCAACGGCGGAACAGAAAAATATTCATTTTGAAGTAGAAAATAAAAACATAGACACGGACAGTTTTATCAAAATTGATTCGGTGCGTGCGACCCAGATCTTTATCAATCTTTTGTCAAATGCAGTCAAATTCACACCGGAGGGCGGCAGTGTTACGTTTACCATGGAATGCACCGGACGGGACGGCGCAGTGGAGCATCAGTTGTTTCAGATCCGCGATACCGGTGTTGGCATGAGTAAAAAGTATATTTTGAATGATTTGTTTAAGCCCTATGTGCAGGAATCCAATTCCATGAGCAGCAAATATGCGGGGACAGGCCTTGGCCTGGCAATTGCCAAAAGCCTGGTGGAGCTTATGAATGGAACTATCCGGGTGGAGAGTAAAATCGGTGAAGGTACCACGTTTTTCGTATCACTGGATGTGGAATACGTGGAGGAACAGAAGGCGGTGCAGCATTTGACCTCGGGCAAGAACAAGGTAAACACTATGAAAGAACAGCTCGCTGGCAAAAAGATTCTGCTCTGTGAAGATCATCCGTTGAATGCGGAGATTGCTGTAAAGTTGCTGAAACGTGCCGGGTGTGAAACTACCTGGGTACAGGATGGCAGGCAGGGAGTTGATACGTTTGCAGCCTCCGAACTGCATGCTTTTGATGCGGTGCTCATGGATATCCGCATGCCGAGTATGAATGGTCTGGAAGCAGCCAGAGAGATCCGCGGCCTGGACAGGGAAGACAGTCGCACTGTGCCTATCGTGGCCATGACAGCCAATGCGTATGATGAAGATATCCGCCAGTCAAAAGAAGCCGGCATGAATGCACATTTGGCAAAGCCTATTATACCTGCACTTTTATTTAAGACATTGGGCAGATTGATCAATGAAATGGAAGAATAAGCGCGATGTATTAAACTTTTCTAAAGAATGTGGGAGAAAAGAAACATTTATGCAAATATGGTATATAATGATTACTATTCTGAATTAGCAGAATCGATTACTATAATTGCGCTTATTTTACAGGCAGGAGGCAGAGAGTATGTATTTTGACAGCACGTATTTCCTGGTGATCATCGGTGCGGTGATTTGTATGATCGCATCGGCCAGGGTTAAATCAACTTTTAACAAATATGCGAGAGTGCCGCATCATTCCGGCATGACCGGGCGGGATGCAGCGCTTCAGATACTCCATATGAATGGAATGAATGATGTGGCAGTACAGCATGTATCGGGGAATCTGACCGATCATTATGATCCAAGAACGAAGACGGTAAATCTGTCTGACGCCACATACAGTGCTTCTTCTGTGGCAGCAGTCAGCGTTGCGGCTCACGAGTGTGGCCATGCGATCCAGCATGCCCAGGGCTATGTGCCGCTGACGTTTCGCAGTGCGCTGGTTCCGGTGGCGAATCTTGGCTCTATGGCGGCCTGGCCGTTGATTATTGTTGGCCTGTTTATCCGGAGTTCGTCTGCCATGATGTTTATTAATCTTGGTATTATCTGCTTTTCCTTATCGGTTCTTTTCCAACTGGTAACGTTGCCGGTAGAATTCAATGCGTCCAGCAGAGCCATTCGCATCATGGAAAATTCCGGCATGGTGTATGAGCAGGAAGCCGAAGGTACGAAGGCAGTATTAAAGGCAGCAGCATTGACCTATGTAGCCAGTGCGGCAGCATCTATTTTGCAGCTGCTGAGACTGATCATGATCGGGAATCGGCGTAACGACTAAAAATAACAAGACAAGACCCCGGCACCGGTATTCATTCCGGCAGCCGGGGTCTTGCAAAAACAAAAATAATTATAAAATTCATTGACATTTATGCAATACCTAGTTATACTGACGATATATTCATTTCACATAGGCATTTCTGCCTGAGATTTCCCAATTAATTTTTTAAGAAAATAGAATAAGAGAGGAGCATTACGTATGCAAACAGAACGAAAGGGTATTATTTATTATGGAATAAAGGAGGTGCTTCAGGGGAAAAAACTTTTTATGATGAAGATCCTGCAGTATCCAGAGGTGGCACAGGCGTTGGCCAGGCGCATTGAAGAGTCAGAATTGAAAGACATGCTGGATGTGGATATTATGCCATGGAAGAATAAAAAACGGATGCATCTGGCACTGAGTGAATCGGATCTGGAATTGATTTATGACCGGCTGCTTGGAAGTGACATACTAAAATACATGAAAAAACGGGAAGATGAGCAGTTGGACGTAGAATTAGACCTGCTTATGAGAGATGGGGAGACGATGGAAATAGACATTACTTATTTCCTTGTCTATGCATTGATGAAAAAGGTGCAGTGCAGAGAAAAAATACAAAAGGAACTGGAAGAGGGCAATCTTTCCTGGGAATATGCATCACGAACCAGATACAGAAATGAAAATTTTGAGGGACTGTTTCCGCCGGAGCAGATTTGGACAACAAGAGTGTTGCTGGGGTTTCTGGAGAAAATCCGGGAAGAGCCGGAATATGGTGCGGATTACCAATTATTCATGCAGATTATCTGTGCGGGATACAGGAAAGAAAAGAATCAGATTAAAAAAGCAAGATATTTTACCGGCGAAGAACTGGTGGAAGAAGGACAAAAAGAAATCGATCAGGGCGCAAATCCCATACAGATTATTGGAAACATCATCATATGGATGGTGCTGCTGGATGAAATGGAGAAACCGCTGATGTTGGACTACCGGCTGCTGACGATCATTCTGTTTTGGGAAAGATACCAGCAGGAAATGGTGGATGGCTGGGCGGAGAGTGCACTGGGTGATGAGAAACAAAAGAGCAGAAACAAAGAGTTTTTGAATCGTTTTCAAAGTCAGTACGGCACCTGTGTGGATTACACGACCCTGATGACGGGAGAAGAATCAGGTCCTATGGAAGCACAGGCAGCACGGGTGCTTGGTATGTTCCACCTGAATTATCGTATGCTGGAGGAGTACAAATTATCCAGGGAGGAGATGGATCTGCTGGTCAGCCAATCGGATGAATGGTCCATGAAGTCTTATAAAACCATGCTGCTTGCAGCTCAATTAAGCAAATGTCTAAGCCACACATGTGCATTGTATCTGGAACATGCACAGGAAAACAAACAAATCGAAGACTGGCAGGTCAGCCGGGAAAATCACATATTAGAAAAAGAAAACAGACAATACGAGCAGGAAAACAAGCACCTGCAGAATAAAAATCAGGAATTGAATAAGATTGTTTCACAGCAGGAGCTGGAGATACGGCGTCTGAGCCTGCAGTTAGAAAAACAGGAGACAAAAGAGCGGGAAGAGAAGCGGGAACTGCAGGAATTGCAGGAACTGCGGGATTATGCGGAAGCGCAAAAGAAAGAAAAAGCGGGATCAGAAGAAACGAAGAATCAGAAGAATGCAGAAGAAATCTGGAAAAAGAGAAGAGTTCTGGTCGTGGGCGGACACACCAACTGGCAGATAAAACTGAGGGAACGTTTTCCACAATGGCAGTTCATCGCATCGGACAAAACAAATATTGACCGCGAGGTAGTGCAGGGGAAAGAGTATATAGTATGCAATACAGAATTTATCACCCATGCCTGCTACAATAAAATCCTTGCGAACAAAGGAAAGGAACAGGAACTGATCTATGTACACAGCCAGAATCTGAATATGTTTATGCAGGAACTGGAGCATTATGGCAGATTTAGCACCCGGTAATGCGCATTCCGGGCAAGTGTCTTTGCGGTTATGGGCATTCGGTGTTGTTCGGAATACGGATGATGCGGTTCAGGGTTTCCACTACCAGGGTATCGCCGAAAACTTCTTTATTATCCATATAAGCGTAGTAACTGCCCTTGATCTGGTACGTGAGTTGGATATTGAAGGCAGCATCCTCCTGCAGCTTTGGATGGCGGCTGAAAAGATGCTCCTTTATCCCCGCTTCCAGATTATGGGGCAGGATATTGGCGCGGGAACCGGAAAATAAAATAGCAATAATATTCTGCTTGGCATAGAAGGAGGTCAGCAGGTCATTGAGAAACTGTACCGGGTTCGTCAGCACATCATCTGGGTGCGCCAGATCCTGGATGATGGTCTGTATGATCTCTTTCTCTAATTGCTCCGACAGGTCATAAATATCTTTGTAATGCAGATAAAAAGTAGCCTTGCTGATCTCAGCAGCCTCGGACAATTCCTTTACGGTAATGCGTTCCGGAGGCTTGTGGGACCGCAGCTGCAGGAAGGCATTGGTGATGCTCCGCTTTGTTTTTTTCTCTCTCAAATCCATAGGAACACACTTTCTGGACGATTTGAAAAAAACGTCCATTAATTTACTTTTACGATAAAGTGCAAATGTTTTTTAGCAGAAAATCCTGTTAAAATGATTATAGTAAATTAATTGACGGTAGTCAATAAAAGGAGGAAGCCATATGGATATGTATGGATTTTATACGGGGAAAAGTTTTGATGCCTATGAATTTCTGGGAGCACACGTGAGCGAAAAGGGTGTGACCTTCCGAACCTTTGCGCCGGGTGCTGCGGGTGTGGTGGTACTCTACGGTAAAGATAACTGGGAAGCGCCCATGAATCGTGCTTATGATGGGAATTTCTACGAGGTAACCGTAGCGAATGCAAAGGTGAATGAGCCATATCAATTCCGCATTTATAAAAAGGACGGCACGTTCACTGACCATTGCGACCCCTACGGATTCGGTATGGAAATGCGCCCGGATCACCGTTCCATCGTCCGTGATATGTCGAAATATACATTTTCCGACAGCCAGTGGATGAAGAAGCGCACGGACGGAAAAGAACAACCCATGAATATTTATGAAATGCACATGGGCTCCTGGCATACGAAAACTGAAGAGGGTGAAAAGTGGTATCGCTATGATGAGATTGCGAAACCGTTGATCAAACATCTGAAAGACAGCGGGTACAATTATGTGGAGTTTTTGCCTTTGAGCGAGCATCCCTGCGATGAGAGCTGGGGCTATCAGAATACCGGATTTTTTGCGCCCACCAGTCGTTACGGTACGGCTGACGATCTGAAGAAACTTATCGATGCACTGCACAAGGCTGGTATCGGCGCGATCTTCGATCTGGTCCCGGTGCATTTTGCGGTGGATGATTATGGACTTTCCCAGTACGACGGGACGTACCTCTACGAATATCCCAGTTCGGACGTGGGTGTCAGCGAGTGGGGCAGCTGCAACTTCATGCATTCCAGAGGTGAGGTGCGCAGTTTCCTGCAGTCCTGCGCCAATTACTGGCTGAAGGAATTCCATTTTGACGGCCTGCGCATGGACGCCATCAGCCGGATTATTTTCTGGAATGGGGATGAGAACCGTGGAGTGAATGGCAACGGGATCGATTTTTTGAAAGTTATGAATCAGGGATTGAAGCAGATTAATCCAAACTGTATGCTTTTTGCAGAAGATTCCACCAGTTATCCCAATGTGACTGCCCCGGTGGAGCAGGGTGGGCTGGGATTTGATTACAAATGGGACATGGGCTGGATGCACGACACGCTGGAATATTTCCAGACACCGCCGGAACAGAGATCAGAGCACTACCATAAAATCACATTTTCCATGATGTATTTTCGAAACGAGCATTATATGATGCCGTTTTCCCACGACGAAGTGGTTCATGGTAAGGCCACGATCCTGCAGAAAATGCATGGAGACTACGAACCGAAATTCCCACAGGCCAGGGCTATGTACCTGTACATGTTCATGCATCCCGGCAAGAAACTGAACTTTATGGGAAATGAGATCGGTCAGCTGCGGGAATGGGACGAAAAGAGGGAACAGGATTGGGATATTTTGCAATACCCGATTCACGATGGCTTCTATCATTATATGAAGGAATTGAATAAGATTTATCTGGAGCATACGGCTCTGTCCCAGTGGGATTACCGGGAAGAAGGTTTCCAGTGGCTGGACTGCCATCAGGAGGAGCGATGTATCTATGCAATCCAGAGAAGGAGTGGGGAGGAGACTTTGATTGCTGTGTTTAATTTTGGTGACAAAGTGCAGGCTGGATATACCGTTCCACTTCCAAAAGAAAGCAAGATAAAAACGCAGCTTCTGCTGGATTCTGACTGGCAGCGATTCGGCGGTGGAACAGTGGAGCCGAAAAAAGGCAGTGGTGCCAAAACAGGACCGCTCACGCTGGATCTTCCGGCATTTTCAGGTATGCTATTCGCAGTGGAAAAGGCATGAAAAAGAAAAGACTGACTTCTGGGTATTAAGATTGAATTTTGTAGTTGTGGGTATTATAATGAAGAGATATATAAGCAGGCGAAGTGAGATCCCTATGGAAGAGGAAAAAGGAGTAAAAAAATGGATGAAATCAAGGAGTGCAAATGCTGCGTGAAATCTTTTTTTGATAAGGAATGGAGTGTAAGCGAGAAGATTTTGCTGGTGGTGGACTGTATTTTGTTTGGCATTGTTTTGGGGGCTATCTGGTCACCGAAACGTTATAAACATACGATAATGGGTAGCTATAACAGCGGCAACGGATGTAATACTGGAGCGGAAGAGGCAAAAGAAGAAACAGAAGAATAAGAAAATCTCCTGCCGGACTTTGAGGAGTCTGCGCAGGGGATTTTTTAAAATAAGTTTTATTTTTTTAATGCAACACTTTTATAATAAAATGACACTGTATAGGTAACCGATCGGTAAGGAGGTGCAGTATGGAGGAGAAAAGGGATTTCGTGCAGCGGGCCAGGAAGGGTGATAAAGAGGCTTTCGGTGCACTGTATGAAGATATTTATGCGGATTTGTTCCGCTTTGCTTTATATACGCTGAAGAACAGGCAGGATGCGGAGGACGTGGTATCGGATACCGTCATAAGTGCCTACCAGCAGATAGGGAATCTGCGGGATGCGGATGCATTTAAGGGATGGATATTTCGGATTTTGTCCAATCAATGTAAGCGGAGGCTGAAGGAATATCTGGATAAGACGGTGGTACTGCCGGATGATCTGGCGGCGGATTCACTGGATATGGCAGAAGACAGTCATGTGCGGCAGGTATTCGCGAAACTTTCCGATGAGGAGCGTTTTATTATTTCCATGCATCTTTTTGCAGGGTATAACAGCAGGGAAATCGGAAAAATCTTACATATGAATGACAATACGGTCCGCTCCAAGGAGAGCAGGGCTTTGAAAAAAATGGAACAATTTCTTGCAGAATAGGAGGTGGCAGTATGGATGAAAATAAATTATTCGAAGATTTGAAAAAATCCGCAGAGAAAATAGAGATACCAGAAGGTCTGACCCCCGAAAAGATAGGGGAAAAGCTGGAGGGCAGACCGGAAAAGAGCCGGATGAGCAAAATATTTGCGTATGGAGGCCTTGTGGCAGCAGCGGCAGTCGTGGTGGTCGTGCTGGGTGTGGTCGTGCCGCGTATAGGTGGGACCAATTCAGGTCAGGGGCTGGCTACCGCAGATACTGTGGCGGAGGGTGCAGCGGACGAAACGGTCCAGATGAAAGAGGAGCCATCCTCGGATACAGCAGGCATCATGGCAGAGCCACAGCAGGTGGAACTGGAGGGTATGCTCACTGCAGCGGCAGATTATGAAGAGGTCTATAACAAAGTGGCAAGTGTTTATGAGCAGCAGAATTCTTATGCACGGGATATGGTTGGCGGTGCCAGCGTAGACAGTGCAGTCAATAAGGAGGAAAGTGCGGCAACCAGTGAGGAAGTGGCAAGCGATTCAGCGGTGGCCTATGGCGGCAGTGGCAGCGGGGCTTCTTATTCCGAGACGAATATCCAGGAGGCAGGCGTGGATGAAGGCGATGTGGTCAAGACAGATGGGGAATATATCTATGTGATGAATGAAAGCAACGGAGTGCGCATTATTAAGGCAGATGGGGCGAATCTGAAGGAAGTGTCGGTGATCGATCCCAAAAACAACGTAAGTGACAGCATCTTCGAGATGTATGTGGACGGCGACACGCTGGTACTTATGGTGCATCGGCTGAGTACGGATCTGCTTCAGCAGAATCTGGGCGTTTATTCCCTAGATAATCAGGAACAGACCTGTGTGCTGACCTATGATATTTCAGACCGCACCAAACCGGTTCTGAAGGGAGAGATTTCCCAGGACGGATATTATCAGACTTCCCGCAAGATTGGGGATTATGTGTATCTGTTTACGGAGTACAATTCACCGAATCCGTGCCTGCGTGGGGACGGCAGTGCGGATGACGCGGTTCCGTACAGCGAGACTTCACTGTCAGACGGTTATATTCCAAGGGTAAATCAGGAAGCATTGGATGCAGACAGCATTTTCCTTCCAAAGAATGCGGACAGCGGAACTTACCTGATTATGACTTCGGTTGATTTGAAACAGCCGGAGCAGGTGGTGAATTCAAGGGCCATCCTCTCCGTGAGCAACAAGTACTATGTGAGTCAGAACAGCATTTATATCGAGACATGGGAATGGAATGCCAGCTACGACGGCACCTCCATTGTGAAGGTGGATTTTGCGGACGGCGTGATCACACCAAAGGCAGCCAGCACGGTGCCGGGCTATATCAATGACAGTTTTTCCATGAGTGAGTACGACGGACATTTCCGTGTTGTGACCACGGACTGGTCACGCGAAGCTACCAATGGACTGTACATTTTCGATGAGAATATGCAGTTGACCGGCAAAGTGGATAATCTGGCTCCGGGTGAGCAGATTCAGTCTGCAAGATTTATGGGGGATAAAGGATATTTTGTGACCTACCGCAACATGGATCCACTGTTCTGTGTGGATCTGTCCGATGTGACGAACCCGGTGGTGCTTGATGAACTGAAAGTAACAGGATTTTCCCAGTATCTGCATTTTTATGGAGAGAATAAACTGCTGGGTATGGGCTATGAGACGGATCCCGAAACGTCGGAACGAAAAGGGTTGAAACTGTCCATGTTCGACATCTCTGATCTCGCAAATCTTTCTGAGGTCAATAAAGCGGTACTGGAAAATGTGGATGGAAGTTCCGCATTGGATAATTATAAGGCGTTGATGATCGATGATACGGAAAACGTGATTGGATTTATGACTTATGATTGGGATCAGAACAGCGGCGACACCTACATGATCTTTTCCTACGATCCGGGTGAGGGCTTCGTCAATGAATTCGCTCAGGCAGTTACGACAGAGATGTTCCCAAGCGGTACCAGCAATGTGCGCGGTATGTTTATCGGGGATACCTTCTATCTGGTGGGTTATGACCACATTTACGCATACGACCGGACCAATGGCTATGCGGCGGTGGGAAAACTCAGTTAAGATGCAATTTACCAACTTGATTAAAGTATGTAGAACCATTATAATAAGAGGCAGGAACTTTTTAGAGTCCTGTCTCTTATTATTTTATCATATAAAAGAGAGGTCAGGCGGGAAGGAGAAGTTATGGGTGTTGGCAAATATATAAATAGATTACAGCACATTGGCATTCCGACCAACAACATTGAGAAAACCATCGCATTTTATGAGGGCCTTGGATTTGATACTATTTACCGGGTGGCGAACGGTGAGGAACTGGTTGCTTTTCTGCAGCTGGAGGATCTTCAGATTGAGACCTACCAGAATCATCAGGCAGTCCTAAAGGACGGCGCTATCGATCACATGGCATTGGATGTACACGACATCGAAACTCTTTTTGAGGAGATACAAAAAGTCGGGTATACTCTATTAACACCGGAAATACAGTCGTTGCCTTTTTGGGAGAGAGGGATACGCTATTTCATTATAGAAGGACCGAACAAAGAAAGAATCGAGTTCTGCGAAAAATTATAAGAAACAACGAGAAAGGGAAAATTATGAAATTGACAACTATTCGAGAGATTTACAAGGATCAGGAAGCATTTTTGGACAAGGAAGTGACCATAGGAGGATGGCTGCGCAGCGTGCGTGACTCCAAGACATTTGGTTTTCTGGTAGTTCATGACGGCACATTTTTTGAGACTATGCAGGTAGTTTACAATGACACCATGGAGAATTTCGCACAGATCAGCAAACTGAATGTTGGCGCTGCGATTATCGTAAAAGGTACACTGGTGGCGACACCTCAGGCGAAACAGCCTTTCGAGATCCAGGCTGCAGAGATTACCGTAGAAGGCATGTCAACGGCGGACTATCCGCTGCAGAAGAAGCGTCACAGTCTGGAATATCTGCGCACGATTTCACATCTGCGTCCGAGAACCAATACCTTCCAGGCCGTATTCCGCGTGCGTTCCCTGATCGCTTATGCGATCCATCAGTATTTCCAGGACAGAGGATTTGTCTATGTGCATACACCGCTGATCACAGGAAGTGACTGTGAAGGAGCTGGCGAAATGTTCCAGGTGACCACACTGGATATGGACAATCTGCCGAAAACAGAGGATGGGGCTATTGATTACAGTGAGGATTTCTTCGGCAAAATGACCAGTCTGACCGTATCAGGCCAGTTAAATGGAGAGACTTACGCCCAGGCGTTCCGCAATATTTATACCTTCGGACCGACGTTCCGTGCAGAGAATTCCAACACCACCCGCCACGCGGCTGAGTTCTGGATGATCGAGCCGGAGATTGCATTTGCAGATCTGGAGGATGATATGGATCTGGCAGAAGGAATGCTGAAATACGTGATCAATTATGTGCTGGAGCATGCACCGGAAGAGATGAATTTCTTTAATTCTTTCATGGATAAAGGACTTGTCGACCGCCTGAAACATGTGGCTGGGGCTAAATTCGGCCATGTGACTTACACAGAGGCTATTGAAATATTGGAGAAAAATAACGATAAATTTGAATATAAGGTTTCCTGGGGAACCGATCTGCAGACGGAGCATGAGCGTTATCTGACCGAAGAAGTCTTCAAGGGACCTGTTTTCGTGACGGATTATCCCAAGGAAATCAAGGCGTTCTACATGAAACTCAATGAGGACGGCAAGACCGTAGCGGCTATGGACTGTCTGGTACCTGGTATAGGCGAGATCATCGGCGGCAGCCAGAGAGAGGACGACTATGAGAAACTAAAAGGACGTATGGAGGAAATGGGACTGAAGGAAGAAGATTACGGGTTCTATATGGATCTGCGCAAATATGGTTCCACCAGACATGCGGGATTTGGACTGGGCTTTGAGCGCTGCGTTATGTACCTGACGGGTATGACCAATATCCGCGACGTACTGCCATTCCCACGTACGGTGAAAAACTGCGAATTATAAGGAATGTGAGGGATTATGAAATTTGTTCATATAGCGGATGTACATCTGGGGGCAGCCCCTGATGTGGGATATCCTTGGAATGAGACGAGGCAGCAGGAGATATGGGATAGTTTTCGCAGAGTGATCGATGGGATTAAGGAGGAGGGCGCGGACCTGCTCCTTATTTCCGGTGATCTCTTTCACGGACAGCCCCTTGTGCGGGAATTAAAAGAGGTGGCCTATTTATTCGAGGGCATACCGGGTACCACAGTGGTGCTGATTGCAGGAAATCATGATTATCTGAAGGCGGATTCCCATTACCGTACCTTCGCGTGGCCGGAGAATGTGATCTGCCTGTGGGAGGACCACTGCGTATCCAGATATATTCCGCACATTTATACATATGTGTATGGGATGAGTTATGTTAACCGGGAGATATTGGAGCCTGTTTATAATCAGACCTACGATGACGGTGCGACACTGCTGGAATCGGAACACGCAGATGCCTGCCATATTCTGGTGGCCCACGGCGGGGACGAGAAGCATATCCCCATAAATATGCGGAAACTGGCGGATGTGGGTTTTGATTATATTGCATTGGGACATATTCACAAACCACAGATTCTTCAGGAGAATGCCATAGCTTATGCAGGTGTGCTGGAACCGCTGGATAAGAATGATATAGGTAAACATGGCTATATTAAGGGAGTTTTTGAGAACGGAAAGATTTCGGCTCATTTCGTGGAGGCGGCCTGCCGCAGTTACTGCCATGAGGAAATCCAGATCGACACGGCCACGACCCAGTTGTCTCTGGCAGATCGGATCCGGGAGCGCATGCAGGCGTGTGGAGCGGACAATATTTACAAACTTACGCTGACCGGTTACCGGGATGCGGATGTGACCTTTGCGCTGCCCCAGTTAAAGACTCTGGGCAATATTGTGGAGATCGTGGACGAGACCCAGCCGGATTATGATTTTGACAGACTTTCGGAGCAGTATGAGGGCACACTGATCGGTAAATTTATCGACAGCTTTCCCAAAGAGGGCAGAACCAGAGTGGAGAGCAAGGCCCTGTATTATGGGCTGCAGGCCATGTTGGAGGCAAAGGAATAAGGATGATATTAAAAGATGTGACAGCCAAGAATTTTGGCCAGTTTCAGGACAAGACCATAACATTCGATCCGGGACTCAATGTGATCTACGGGGAGAATGAGAGCGGCAAGACCACGCTGCATACCTTTATCCGGGGTATGCTCTTTGGCATACGCAAACTGCGCGGGCGAGCGGCGAAGACAGACGTGTACAGCCGATACGAGCCCTGGGAGAATGAACATTATTATGCGGGCAGCATGCGCATGGAAAGCGGCGGGAAGACATTCCGTCTCAGCCGCAGTTTCCAGAAAACAAAGCCCAAGAGTGAACTGATATGCGAGACGGATGGGGAAACTCTGTCAGTGGAGCACGGAGATCTGGATATGCTTCTGGGCGGTATGAGTGAGACGGTTTATGATAATACGGTTTCTATTGGGCAGTTAAAGAGCCAGACTGATGACGGGCTGGTGGTGGAACTGCGGAATTATATGGCGAATTATCAGGGAAGCGGTGACGGTGACCTGAATATCCAGGAGGCGCTGGATACACTGAAGAAGAGAAAAAAAGAGCAGGAAACCCTGAAACGCCAGGGTGAGCAGGAACGGGAGAGCCGAAAGAGGGAACTTTCTACTCATATTGATTATATTCAGGACGAGCTGGAGGATGCAAAACGCAGTCTGAGCCAGAAGCAGAACGAGATCCTCCGGGTGGAGGCGCAACAACGCCGGGAGGAAGAGCGCAGACAGGCAGAGCTGGCAAAGATGCAGGAACAGGAGCGTCTGGAACAGCAGAAGAAAGAAGATCAGGAGCAGCAGCGCCTGGAAGCGGAAAGGCAGCAGGCGGCAGCGGAATCACAGCGGAAGATAGCGGAGCAGAAGGTGGCCCAGCAGCGGCAGAATGCAGAAAATATGCATAACTCCAGACGGATGGCGGTGACAGTAGCCATTGCGGTTCTGGCTTTTATCGGTTGTATGTTTGCACCGGATATGATGTGGAAAACAGTGATTATTGTGGCGGCGGCTGTGGTTATCCTGGCACTGTTCATAATCAGTAATAGAAAATGGAAGAAGAGCCCAAAAAGCGTGCCGGAGCCGGAAGAAGAGACGGAACCGGAACGTGCGGAAGTGGAAACGGATATACTGGAGGCCGCCCAGAAGGAACTGGAAGAGCAGCAGCGTCTGGAAGCCCTTCAGCGGGAAAAAGAAGAACAGCAGCGTCAGCGCATGCTGGAAAAAGAGAAGCTCCGCTGGAGTATGGAACGCTATCAGGAGGATATTCAGGAGAAGACCATCCAGCTGGAGAATGTGCAGGAAGACTACCAGGTCTATTGCGAAGCCGAGATCCAGGCCAGTCCGGAGGAAGAAGACTTGCAGGCTATCCAGATGGCGACCCAGCATATTGCAGATATTGCGGTGGCTATGCAGCAGGCTATCGGTGAGGAGTTAAAAACACGCATGTCGGAAATTCTTTGTGAACTGACCGAAGGTCGGTACGAGAAAATCCAGATTGATGAGAACTTTAATATGGGTGTGCATTCCAGTGAACATTATATTCCATTGGAACACTTGAGCCGGGGCACCATAGAACAGGTATATTTCGCCCTGCGCATGGCGGTCAGCCAGATTCTTTGCGAGGATGAACCCATGCCGGTGCTTTTGGACGATGTTTTTGCCATGTATGATGAGAAGCGTCTTATGCAGGCTCTCCGGTGGCTGGCAAAGCAGAAACAGCAGGTATTGATCTTTACCTGCCACAAAAGAGAAAAGGAACTGTTGGATAAAATGCAACTGAACTATTCATATCATTCGTTGAGATGAGAGCGTGACAGAAGCGAATGAAAGGCCGAAAACCACAGGAATATTCTTCTTGACTTTGACGCTGCGGAAAGCGGTATAGTTTCCTTACAGGAGGGAAAGTAAATGGAATACAGTATAAGACAATTGTCACAACTGGCGGGTGTCAGTGCACGGACACTGCGCTATTATGATGAGATCGGTCTGCTGAAACCATCGCGCACCAGCGAGGCGGGGTACCGTTTTTATGGAGGGCAGGAACTGGAGATTTTGCAGCAGATTCTGTTTTATCGGGAACGGGGCCTGGAGCTGGAGGAGATTGCAGCTACGCTTTATGATGCAAAATTCGATGTGCGTAAGGCATTGCAGGAACACCTTCTGGAATTGGAACAACAGAAAAAGAGGACAGAGGATTTGATTTTGAATATCAAACACACGCTGTCATCCATGAAAGGAGAATATGAAATGGGCGATAAGGAACGTTTTGAGGCATTTAAGAAACATGCAGTGGAAGAAAATGAAAAGAAATATGGCACCGAGATAAGAGAAAAGTATGGGGAGGAAGAGGTGGAAGTATCCAACCAGAAACGGCTGAACATGACGAAGGAAGAGTATGAGAAATTTTCTGAACTGGAAGGACAGATTCTGGAGGAACTGGCAAGGGCGGTTAAGAGCGGTGAGTCGGTGGAGAGCGATACTGCAAAGCAGATTGTGGAACATCACCGTGAATGGCTTTCCATGACCACAAAAAAGTATATGCCGGAAATGCACAGCGGTATTGGACAGATGTATCAGGCGGATCAGCGATTTGCGGAGTATTATGATAGAAATGTGAATGGCTGTGCAGACTTTCTGAGCCAGGCCATTGCCCGGTGGGCGTAGAAACATCCAGTTGTATATGCAGGTGTAAAAAGGGCCGTAGATTGTTTAGACAGTCTGCAGGCTTTTTTTGCTGTGCTTTTTTGCTTTTACCGGGTGGAGTAAAAGGGATATAAATGGTACAATAGAAAAAGATTTATAAAAGAGGAGAGAATGTAAATGCAGATTTTAATAGATGCGGATGCCTGCCCGGTTACGAATATCGTTGAGCGGATTGCCGAGAAACAGCATATTCCGTGTGTTATTTTGTGTGATACGAACCATGTTATGCATTCGACGTACAGTGAGGTGAAAATCATCGGTGCGGGCGCGGATGCAGTGGATTTTGCGCTGCTTAATCTATGCCGGAAGGGTGATGTGGTGGTAACGCAGGATTATGGCGTGGCGGCTATGATTCTGGGGAAGGGTGCTTATGGTATCCATCAAAGCGGAAAATGGTATACCAACGACAACATCGATCAGATGTTAATGGAACGCCATCTGGCCAAAAAAGCCAGAATGGGCAAGGGCAAACACCACACCAAAGGCCCGGCGAAGCGGACGAAAGAGGATGACGAAAGATTTGAGGAATCCCTGGAACGGCTGCTGCTGAAAATAAAATAATTTTGATTGTAATAATAGAACAAGCATGATATACTGAACGTATTCTAATCAGGAAACGTTCGTTTCCTTAGAAAATCAAGTATTCCGGCTGATTCAGCCAAATATTTCTACAGAGTACAATTTAATAGTGGCGGCAGGGAAGGGATACGGGGATCCTCTTTTTTGCCCGCGGAAAAGAGGATGAAAATGCAAGAAAACAACAATGCTTCATTGGAACAAACCGGTCTTAAAAGAAGAACGAGGGAGCAGATACTGGCGCTGATCAAGGCGGATGAGAACATGTATGCCCAGTTCCTGAATCTGAGCAAAAGCATGCAGGAACAGATGCTGGAATTCTGCATGGGGAAACGGGGGCTATTGATTACTTATGACCCGTTCTTCAAAATGATATTCAACCCGGAGGACTATTATCATTACGGAAAGCAGGAATTCGACACGGGGATAGACATTAATATGCTGCAGGAATACATTTACATTCCCCTGGATATTTTTCTTGACAACTTTCATAAAAACACGCACAATGAGATTAAAGAACTGGATGCATGGCTGTGCTTTCTCAGTTCGGATAATCTGGAGGACATGCTCCGCATTTTGGAGGCATATCCGGATTTTATAGCATTGTACAGGGAAATCATGGAGTTTCAGGCAAAGCCGGAGGAGTTGATAGGTATGTTTTCAGAAGCATTGGAGATCATGGACCGAAACACGACCCGATATATGATAGAAGAGCAGGCAAAGGAAATCGAGGAGCAGAAGAAAACCCTGACGGAGAAGGATAAAACTCTTGAGAAACAGATGAAAGAGATTGAAGAACTTAAGGCTGAGTTAGAAAGATTGAAAAAGTAAAGTTGCGTAGCAAGAAAAATCCCCTCTCATCAGATGGAAACGTCTGCCGAGAGGGATTTTTATGGTGGCATTTTTATTGGACACCTTGCGTGATATCCTGAGTATAGAAAGAAACATAAAGGGATTGTTGCACATGCAAGGGAGGTAAACCAGATGAAGGGATATGTTGTGGATAATGGGTATATGGGATGCGTGAATGGAAATTATATGCTTTTTGCAACGGAAGCGGATTATAATGATTATATGGTGGAGGAGTAGCTTGGTGTTTGATTTCCGCTGAGAAAGAAGACATTACACGATATACTATGAACACTTAACGAGGTGCCTTCGAGTTTAGTGTTTATGGTATAATAGAATGTAAACAGGAGGAAGTGGGTATGAGAAGAGATTTCCAGCCGGGGGATATTGTGCAGCATTTTAAAAGACAGTTTG
>JAQUWF010000067.1 GCA_028692975.1 Lachnospiraceae bacterium
AAAAGCTGCTAGCTTCATTATCCATTACTGTTTTTAGGTTGTCCTTATTAATAAGGACGGTTCGTTTCATTAATCTCTTTTGAATCTTCGAGTAATGTGTTTCACTGTTCAGTTATCAATGTTCTTTCGTGCCGTCTGTGTCAGACGCAACTTTGATATAATATCATGTGCAGTCTTTCTTGTCAACACTTTTTTGATTCTTTTTTTAACTTCTTATTTCATAACCACCCGTTCACACGAGCGAATTAAATAATATCATTTTCCCCACTCAAAGTCAAGCCATTTTTCGATCTTTTTCATCTTTTTCACCCCTTGAAACTTTTCGTCTCTCTTTTCACCTTTTCTCGATTTTCTTATTTCCCAAACTGAGTTCCATCTCTTGTCCAACAATTATATGTCCTGCGGCTGCATACGTGCTTCGGCTGGGTAAGGGATACTCTTCCGTATTTCCTGTTACCCAAAACCCTGAGTTAGTTACTGCATGGGGAGTTTTTCCACCTTCCCTTTGGGTAAGCATCCGCAGTTCTTTCTGTTCCTTACCCATTTAGGCAAACAATTATATGACCTGCCACTGCATTCGTGCTTCGATTGGGTAAGGGATGCTTCTCACTACTTCCTGTTACCCAAAACCCTGAGTTAGTTACTGCATGGGGAGTTTTTCCACCTTCCCTTTGGGTAAGCATCCGCAGTTCTTTCTGTTCCTTACCCATTTAGACAAACAATTATATGACCTGCGGCTGCATTCGTGCTTCGGCTGGGTAAGGGATGCTCTTTACTGCTTCCTGTTACCCAAAACCCTGAGTTAGTTGCCGCATAGGTAATTTTTCCACCGTCCCTTTGGGTAAGCATCCGCAGTTCTTTCTGTTCCTTACCCATTTAGACAAACAATTATATGCTCTGCCACTACATTCGTGCTTCGATTGGGTAAGGGATACTCTTTACTGCTTCCTGTTACCCAAAACCCTGAGTTAGTTGCCGCACAGAGAATTTTTTCTGGCATCACTCTTCCCCCCATTTCAACCCCAGCCGCCGAAGGCGCTGCCGCATTCCACCACAAAGCGGGCGCCATAGCAGGCACTGCCCACATCTATGCAAAGAAATCAGCGTGCGCCCTTAGCGCAGATGAAATCCTCTGTCTACGCAGACTTAGAGACGAAGGCATTCCTGAGTCTCTTAGTCGAAGTTGACAGATAGTTCATCGGAGCGTTGCACGCCTTTGCATAGATGTGGGGCAGCGCCTGCTATGGCGCCCGCTTTGTGGTGGAATGCGGCAGCACCTTCGGCGGCGTCCGTCCGTCCCTCCATCCATCCATTCACCCTCTATCGTATCGCTGCAATGGCTTCTTTCACCGAGCTAACCGCCACCAGCCGTATCCCCTTCACATTCTTCAAATTCCCCATACAGGACTTCGGCAGAATAACCGTCTCAAATCCCAGTTTCTTCGCCTCCATTACTCTCTGTTCCGCCATGGTAACCGCCCGCACTTCACCGCTTAAGCCCACTTCCCCAAAAGCAATAGTCTTATCGCTGATCACAATATCTTTATAACTAGACACCACCGCCAGCAGAATCCCGAGATCAATGGCCGGTTCATTCATCTTAATACCACCTGCAATATTAACATAAGCATCACAATTCGACAGATTCATCCCAACTCTTTTTTCCAGCACCGCCATCAGCAGATTCACACGATTATAATCCGTTCCCGCAGCAGTCCTTCTTGGCAGACCGAAATTCGTATTACACACCAGCGCCTGGATCTCAATGAGAATCGGCCGGCTTCCTTCTATAGAACAGGCCACAATAGACCCGGATGCCCCTTCCGGCTTTCCATTCAGCATATATTCCGAAGGATTCTGCACCTCCACAAGACCCACGTCACGCATCTCAAAGACACCGATCTCATTGGTGGATCCAAAACGATTCTTCACTCCACGCAAAATCCGGTAAGACGCATGGCGATCCCCCTCGAAATACAACACCGTGTCCACCATATGTTCCAGTACACGAGGTCCTGCCACATTGCCATCCTTCGTCACATGACCAACAATAAAAATAGACACCCCAAGGCCCTTGGCGATCTGCATAAGCACGCCTGTGGACTCCCTCACCTGGGAAACACTGCCCGGAGCCGAAGAAACTTCCTCATTGTACATGGTCTGGATCGAATCAATGATCACCACATCCGGCTTTTTCTTTTCTATAATAGAACGGATTATCTCCAGATTCGTCTCACACAGCAGCAACAGATTATCACTGATATCACCGATACGCTGGGCGCGCAGTTTAATCTGCCGCAGAGATTCTTCCCCTGAGATATAGAGTACCTGTCTGCCCTGCAGGGCCAGTTGTCGGCATACCTGCAAAAGCAGCGTAGATTTGCCGATACCCGGATCACCGCCTACCAGCACCAACGATCCCTGAACGATGCCACCGCCCAGCACACGGTCCAGTTCCCCTATGCCCGTAGTCGTTCGCTCGTCCTCATTCATCTGCACCTTTGATAGCTGCACCGGCTCATTCTGCCCCCGGTCCACATTTCTTTTACTGCTGCTTCCACTGCTGGGAGTAACCGTCTCCTCCACAAAAGTATTCCATTCTCTGCACCCCGGACACTGTCCCATCCACTTACCGGATTCGTACCCGCAGTTCTGACAGAAAAAGACTGTCTTTTTTGCCTTTGCCATGTTGTTTCTTCCTCCAAACTAAAAGAGACAGGACCCGAGTCAATGCTCGGAGCCTGTCCCGCCATTTGTATTATTACTGCTTTTCGATACGGACTGCCACATCACTGGCCTGTTCCAGTTCTACACTAAAGGAAAGTTTTCCGCCGAGGTTGGTCAGAATCTGATCTGCCAGCTCTCCATTGATAAAAATCTCATACGCAGTATCCGCTTCTAATTCTACGGTAATCTGTGCATCTTCCGATCCTTCCACCTGGAAAGCAATACCTTTCTCTGAATAAGTAAGACCTGTCACCGTGGTGCCTGGAACAGATTCATACACAAACATCTCATTGCGCTCTAATTTGGTAATCTCCTTAAAGGTCTTTACTTTATACATGTCGCCATCATGTTCAAAATCGGATAGCTTGGACTTGGTATCCAATTCGTAATTACCAAAACTGATACTGCCGTCATTTTCTGTACGGATTAATTCCTTTACTACTGACATCTTATGTGCCCTCCCGGTATATTTCTTATTCAATCAGGGACTTAAGTCTCTCCCAAGTTGTGAAATAATTATACAATAATTCGACCTATTATTCTAGTGCGTGACCGAAAATTTAATATCTTTTTTAGACATTCCGACTGTCACCTGGTCCCCGCCTACAATACTTCCGTCCAGAATCTGTTCTGCCAGCTTATCCTCCAGTTTGCTCTGGATAGCACGGCGCAACGGTCTCGCCCCATATTTGCTGTCATAACCTGCTTCCGCCAGATGCGCCTTTACTGAAGGCTGTATTTTCAGCGTGATATCCATCTGGTCTTTGGCCCGCTTCGTCAGGGTGTGCAGCAGGATATTGACGATCTTTCGGATTTCTTCCTTGCTCAATGCATGGAAGACGATAATCTCGTCAATACGATTGAGGAATTCCGGTTTGAACATACGGCGCACTTCTTCCATAACGCCACTCTTCATGTGCTCATAATCCTTCTTGGCATCTTCTTTGGAAGCAAAGCCCAATTTCTTTGGTTCAATAATAGCCTGCGCTCCGGCATTGGACGTCATGATGATGCAGGTGTTTTTAAAATCAACCTTTCTTCCCTGGGCATCTGTAATATGTCCGTCATCCAACACCTGCAGAAGGATATTAAATACATCCGGATGTGCCTTTTCGATCTCATCAAATAAGATAACGCTGTATGGATTGCGGCGCACCTTTTCGCTGAGCTGTCCGCCCTCTTCATAGCCCACATAGCCTGGCGGCGAGCCGATCAGTTTGGATACACTGTGTTTCTCCATATATTCCGACATGTCTACACGGATCATGGACTGTTCTGTGCCAAAAACAGCCTCAGCTACAGCCTTGGATAATTCTGTTTTCCCCACACCTGTCGGGCCCAGGAACAAGAACGAACCGGTCGGTCTGTTTGGGTCTTTGAGTCCCACACGGCCACGCTTGATTGCTTTCGCCACGGCGGTAACAGCCTCATCCTGTCCGATGACTCTCTGATGCAGTTCCGCTTCCAGATGTACCAGACGTTTTGATTCTTTTTCTGCCAGTTTCTGTACCGGGATCTTGGTCCATTCGGATACCATGACTGCAATGGTGTCTTCATCCACCACCAGATCGGCAGCCGCACATTTTTTCTCATACCGCTTCTTTGCTGTCTGCAGTTTTTTTTGTTTTTCTTCCTGTTCCTGCTGTAATTCCCTGGCAAGATCAAAGTCATCCGCCCGGATAGCATCTTCTTTCTGACGAATCAGTTCTTTGATCTCCTGTTCGCCCTGCACAAGTGCTTCCGGCGCACGGAATCCACCCAGCTGCACCTTGGATGCAGCCTCATCGATGAGGTCAATGGCTTTATCCGGCAGAAAACGGTCCGAAATATAGCGTGTTGCCATGGCCACTGCCGCCGACAACGCTTCGTCCGTGATTTTTACCCCATGGTGCGATTCGTAATAAGGGCGAAGGCCTTTTAAAATCTCTTCTGTCTGCTGTGGTGTCGGTTCATCCACTGTCACCGGCTGAAAACGGCGTTCCAGCGCAGCATCCTTCTCAATATACTTCCGGTATTCTTCCAGGGTGGTAGCACCGATGAGCTGTATCTCGCCTCTGGACAAGGAGGGCTTCAGTATATTGGACGCATCCATAGCCCCCTCCGCGCCGCCGGCACCGATAATCGTATGCAGTTCGTCAATAAACAGAAGTATGCCTTTGTTCTCGGCTACCTCTTTCACGACATTCTTGATACGCTCCTCGAATTCTCCCCGGTATTTGGAACCAGCGACCATACCGGACAGGTCCAGCACCACCAGCCTTTTATTTTTCACAGTTTCCGGAACCAGACCCCAGACGATGCGCTGGGCAAGCCCCTCGGCGATAGCTGTTTTGCCCACGCCCGGCTCCCCGATCAGGCAGGGATTGTTCTTGTTTCTTCTGCTTAAAATCTGGATCACCCGGTTGATCTCCTGCTCCCGGCCAACCACCGGATCCAATTTGCCCTCCGCAGCAGCCTCCGTCAGATCACGGCTGTACTGGTCCAGGGTCGGTGTGGCACTGCTGCCCTGCTGGCGCATGGCCCGCCCACTCATAATATCATCTCGGCTGTAGAATTGATCCGCACCGATAGCCACAAGAATATCCCCGAATAATTTCTGGATATTTACCCCCATGGTATGGAGCAGACGAGTTCCCACACAGTCTGTATCTTTCAAAAGTGCCATGAGAATATGCTCGGTCCCCACCTTATTAGACTGCAGTGCAGCCGCCTCGTTCTGGCTGTCTGACAGGATCTTCTCCGCCCTTGGCGAATATTCCTGGCTGGTGGCATAGGTCACATTGCTCTGGGGTGCGATAAGTTTATCAATAAGTTCCATGATCTTATCCTCTTCCACATTGGCCTCAGACAATACCATGCTGGCTGTTCCGCTGACTTCCTTCAGAAGTCCCACAAGAATATGTTCTGTTCCTATATAAGTATGTTTGCAGTACCGGGCGGTCCGTTCCGCCAACAGCAGGGCATTTTTTGCCTGTTCTGAATAATTGTCTTTCATGCTAGCCTCCTACCTGTACTCGGTATATATTTCGTCAATCAACGCGTGTACTTCTTCTTTACTGATATTTTTACAACTGCCTTTGGCCAGTACCATCTGCAGTTCTTCTTTCATTTCCTCTACAGCCCTTATTTTGTCATAGTCAATGACAATCATGGCCCCTCTTCTGCGGTCTATGGTCAGGAAGCCTTCCTGCTTGAGCACCGCATAGGCTTTATTTACTGTATGCATATTTATGCCGATGGTTTCTGCCAACTGCCTCACAGACGGTAAAGTTTCCCCCTCCCGAATACGCGCAGTGGCGATCCCCAGGATAATCTGATTTTTTAATTGCAGGTAAATCGCTTCATCGCTGTTGAAATCGATCTGAATCACCATTTCTCCACCTGTCCTTCTTTTGTTTATGCTTGTTATACGAACACTATAACAGATGTTTCCATGAAATGCAAGAAAGTCAAACGCACCAGGTACATTTCTTTACCCGGTGCGTTCTGTATACTAAGCAATTACGCTTCGTCGATTGCTTTTCCTATATCATTCCGATAATATTTATTATCGAACTCTACCAGTTTGATTGCTTCATATGCATTGGCTCTGGCTTCCTTCAGATCTTTTCCTTTTGCGGTCACACCCAGCACTCTTCCGCCGTTGGTCACGATACCTTCCGATGTCTGCTTTGTACCTGCATGGAATACATAGTAGCCTTCTTTGTCATCAAATTTCTCAAGTCCGTTGATGACAAATCCTTTTTCATAAGAAACCGGATATCCCTGTGAAGCAAGTACCACACATACGGCCGCATTGTCCTCAAACTGCAGATCTATCTGATCCAGAGTGCCGTCAATGCAGGCTTCCACCACTTCCACCAGATCATTTTTCATTCTCGGCAGTACTACCTGTGCCTCCGGATCACCGAATCTGGCATTGTACTCCAATACCTTCGGTCCCTCTTCGGTCAGCATCAGTCCAAAGAAAATAATGCCTTTGAATTCTCTTCCCTCTGCCGCCATGGCATCCACCGTCGCCTGATATACATATTTCTCACAGAATGCATCCACTTCCTCTGTATAGAAGGGGCTCGGTGAAAAAGTTCCCATACCGCCGGTATTCAAGCCTGTATCCCCGTCCCCGGCACGCTTATGGTCCTGTGCAGAAGTCATGGTCTTGATGGTTTTCCCATCCACAAAAGACAACACGGAAACCTCACGACCTGTCATAAATTCTTCGACAACCATGGTGTTTCCCGCGGTACCGAATTTTTTATCCATCATAATAGACTGGACGCCCTCTTTGGCTTCCTCCAGGGTATTACAGATCAAAACACCTTTTCCCAGTGCCAGTCCGTCCGCCTTTAAAACGATAGGGAATTTTGCTGTTTCCAGATATTCCAGTGCCTTCCCGGCATCCTCAAAATTCTCATAGCCTGCGGTTGGAATATTGTATTTTTTCATAAGGTCTTTGGAAAACGCTTTGGAGCCTTCCAAAATCGCTGCATTTTTGCGCGGTCCGAATACACGCAGGCCCTCCGCTTCAAAAGCATCCACGATACCGCCCACCAGCGGATCATCCATACCAACGATAGTCAGATCGATCTTTTCCGCCTTTGCAAAGTCAACCAGCTTGTCGAATTCCATGGCGCTTATATCCAGACATTCAGCCAACTGCGCAATACCTGCATTGCCCGGTGCACAATATATTTTATCTACTTTAGGACTTTTTGCGACAGCTACTGCGATAGCATGCTCTCTTCCGCCGCTTCCGATAATCAGTACTTTCATTTTGTTCTCTCCTCTGTATGCTGCTCACGAATACGCAGATAACTATCATCTGCGTTGATTTTGTCATTGGCAATGAGATTAATCGCCCGGGGCAGAATCTCCCACTCTGCCTGCTCCATGACACGCTGCTGCAATTCAGACGGTGTATCCCCGTAATGAACCTTCACAGCCTTCTGCAGAATGATCGTTCCGGTATCCACGCCAGAATCTACGAAATGTACCGTAGCACCGGTCACCTTGCATCCGCGGGCAAGTACTGCCTCATGCACCTTCAGTCCATAATAGCCCTTTCCGCAGAAAGAAGGTATCAGGGACGGATGGATATTGATAATCCGATTCGGGTAATTTTCTACCAGTATCTCCGGAATCGTCAGCAGACATCCTGCCAGCACAATAAAATTCACCTCGTAGGACTGGATCAGATCCAGCAGTGCATAATTAAACGCTTCTCTGTTGTCAAAACTCTTGGGTGAGAGCACTTCTGTCTGGATACCCGCTTTTTTCGCACGCTCCAGGGCAAAAGCATTGGCATTGTTGCTGATTACCACACCAATACGCGCATTGGTAATGGTCTCATCTGCAATTGCATCTATGACAGCCTGAAGGTTTGTTCCTCCTCCAGACACCAAAACCGCCATTTTTAGCATAATTCTACTCCCTTTTCACCGGCCTTGATCTCGCCAACGATATATGGTGTCTCACCGGACGCTTTGATTGCTTCCATTGTTTTTTCCACATCTGCCGCATCCACTGCCAGCATCATACCAATACCCATATTGTACGTATTGTACATCATGGTCTCCTCGATACCGCCGGTCTTTGCCATAAGGGTAAAGATAGGAGGAATCGGATAACTGTCTTTTTTCACAACAGCACGCATACCGTCAGGCAGCATTCTCGGAATATTCTCATAGAATCCACCGCCTGTAATATGGCTGCATGCACGCACGCGAACGCCTGCTTCTTTAACAGAACGCAGTGCCTTCACATAGATTTTGGTCGGGGCCAGAAGTGCCTCGCCAAGGGTACACCCCAGTTCGTCATATTCTTTTGAGAGTGCTTCTTTTGTCATGTCAAAGACCTGACGAACCAGGGAAAATCCGTTGCTATGTACACCGGAAGAAGCCATACCGATAAGTACATCTCCGTCTTTTAAATCTTTTCCTGTAATCAGATCTTTTTCGTCTACCACACCTACCGCAAAACCAGCCAGGTCATACTCGTCAACCGGATAAAATCCAGGCATTTCAGCCGTCTCTCCGCCGATAAGTGCTGCGCTGGACTGGGCACATCCGTCTGCTACACCGCTGACGATGTTCGCAATCTTCTCGGGAACATTTTTGCCACATGCGATATAGTCCAGGAAGAAAAGCGGTTCGCCGCCTGCACATGCGATGTCATTTACGCACATAGCAACACAGTCGATACCGATGGTATCATGTTTGTCCATAATAAATGCCAGTTTCAGTTTTGTTCCTACACCGTCTGTACCGGATACCAGGGTTGGTTTTTCCATGTTTTTGAATGCACTCATGGAAAATGCACCGGAGAATCCACCGATATTAGTCAGCACTTCCGGTCTCATGGTCTTCTTGATGTGCTCTTTCATCAATTCTACCGATTTGTAACCTGCCTCGATATCTACACCTGCTTTTTTGTAATCCATAATGACCTCCTCATAATCTCTATTTTAATAGTTTTTATAACCTACTTCATCCAAACGTGCTGCTTTTGCTTCTACCTGCTCTTTTAAGGTCTCAGAATAAGATTTGAGACGTCCCAGCAGTGCTTCATCAGAAGTTGCCAGGATCTTTGCTGCCAGAAGTCCCGCATTGACACCGCCGTTGATGGCAACTGTGGCAACCGGAATACCGGAAGGCATCTGTACGATAGAATAAAGGGAATCTCTTCCCCCAAGAGATGTGGTGTGCATAGGGATACCAATAACAGGCATCGGAAAAATCGCTGCACACATGCCCGGCAAATGCGCTGCCATGCCGGCACCGGCGATAATCACCTTCCATCCTTTATCCTCTGCGGATTTCGCATATTCAAAGAATGTATCCGGTTCTCTGTGTGCGGAGATGATGGTCATCTCGTACTCTACACCTAACTGATCTAAAATATCGGCAGCCTTTGCCATAATCGGCATATCTGAATCACTGCCCATAACAATTCCTACTTTTGCCATGGTTCTTCCTCCTCTAAAGGTACATTTAAGTTTTCTGTTCCAGGTAAAACAAATCGACCATCTTCGATAATAGAAAACAGTACTTTGTCTCCTTTTACCACTTTAATATATTCTAATTCCTCATAGGGAATCGTAATATCTGTATGACATCCAAAATACGCCTTATCCACATCGGTCTTTCGCAGCGCGGACACCTCGTTATCCCTGGCTATGATCTCCTTGCCATCCGGATTATAGACAGGCGTGTCCTCCTCCCAGCTGTAACAGGTATCTCCCACCGCAAAGTGTGGTCCTGTTTTCTCGGCGATAAGGATCGGCATCTTATCTTGTATCTGATACTTTCTCGCCATCACATAAGCCGCCGTGTTGGTACCTATGGCAAACTCTCCCATGGGAAGTGTTTTGTGATGGAACAAAAGATTCTCCTGAATATAGGATGCATTTTCAGATTCTTTCTGGAAATTTTCACAAGTGTACTCTGTAATTTTACCATTGTGAAAGACTAATCGCAAGTTTTGATATGATAATTCATTTAAATATACCTGACTCACATGCAAAACGCCCTCGGTTCCAGCTAATCTTGGAGAAGTAAACACCTCTCCCACGGGAATATTCACATCTGCCACGCAATTTTCAAAAACCGTCTCTTTAGTTGGATTGGACAGTTCATGCAGTTGCACGTACAGATCCGTCTCATTAGGGGCTTTCCCCTTGACATGGACCCGGTCTCCCTGATCCAGTGCATTGATCATAATCTGTTGGATTTGTTCATATAAATGATAATCCAGCGTATTGATAACCACCGTATCCCTGAAAATATTCACAAAGTCTTTCCCTATCTCCGGTACCGGGTATGCGATAATGGTAAAAGAACGCTCCTCACCTTTGATATAGCGGTTGGTAATCTGTCCCGCCTGATTGTCATACTGCACCTGTAATGACTGCTGATGCCGGCTCAGGCTGTAGCCGTACGAATGCTGTACCGGAGTAAAGGGCTTCTCCCCGAAAATCTCCACCACAGCCGGACCGCCATGTACCGCTGCCAGTTCCTTTTGCTTCTCATAAGCCGTCTGCAGAACACGGAGCCGCCGCTGCACAAAATCTTCATCCAGATACAATGCCGCATCATTCCGGTGATCGTACTCAAACTGCTTGTTGGGAATGGCTCCCATATAACCGATGCGCTGTAGCCGCTTATTGATCACATGGGTTGCCCCGCGGTAGATGGCAGGTTCCAGACCCATAGCCCGAAACTGTTGTATGGCCGCGCGGATCATTCGCTCAAAGCCAAGATTGTAGCGGATATTCACGACCTTTTTCTTCGTGATATCCTTTCTTGTATTGACAAATCCCATACGGTATCCCTCCGTAAAGGTCTGCGCCATGGCATCTATCTCTTTCTGGGACAGTGTATTTAAAAAAGCTGCTGTCCGCAGTTCATTCTCCGTGATATATTCCCCGAAGTCATACAGATAATCCGTCTGGGTCAGATCCGCATGCTCGATAATCTTTACCGCAAAATCACAGGCTGGGTCCAACATCTGTCGGGTGCGTTCCTCCACGAAAAGATCACTGTAGTCGCTCACATACCAATATAAGATCTCCCGGATGCTTTTTGGCTCCGGCAGGATCTCTTGTTCAAACTCATTATATACTTCAATAAATAATTCCTGCAGCACCGTACTGTCCCACATGCGGTCCTCGTATGCATAGACGATCATGCCTCTCAGTTCCGTATACAGAAAACTGAACAGTTTCCCGAAAGATTCACCCAACCTTTCTGCCGCATAAATTGGATTACCATAGGAATGATCATAATTCTCCGGAAGAATATCCTCATACAGCATTCGATTCCTGGCAGCCTTCTCCTTGGGGGTATCCGTTTTGCATATCCGCCCCTGTGGTATACTTATGATAAAGGACGCCGTCTTCTGAAAGAAATCCCGAAAAGGTTCCGGAACGCTTACTTCCTCTGGAATCTGCCTGATTCGTTCCAGGGATATCTCATACCGTTCCTCCAGATAATCTGTTTCTTTTTGAAATAATTCTACTTCTGTCAATGTTCCACCTCTTTGTTTTTCAGATGCCGATCAAAGCAAGTGCCAGCCAGCCGACCATGATGATCCCATTGCTGATAGCGCCGGTAATGCACAGGGTGTGCGCACAGTTTTTCTCTGAGAATCCACGCAGCCCAATAATAAATCCATAAACAGAAAAAAGCATGGCCATCAGGGCAATGCCTCCTATATAAACGCCTGCTTTTCCTTTGTATGCAAAGGAAATAATCGCAGCCGCAACAAAAAGCAGCAAAGAGATTCCCGCGAAAATCGAAGAATCCCTGCCACTTTTAGAATGTACCTTTTGTGCAAATGTATACTTATGTTCTTTTGCCATAACTTCTCCTAATCCTGTCGCAAATGAGAAAACAGATATAACCGATCACTGTCCCCAGCGTATTGAGCAGCATATCATCCACATCAAAACTCCCAACCCGCACAAACAACTGAATGGTTTCCACAAAAAGACTGAATGTGAAGCCCAGAAGCGTGACGAGCCAGATATGTTTATATCTGTGATGTATAACCGGAAGAATGAACCCCAACGGAATAAAACCAATCACATTGCCGGCCAGATTCAGAAATACAGCCATAAATCCAAGGCGTTCCTGGTATTTCCAATAACGCGATATTTCCCGAAAAAGATGCAGATTGTAATGGTATTCACCCTCTACACGCATACCTCTTCCATACCATTCTGCAAAGAACAGAAAGTAAGCGAGCAGCAGGATGTAGAGTACAAACAAGACTCTTCCCGCTACTCTGATATATTTCTTTGTATTGGCCTTCAATTTTATTTCCCCATCTAAATCAAAATCTGATATTTCTGACGTATAAGTTTTGCCCCATGTACGATCAATACCACACCCATGCTGATACCGCTCACAATCGTAACAATACCGAGCACCAGGTTCCATTTGCCGACTTTTGACATGGTCTTTACGGCCTTTTCATTCTCATTCATCGTGTTCCCTCCGATTAGTTGGCACCATACTGCTCATAATAAGCATCTATGGCTTTTTTGATGGTATCATCAATAACGACCTTACCATTATACTCTTTATTGTAAAGATGTTCCACAACTTCAGCCATAGTAACGATAGCCGTGGTCTGCATACCGTAAGTTTCTGCAATCTCCTGCAACGCACCTTTTGTTCCCTGACCCCGTTCCATACGGTCCACGGAAACCACAAGTCCCAGGACTTGTACATCGCCCTGTGCCTTGATAATCGGCAGTGTCTCCTGAATCGATGTGCCTGCTGTGGTCACGTCCTCGATGATGACTACCTTATCGCCATCCGCAATAGGGCTTCCCAGCAGAATACCTTTATCGCCATGATCTTTCACTTCTTTGCGGTTGGAACAATATTTAATATCTCTTCCATAAGCTTCACTGATCGCCATAGTCGTAGAAACAGTCAGCGGAATGCCTTTATAGGCCGGTCCAAACAAAACATCAAAATCCAGTCCAAAAGACCGCTCGATTGCTTTCGCATAGTATTGTCCCAGCTTGCGCAGCTGATCTCCTGTACGGTAGAATCCGGTGTTCACAAAAAACGGAGTCTTTCTGCCACTCTTCGTCACAAAATCTCCAAATTTTAACACGTTACAGTCTATCATGAACTCGATAAATTCCTTCTTGTATGCTTCCATTTTCTCTTATGACCTCCTGTTTTTAAGGCTTTCGGCCTGTTTGCTATTATCCGAAATCACACTATCACACACGTTGTACGCCAGCGGCAAACCACGCATGAACACATACGAGATTCCAAATATCACTGCTATTCTACCATAAAGCCTGCTATTTATCAATCAGTTTCACGAATCGAATGTCTCACCTAATTCTTCATCATTCTCTGCCTCTTCGTCCGATTTGTATGTATTCTTTAGAATCATGCTCTTGTGTTTCTACACCAAGCCTTTGCAAGATGTTATAAATCACTCCAGAATCGTTTAATAGGCTAATTGCAAAACACTTCTTTCCTGCATCTTTCAATGATGCGCCTATATGATATGCTTTTTCATCATCAATAATCAAAAATCTGTCGTGAAATACTCCCGTATATTGGACTTCAAGTTTCGGATACTGCTGATTAAAAGTTTCTACATCTTTTTCAGATAATCTGGTTTTCCTAGCAGTGTAAATGATTACAGGCACATCCGTTTTTTTCTTTGACAGAATATTCAGAGTTCTAACATCGACATAATTATCAACTAACACTATGCTCTTTGTTGCGCCACCCACCAGGTCAATCAATACGCTAAATGCATCATATATCTGTCCGTCAAAAAAGATTTTCTGGTTTGACTCCTCATGATCAAAAATATAATTAAAAATCAAATCTATTCTTTCATCTGTTTTCCTTTGGTATTCAAGCTGATTTAACTCAAATGAACTTATCCTTTCAAATAGCATTTGATTATTAGCGATAAAATGTCGCATCTCCGCAAATGCCCGCATAATACTAATACTCATATTTATGGCAACATCGCTGTGAAGCACACTTGCTAACATTGATATTCCCTGTTCCGTAAATACATATGGAAGCGAACGCCGGCCACCATATCCTGTCTTTGTAGAACTTGAAATGCCAGTTTGGCATTTCAAGCTTGAATACTCCACTTCCGTTAACTGATATCTAAAATCTTCCGGAAAACGTTTTTCATTTCTTTTCACAGCTCTATTTAGCGCCCCAGTTTCTACCTGATATAGCATCGCCAAATCACTATCCAACATAACTTGTTTGTCTCTTATTACATGAATAAGGCTCTGAACCGTTATCGTCTCTATGTTTACATCCGAATTAATCTTTTCAATCGCAGCAGATTCTTTTTGTACCATCTACTTGTCCCTTTCTCACTTGAAATCACAAATCGTAATATCAAGTCTATTCTCTGTATTCTTATCTTAAAATTGGGTTTATTTTTCCTGCTTACCATATTGCTGTTCATACATGATCTGATACTTTATCAGCCGTGGAATATACTCCGGTGGTTTTCTTCGACCTGCTTCCCATTCCTCCACTGTCCGAAGTGGTATCTGAAAATGTTCCGCAAACTGTTTTCGATTTAATCCTGTTTCAGCTCTCAAAGTTCGTATTTTTTCACTCAATTCCATAATAACCGCCTTTCATCAAATCCACTCATTGTGTGGTCTATCATACTTTTATGTTCCATACAACCATCAAATTGCAATAATGGCGACGAAAAATATCAAAGTCCATGCATCTGTATTTCTACAAACACATGGACAAATCCACTGCCAATACTGATTTTTATGGTCTTAGTTTATTTTATCTAACCTATATTAATAATGGAAATGATATTTGAAATGTGCATCCACCATTGGGGGTATCCACTAATGTAATTGTTCCGCGGTGCATTGATACCAATTCTTTTGCAATGCTTAGTCCCAGCCCAAAGTGTTCTTTTCTGGTTCTGGATTTGTCAGCACAGTAGAAACGATCATAGATAAAAGGCTTATCCTTATCAGCGATTCCCTTTCCGTGATCAATAATAGAAAAGACAATCGTATTCTTTTTAAGTGCAGCTCTCAGCAAAATTTCAGAATTGGCGGATGAATAGTTGATTGCATTATCTATAAAAATACTGAGAAGCTGGTTCATACGGTCTATATCTGCCTTAAATTGAGGAAACGTTTGTTCATCAATATCCAGATTTAAGGTTATTTGATGTTTGGTACACAGCGGTTCAAATTTTTCATACAGATTAATCATCAGAGAATCCATGTCGATTTCTGTTTTATTTAATGTCCATGTTTTGGTATCTATGGAGGATAAAAGCAATAGATCCTGAATCAATTTTGACATGCGCAGGCATTCAGAATCAATGATATTTGTCTGATTTTTTAACTGCTGGGCAGACATATCACAGAAACCGATTGCTTCCGCACTGGAAAGAATTACTGCCAGAGGAGATTTCAATTCATGCGATACAGATGCAATAAATTCTTTTTGGCTGCGAATGGATAGTTCTGTTGGTTTCACTGCTTTTCCTATGATAAAGTGAGCAAGGAATATAATGGCGATAAATACAGATAACCATATAAGAAAGTAAAGGGGGAACTGTTTCTTCAAAATCATCACGGTGTCGTTGAATTCCTGTATGAGATAAAGTTTGTAAAAGCCGCCATCATTGGCAGCAATATCACATCGAGTACCAATATAGGAAAGCCCTGTGGACGTATGAAAATAAAAGGAGCCGCCTATGGAGCTGCTGGGTGTATCGTTCAGATAATACATTGCTTCTTTTTCTATTTCATTTTGAAAACTGGCGAGAACATGGTCCGTGTTTTCCTTGAAAATATCAGAGCCTTGATAAAGAACTTGTTCTTCTCTATTCAAAAGCAGAGAGAACATATTATAATTTTTCTGTATATTTTCCAGTTCTCTTTTACAGTCAGATGTATTTTCAAGGGCAAAAACCAGGCTGGTCGTGATACGATTAAAAAAGTCTGTGTTTGATTTCTTTTCCGTATTGATATTTCCATGAATCAAAATACAAAATACAAGGGTAAATATCAGCATAACAGAGGCAACAAACAAGATTGTCAACTGTTTTCTAAGCTTCTTTATCATTTTTTGCCTCCAATATATAGCCCGAACCATAAACAGATCGGATTGTGCAATCGCTCGCCAGGGTTTTCAGACGTTTTCTCAAGAAATAGATATAGTTATCTACATTTCCAAGTTCAACGGTATGGTTCGTTTCCCATACCTTCTGTATCAGCTGTTCTCTTGAAAAAATATGGTTGGGTTCAACCAGAAATAATTGTAATAGTTGAAATTCTTTTGGGGTAAGTAAAAGCGTCTGATTTTTACAAGTCACCTCTTGTTTTGAAATATCCAGAGTAAGATCACCATAAATAGAGTTGTTTGGCTCTGCTATTTGGCAAGGCCGGCGTATCAATGCACGAATTCTGGCACAGAGTTCTCTGACATGAAAAGGCTTGACTAAATAGTCGTCCGCTCCGCCATCTAGTCCTTCGATTCTGTCATTGATCTCGGACATACCAGTGATGACAATAACGGGAATCTGGATACCCTTATTCCGCATGGCCTTTATGATAGATAATCCATCTATAACAGGCAGCATTCGGTCAATGATGGCAAGATCGTAAATATTATCTGGATTCAGGACGGCAATGAACCCCTCCTCTCCAGTATGAAAGGTATCCAGAAGATATCCCTCTTTTGTAAGTTGTTTTTTTATATTCAGACACAAATCCATGTCATCCTCGATCAGTAAAAGTTTCATTATTCTATTCTCCGTTGGATATGCAGGTTACTATCTCTATTATACTAAGAAATCCTCTAAAAATCTTCTAAATAAAAGATGAAATGCAATCTGCATTTCCAAGATTTTTAGAGGTGTTTTTTTATATAATTCAAAAAAAAGAAAAGAGGTAACAGAAAATGAAAGATAACAAATCAGGTAAAAAAGTATTAGCAATAGGTATTTGTGTAGTATTAGCAATGGGCGTAACTGCTTGTTCATCAAGAAAAGAGCCACAAACGAATGAGCCACAAGAAAATGCTCCACAGGATAATAATTCAGAAACTCAGGCAACACCAAAAGATAATGCTCAGGATTCCTCATCTTTATTTGCAAATGCAAATTTACAGGGAAGCGTTGTAGAGTTTTCGGATACTGAAATTTCAGTTTCCATGGCTACTACTGAAACGGCAGATGATGGCGGTGAAGTTATGGCGGAAGCAGCTCCCGGAATGGAGAATAAGGATGAACTGGCCCATATTACCTATACAGATGATACATTGATACAGTTGTTGGTTATGGACCGTGCCAGCCAGACGCAAGTATCTCTGAGTGACGCAGAGAAATCGAGTATAAAGAAGCAGACCAGCGTATTAGTTTTTGGGTCTTGTCAGGATACTTATCATTGGACAGCAGACAAAGTAGTTATCATCAGATGGCAGTAAGGAGGCAGTTATGAACTGTTTGAAAAGAGCTGTTCTATATATCAGTAGAAAAAAGCCAAAAACGTTTTTACTGTTGCTACTATTTTTTGTGGCAAATACAACAATTTTAGGAACAATGTCGATCTTATCCGCTTCCCATAAGATTAATGATCAAATTCGTGAAAAAACAAATTCGAAGGTGGTCGTGGAATCATTGGATACGAAAAATCTTCTGAATAATGAAGATGTAGACAAAATACAACAAAATGAACATATCACATTCATAAACCGAATGGCAGGGTGTACGGCATACCCGAATAATTTTCTTGCAGTTGCAGGAAATAAGGAAACGGATGATGGTCAAGTGACGCTATCAGGGTATGATGACATGGAAAAGGACAGCCCCTTCGAGGAACATATATGTCGTTTGACGGAAGGGGATTATGCGAAAAATTCGGAGGAGGTTGTTATAAACCAGAATCTTGCAGATTACAATGGTTTGGATATCGGTGCTGAAATCACATTCCTGAATGCAGAAGGACAGACAATACGCGCACTTATTACAGGATTCTATTTGACAGGAAATGAACGTCAACAAACAGAATCTGTGGCGACCAGTAATCGAATCGAAAATCAGATTTATACGACTACAGAATTGGTATGCAGCATGAATCAAGGTACGGGATTCCGAAAAATCGCAGCGTATGTGGATGAACCAGAATTACTTTCAAAGATTGCAGAGGAATTAAGTGGCATTCTGATGGAAAAGGCGGAAGTTGGAACCATAGATACGATTTATCAGAAAATGAAATATTCCATCATACAGATAGAAAGAATCACAGGATTGATTTTCAAATTGACCGTAGTGACCAGTATTGTTGTAGTAGGAATGCTTCTTTGTATGTGGATGAGAAATAGAAAGACTGAAATTGCGGTTTTTATCAGTCTTGGAATATCAAAGGTAGCGATATTTTTACAGATGCTGTTAGAAACATGGATGTTGTTTGTCATGTCAGGGGTACTTTCAACCGGTGCGATTGCTTTATTGATACCACATCTTGCTGGTCTTATGAGCAAGATAGGAAATACAGAATTGGTTATGACTTTTTCAATAAAAAATTCAATGGTTCTATGTGGTGCAGGCTTTTTGGTTCTTGTTTTATTGGTAATGATAGCAATGATACCATGTTTCGGAAAAAAGATAAAAGACACCTTGTCAGAAATGGAGGGATAGCATGAATTTATTTCAACTGAGTATACGATCAGTTATAAGAAAGCCTGTCAAAAGCATTCTATTGTTTTTGATTGTATTGATATCAGCAGGTTTTATTTATGCAGGCTGGGCTTGCCAGAATGCAAGTGTTCAGACACAGAATAGTAGTAAACAAGCAGTTGGAGCAAGTTTTCGACTGGAGGAGAATGAAGCGAACAGGCATGAACGGATTGAAGCACTTAGTAAAGAAATCGGTGTTAATGAAAGCGGAAATGCAGGTGGCTATTCGCAGAAACAATTACCTACCGGTGAATGGATTACATGGACGGATAATTCTTTTGAAACATTATTACGTGAAGATATCGAAAAACTTTCAAAAGTAGAAGGAATTTCAGATTACAATATTACTACAGCAAATACGGTTGTGAATCCTGTGAATTTTGAAAGAATTGAAGATAAGGATGTAGACCAGAGTAACGATCAATTAGGTGTTTCTTTGCGGGGAAACTATAATATGCAATATGATTTTGATGTTCAAAAGGGAAATATCGTAATTGAAGATGGCAGAATAATTACACCCGGTGACCAGAATGTATGCGTTATTTCAAGGGAACTTGCAAACTTAAATCAATTACAGGTGGGTGGCGAACTTCAATTTAATAATTGGGAAGATCGGGAGAACTCAGAAATATATTCAGCAACGATTGTCGGGATTTACGATACCATTCAAAAAATCACACCGATTATGACAGGAGACAGTTATCGATGGGAGAATATTATTTTTACCGATTTGGATTTTCCAGAGAAAGCGGAAGGAAATGAAGGGAATCCGCTTTATCAGTATGCTACATTTTGGGTAAGAGATGTAAACGAATATGAGACAGTAAAGGATCGTATGAAAAAAGCAGATATTACATGGGAGCGATATGATTTTTTAGACAATACAGGAATGAGTGATACCATGGCAGAGAATTTCAATGATTTAAGTCAGATGAGTATTTTGATGCTTGCACTTGTTATGGTATCCAGTGTCCTCATTTTGCTGTTCGTCTTTTTATTCTGGCTAAAGAATCGGGTACATGAAATCGGTATTCTGTTATCGGTGGGCAGAACAAAAACAAAAATTCTTATGCAGCTTCTAATAGAAGGGCTGTTGATCGGAGCGTTGTCATTCGGGATTGCAACCATTGCAGCTCCAACAGTTTCAAAAGGAGTAGCGAATTATCTGGTGGGATATCAGATGCAAATAGAAGAAGAAAAAACAGCAGCAGACGAAGGTATGGTATCAAGTACCGTAAATGATGGAGAAACAGAGATTGTGGAGGTGAAAATTCATGTGGACGGAAAAATTGTGGCATCTACCGCAGTTTCTGTGCTGGGAATCATCATAATATCAATTCTTGGTTCCGGCATCTATGTTGTGGTACAGAAACCAAAAGATATATTACGCCAGATGAATGATCTCTCGGAATCTTGAGTGATCATGCCAGCTAAACTCTGGCATAGTACTTTGAAAAGTAAATACTATCCATGAACGTAAAAATGGGTACAAGAAATAGACATAACTGTCGCTATGTTTGAAA
>JAQUWF010000004.1 GCA_028692975.1 Lachnospiraceae bacterium
GTTAGGACCCGGCAGAAATGTGGGTGATCCTGGTAGACACGGGAGGTTTGCTGCCGTAGATGGAAGGGTATACACAAGGCCATGTAGAACGAACTTTGATGACGTTTTACTTCGTGTACCCAGAACCCTCTACTTTCGTACCAGATACAGTGAAATGTCCATCCTCTTGGCTCATTGATCTGAGATATGGAATAAAAAAATCCTTGAAAAACAAGGAAAAAACACTTGACTATATAGGGAGGAAAAAATGACGGATAAAAGGTGGAAAGCACTGGGAGAATCGCTGGTAAATTATTCTCTGGGAGTAAAACCAGGAGAAAAAATGATGATTGCAATGTATGAAACGGCTTCATTTCCATTGGCACTGGCGGCATACGAGGCGTGTATCAAGGCAGGAGGATTTCCCCAGATACAGTTCATGAGTGAAGAACTGAAGCATAAGGTTCTGCAGTATGGCAATGAAGAACAGATTTCCTGGGTGCCGGAAATTGAGAAATATGGCATGGATTGGGCAGACTGCTATCTGGCGCTTCGAGGTGCATTCAATCTGAATGAATGCTTTGATATTCCGGCTGAAAAACTGGCGAAATATCAAAAAGCAATGGGCGTAATTTCAGGTTTGCGGTGGCAAAAAACCCGCTGGTCTCTGGTCAGGGTTCCAAATGAAAGATTTGCACAGCAGGCCAATGTTAGCTATGAGTACATGATGGACATGTTTTTTGACGCTTGCAATCTGGATTGGACCGAGCACTGCATCCAGTGGCAGAAAGTTGCGGATATTTTGGACCAGGGCAACCATTTACATCTGACAGGGGAAGGAACAGATTTGTCTTTTGATTATGGCGGAAATAAATGGACGGTATCCGATAATAAAACTAATATTCCGGATGGAGAAATGTATGTAACGCCAAAGTGGGAAACCATGAAGGGGCATATTTATTTTGAATTCCCGGCCACAATCGGAGGAAAAGTAATTCATAATCTGAAACTTTACTTTAAAGATGGAATCGTGTCAGAGGTAGAAGCAGATGATAATGTGGACTATGTAAAACAGATTATAGCCAGCGACGAAGGATCCAACCGGTGCGGCGAATTTGCATTTGGTACAAATCCGTATGTAAATGTATGCACTACGGACATTTTGATTGATGAAAAAATATTTGGAACAATTCATATGGCACTTGGAAGACCATATGATAACTCATATTATTCTTCAATCCATTGGGACATTATTAAGGATACCAGAAAAAATGGAAGAATAACTCTGGATGACAAAGTGATTTTTGAAAATGGCAAGTTTTTAGTGTAATTAAAAAAGGCCGATCTTGCTTTTGAAGAATCGGCCTTTTTATCACTGGTATAAGCGAAACTTAAGGCTATTTAGGAACGCTTATACCAGATGGGGAAATGAATGGTTCAGGATTTTGCAAGTATGATTTCTACACCGCGTTCTGCAAAACCTCTGCTATTGCGTTCGTCAATTTTGTCAATAACGAGCTTATCCAGTTTTGAAATATCACATAGATAACAGAATACTTTTTTATCCAGCTTGCTCTCATCTGTCACCATAATGATTTCATCAGCAGCATCCATCATCGCTGATTTAATGTCAACTTCTCCATATGTTCGGTTTGAAATACCAAAGTCAAGATCAACAGCATCACAGCCCAGAAAGGTTTTGTTTACATGGAGCTTGGAAAAAAACTCAACAGCAGTGTTTCCGGTCAAAGTGAAGACCGGATCGCTTAGTGTTCCACCGCAGACGATAACTGTGATATTGTCCTTGCATGAAAGTTCCATGGCAATTTTAATATCGTCAGTAACTACGGTAATGTTTTTTTGAATAATGTTTCTGGCAATTTCCAATGTAGTAGAGCCTGAATCTAAAATTATGATGTCCCCATCTTTGATGAGCCTGGAAGCAGTGACTCCAATGGCTTTCTTTGCAGATAAGTTATGCTCAGCCTTGAGAGTATAAGGGATTTCGTATTGAAGACTGTTATTGAAAGCAACAGCACCTCCATGTGTTTTTATAACTAAGCCATGGGAAGCAAGTATATCAATATCACGACGAATTGTAACCTTTGAAACCTTAAATTTAGCAGCAAGCTCATTTGTGTTGGCTTTCTGGGTTTCGTTTATGTATTTTAGGATTTCCTCATGACGTTCTATCTGAAACATATATTAACCACCCGCCTTTGCGAAAAAAATTGAGGAACTAATATATATTAATTATATTGGATAATTGTGGAAAGGTCAATCAAATAAAAGAATTAGGTGGACAAGTTGTGCAAGAAATGGTTACTGTTTACACGTAAACTTGACGCTTGCTGTCAAGTTATGCGCCAATACAGTAAATTCAGCCATGAGTCGGTTTTTGATCGAAGGCAAACTTTAAATACATCGGCAATGTTACTGGAACAGGCTTTCCTGTGGGCAGTAACGAGAAATGAAAAGATGCGAAAATTTGACAAAAAAGAAAACAGAAGTAATCTGAAAAAAATATGTGTAACGAGACAATAAAATAAATAATAATCAAAAAAGGGGTACAAATAAATGAAGAGAAAATTCGTGATTTTCGATATGGATGGTGTTATTTTAGACAGCGAAGTAGGGGGATTTTCTTTTCTGCAGCAAAACCTGTCAAAACGAGGTATTCATATCGGGATCGAGGAGCTGTTAAAGAAGGTGGGAAAGAACAGCTATAAGATCGCGGAGGAGATAATTAAAGAATATAATATCGATGAAACGGTGGATGAATTTTTAGAGAAAAACCGAAAAAACGGAAGTTATTATACGAACTGTAAAGAACTAAAGACAATGGATGGTTTGAATGAATTAATAACAATTTTGAATAAAAGAGAAATTAAATTAGCCGTTGTTTCTTCGACAAGAGCAGTGAGTGTATTGACGGCGTTAAACCGATTGAAAATAGTACCACATCTGAATGCTATTGTAAGCGGTGACATGGTAAGAAATTCAAAGCCAGATCCGGAGGGATATTTGATGGCAGCCGATTTTTTGGGAGCACAGCCGGAGGAATGTGTCGTGTTTGAGGATTCACCAATTGGAATAAGAGCGGCTAAAAATGCAGGGATGCGAGTTATCGGTTATAAGGGGTCAGACCTATGGCAGGATACTTCTGCTGCAGATATGGAATGCAGCTCTTATAGGGAGAGTATTGACAAACTGGAGATGATTTTAGAGGGATGAAAAATAACATTCTTTTGCTGTGTTTATATAGAAAAAGTTAAATATTGTTCAGATATGGCTGGGCAATACTTCTCACAATTAAGCGATACCCAAGGCAAACAGCTGTAGATATTCAACTAAATAAACATTGGAAAGAGCACTGTTTGGGTCTAAAATAAGTTGTAGTTAGATTTTTAATTGCAGATAAAATTTACCGCAAAAAGAGGTTTTTCAACTCACTAATGTGATTGAAAAGCCTCTTTTTAATCAAAGTGTGTTTTAGTCACCATCTGGAAAACCGATTTATATTATCAAATGGTTTTGTTTAATGCGTTAATTTCTTCGAAAGTGAGCACAGAAATGCACTGGGAGACGTTCTGGACGGAAATTCCCTCTTTTAAAAAGGCAAGAGCGTTGGCATATGCAAGGAGTAAAGCCCCTGCTGAAAAAACACATACAGTTTTTCGTCAAAAAGACGATAGACTTGATCTGTAAACAGGAAATAAGTGACAGGATATACAAAACATGGACTTGTATTATAAATCGCAATATGCTTAAATAACCGTATGAATCTAAAATATAAAAACATCTCAGTGAGGGGAGTGCCCTTCCGCTACAGGTGGGGGCAGCAATTTGTTCTCGTATAGGAAAGTGCTCCTATACGAGAACAGCCTTCGGCATACGGATGCGCAGCTGCGCGCGCGGAACAAAAGTGTGCTGCTAAAGAAACTGGCTCGCGGGGTGTGCGAAGCACACTTTTGTTCTAAAGCGGTGGGATATCAAGCTGCCGCTGAGAGGTAAGCTCCGGCGGGATGGCAGGGCCGCGCAGAGCATGGCAGGCTTTGCATCAAGAACCCAGAGGCGCCCTTGAAAATTAACCACTTCAAACAGAAGGAAAAACCAACATGAAAAACAAAATTGAAAATTTATTCGGGAAAGAATCCAGTCTGCAGAGAAAGGTGATTATTCTCTATTTGGTGACGGCAGTGATTCCGATTATCATTATTGCCGGACTGGTCAGTGCGATTTATTATAAAAGTATTATGAAGAGGACGGATCAGTGGGTGGCGGCGAATGCCAGACAGCAGGAAATCGTGGTGGGGGAAAGGATGGATGCCTTCGAAAATGTGCTCTATGAACTGGTATCCAATAAGGACTGCATTGCGCTGGCAAAGGAGATTGATAGCGGTGATGAGAGTAATTTGCTGGTCAATACGTCGAAATTAAAGAGTATGCTGGAGAGCAGTGTGTACACTCACGAAGGGATAAGAGGTATTACTTTTCTGGCAAATAATGGTCAGTATGCCTCTTATACAAAGTGGTATTCCAGCTTTAATGAAACCATATGGTCGAAGCCGGAGGTACAGGAAGAGGTCCGTTCGGAGATGGGAAAGGAGAAGAAGCTGACCTTCATCGCGTCGGTAAATCTGAGCAATGCCATCGGGATGCCCGATTACGTTATTTTGATGGGATTTCCGGTCCGAAATCTGAGGACACAGGAGCAGAGCGGCGTGCTGGTAATGGCATTGAGCTGCAACGTGCTGGTTTTTGAGGATACGGAGAGTGAACTGCAAAAGAACGGTGTGTCGAAAGTGGTCATTGACAGCACCGGGAAAATTGTGGCAGGAGTGGATGCGGAATATATGAACAGCACGCTGGAACGGTATAAGGAGAGAACGTATGAGAAGCCAAGCCAACTGGCAGAAAAACGATATGAAATCGAGGGTACAAAGTGGACGATCGTTCATATCATCGACACTGAGCTTTACCGGCAGGATATTTTTCGTATGCTGGAGTTGGCAGCGGTTATTACGGGGTGCATTACACTTTTGTTCTTCTTTGCGCTGTATTACATTTCCCAAAAATATATTGGAAATGTGAAGAAGATTGCGGGAGAAATTCATAATTATGAGGGTACTGATGCAGGAAAAGCTGAAATAGCAATTAATCATAAGGATGAATTGTATACTATTGTCCGTCAGTTCAACAAGATGAAGGCCAGAATTACGGTTCTGGTGGATACACTGCAGCAGCGCAACAAAGAGATACAGATAGCGGCGACAAATCAGAAACATGCGGAGATCAAGGCATTGGAAGCTCAGATTAATCCACATTTTCTGTACAATACACTGGATTCTATTAACTGGCGGGCAATTGAGCATGAAGAGGAGGAAATTTCGGATATGCTGGGAGCGCTGGGGAGTCTGCTGCGCTACAGCGTGTCAAATATAGATATGGTGGTACTGCTTCGGGCGGAGATAAGCTGGCTGAAGAAATATGTATTTTTACAGAGAGACCGTTTCCAGAATTCGTTTGACTGTACTTATGATGTGACAGAGGAAGCTATGGATTTTCCAATCTATAAGATGCTGCTGCAGCCCATTGTGGAAAACATTATTTTACATGCGTTTGAGAAGGTAAAACAGGGAGGGATGATCGAAATCAGGGCATATGTGGGGGAAGATAAGAAGCTGGTAATTCATATAAAAGATAATGGATGCGGCATGACCGGGGAAAAACTGCAGGAAATCGAAAAAGAAATTGAAGAAACGGATGCATTGAACAGTGACAGCATTGGAATCAGCAATGTAATCCATCGGCTGAGGATCTATTATAAGGATGAGGCCGGATTGCAGGTGCATAGTAAACTAAATGTGGGAAGCGAGTTCATTCTGACGATTCCGGAAACCATGGGAATCAGAAGTACAGAAGTTCTTTAGCGGCGGGATGCAGCTCGTATTTCACAGGATGAAGGCGGAGAGATAATCGAGGGGAAGGCTAATGTATAAAATTGTAATTGTAGAGGATGAATTTCGAATTCGTCAGGGGCTGGGGAAGCTGATTAATAAGGTGAATATGGGCTTTTGCGTGGTCGGCGAGGCGGAGGATGGCTACGAAGGGCTGAAAATGATTCAGGATCTGGACCCGGATGTGGTGTTTACCGACATTCAGATGCCAAAAACCGATGGCCTTGATATGATTGAAAAGGCAAAAGCCATGGGGGCCGGCTGCACCTTTGTCATCATCAGCGGCTATGCCAGATTTGAATATGCACAGCAGGGTATCTGTCTGGGCGTAAGGGATTATCTGCTGAAGCCGATTACAATCAGTCAGGTAAAGGAGCTGCTTTTGAAGCTGGCCGAGGAAATGGAGCCAAAGCAGCCGGAGCGGTATTTGGATGGAAACGGATATTCGGATGCAGTGCAGGATATGATCGTGACCGTGAAAGAACATTATGGGATGAAGCTGGGGCTGGATTATTTTTCGGAAAAATACCGGCTGACTCCGGAATATCTCAGTAATTTATTTGCAAAAGAAACAGAAACATCTTTTTCCAATTATCTGAAAAAAGTGCGGATGGAAAAGGCGAAGGAGCTGATTTTAACCACGGATAGGAAGATGTATGAAATTGCCTGCAGTGTGGGTTATCCGGATCAGAAATATTTTTCGAAGGTGTTTAAGGAATATACCGGAGTTACGCCAAAGCAGTTTGCGGTAAATGAAGCGATAAGATAGAAAAGGAAAAATGGTGAAGAAAACAGATGGAAAGTGGCTTTCGTCCACCTTTTTTAAGATTTTAGAATGTATTCTCCCTGACAGGATAAGTATACTAAAGACATCAAGAAAAGCGAAGGAGGGTATTACATGAAAAAGAAAGCAGCTTTATTAATGGTTATGGCAGTGATGACCAGTTCCATGGCGGCAGGCGGGGTAACCGCGCTGGCTGATGATTCCGGGGACAAGACCACTATTTCATTCTGGCATTATATGTCAAGTGACAAAGAAGGAAAATATGTACAGGAGGCAGTGGATGAATTCAATGCTGCTCAGGATGAAATCTTTGTAGAAGCGCAGTACCTGCCAAGAGAAGAACTGATGAAACAGTATACCATCGGGGTGGTATCCGGGGAGCTTCCGGATGTGGGGATGGTGGATAATCCGGATCACAATTCCTATGCTTCCATGGGTGTATTTGAAGATATTACAGATCTGTACACATCCAGCGATGATCAGAACTTCCTGGAGGGATCCATCGGTTCCTGCTACTATGAAGAAAAACTGTATGGTGTGCCGTGGGGCAATAACTGCCTGGGATTATTTTACAATACCGCAATGCTGGAAGAGGCTGGCATCGAAGTTCCGACTACATGGTCTGAACTGGAAGCTGCCTGTGAGAAGCTGACGACGGATACCTGCAAAGGAATGGCAATATCTGCAATTGGAAATGAAGAAGGAACCTTCCAGTATATGCCATGGCTGTTATCAGCAGGCGGAAGTGTAGACGAACTGGGTTCAGACGCTTCCAAGGAATCTATGACCTACTTATACAGCCTGATCGAAAAAGGCTATATCAGCAAAGAATGTATCAACTGGACGCAGGCAGATGCGGAAAAACAGTTTGCTTCCGGACAGGCCGCTATGATGATCAATGGACCGTGGCAGTTTGCAGGTCTGAGCGAAGATGCTCCGGATCTGGAGTATGGCGTGGCAAAGATGCCGAAGGCAGATGACGGAGATTACGCTTCTATCCTTGGCGGTGAAAACCTGGGTATCTGCACCGGAGCAAACGTAGATGCAGCATGGACCTTTATTTCCTGGATTACCAGCAAAGAAAAATCACAGGAAATCTGCAAATCCATCGGCCGTTTTTCTCCGCGTGCTGACGTAGATGCGCAGCAGATGTTCGCAGATGATCCTCTGAACTCTGTGTTTGCTGAGATTATGCCGGATGCTCAGTCCCGTGGACCATCACCGGATTGGCCGGAAATTTCTGCAGCAATCTATACCGCACAGCAGGAAGTGTTTACCGGACAGAAGGATGTGGATACTGCTATGAATGACGCACAGGCAACTGTGGATGCATTAAAATAAAATATGCCGACAGGTAATGACTGATAAGGTCTCATCGCATTTACAAGTCAGATTGTGATGTGATGAGACTTTTTGTCTGAAAATTTGTAAAAAAAGAGAGAAAGGCGGTGCAATACATTTGAAAACAAAGAGCCGTGAACAAAGAGAACGAATGCTGGGATACTTTTTTATCCTTCCTGCAGTCATCTATATGCTGGTTTTTATTGGCTATCCCATTGTATATAACTGGATCATCAGCTTTCAGGATGTGACTGCTACCACACTGGCGAGTTCAGCCAGAGATTTTGTAGGCTTTGATAATTATAAAGCTGTTTTTGCAGACAGCACCTTCCAAAAGGCATTGCTGCATACCTTCATTTATACGGTAGGATGCCTTGTGATACAGTTTTCACTGGGATTCCTGTTTGCTATGTTTTTTGCAAAGAAATTTACAGTGTCAAAACCAATCCGTGGATTTATCGTAATAAGCTGGATGCTTCCGGTTACGGTAACAGCGCTGGTGTTTAAATTCATGTTCGCAGAGGGCAATGGAATTATCAACACGATTTTGATGAATCTTCACATTATTAAAGAACCAATTGGCTGGCTGCTGAATGGCAGTACTGCCATGTGGGGACTGATCATCGCCAACTCCTGGGTGGGAATTCCCTTCAATATGCTGCTGCTGACCACGGGCTTAAATAATATCCCGGCGGATGTCTATGAGGCTGCTTCCATCGATGGCGCCAGCGGGCTGCAGAAGTTTCGTAAAATCACGCTTCCTCTGCTGAAACCGACCATTATGTCTGTTCTGATTTTGGGATTTGTACTGACCTTTAAGGTGTTTGATCTGGTGTATGTAATGACGGGCGGAGGACCTGTGGATGCCACGGAAGTGCTGTCTACCTATTCCTATAAATTGTCCTTCCAGTTATTCCATTTCGGGGAAGGCTCTGCAGTGGCGAATGTACTGTTTGTCTGTCTGTTTATCGTTGCGCTGATTTACCTTAAGACAATATCGAAAGACGAGGTGATATAGTATGAAAAAAATTCATCTTCGGGATAAACAGAAAAATATTCTTTTCTGTGTGCTGGGAATTTTGATTGCATGTATCTTTTTGTTTCCATTGTACTGGATTATCGTCAATTCGTTTAAGCTGGACAGTGAGATATTTGCAAGTGTACCTACGCTGTGGCCTCATGAACTGACATTCACAGCTTACAAGGACCAGTTGGCGAACCTGGGAACCACCATGAAAAATTCCATAATTATTGCAGTGGGTTCCATGATCATTTCTCTGTGTCTGTCGGTGCCGGCCGCTTATGGACTGGCCAGATATAAAGTAAAAGGAATGAAAGTTTTTATTATGGTATTTCTGGTAACTCAGATGCTGCCGGCCTCACTGGTGCTGACACCGCTGTTTTTGATCTTTTCAAAAGCGCATCTGCTGAACAGCTACCTGGCGCCGATCCTTTCGACGGCCACCATATCCATTCCGTTTATTGTTTTGATGCTGCGCCCCAGTTTTTTGAATATGCCAAGAGAGCTGGAGGATGCGGCGAAGATCGATGGCTGCAACGCGGTCAGCGCATTTTTCAGAGTGGCGATTCCAATTTCCAAACCGACCGTAATCACGGCGGCCTGCTTCAGCTTTGTATATGCATGGAACGACCTGGCCTACTCCATGACGTTTAATACAAAAGATGCAATGCGTCCCATGACGGCGGCCATTTATACCTTTATGAATCAATATGGAACCAAATGGAACAGTATCATGGCCTATGGAGTTCTGCTGATTTTGCCAAGCTGTATTATCTTTGTTACCATGCAGAAGCATATTGTAGAAGGTATGACGAGCGGTTCTGTAAAGGGCTAGGACAGCCGAAAGTGGTAGTAAACAAAATGGTGAAACAGGGAAATGACAGAGGAAACGTAATAGAAGAGCAGGCAAAATAATAAGAAACAAAAAATGCAGGGGTGTTCCTGATATAGAAAATAAGATAAGAAGAGGTGGACATTATGAGTTTTTTTAGAGAAGAGGATGGCTGTCTGAAATTCCATTTTGATGCGGAGGAGCTTTGGGTTCAGCCGTGGGGAAAGAACAGTTTTCGTGTGCGCGCCACAAAACAGGCCGAAATGCCGGAGGAATGCTGGGCGCTGACGATGCAGCCGGAAAAAATTGATACTGAGATCCATATAGAAGAAAATTATGCGACCATTCGCAGCGGGAAGCTGTCCGCCCGGATTTCAAAATACGGAAAACTGACGTTTTACAATGAAAAAGGGGAAGTGCTGCTGGATGAATACCTTCGGAACCGTCTGGACGTATTTGCAGATTACTGCAGCGCCCTGGAGGTGGAAGCAAGGGAATTTAAGCCGATTATCGGCGGAGATTATCAGTTGACCATGCGGTTTGTATCCAATCCGGAGGAAAAAATATATGGAATGGGGCAGTATCAGCAGCCTTATTTGAATCTGAAGGGGACGGATCTGGAGCTGGCGCAGAGAAATTCCCAGGCCAGTGTGCCATTTTATATCTCTTCTCTGGGATATGGATTTTTATGGAACAATCCGGCTGTGGGCAGGGCTGTATTCGGAAAAAATATCACTTCTTTTGAAGCATTTTCCACGAAAGCGCTTGACTACTGGATCACGGCAGAAGATACCCCGGCTAAAATCGAAGAAGCTTATGCCGGCGTGACCGGAACCGTGCCGATGATGCCGGATTATGCCATGGGCTTTTGGCAGTGCAAGCTGCGTTACCAGACACAGGAAGAGCTGCTGGAGGTGGCGAGAGAGTATAAACGGCGCAATCTTCCGATTTCTGTGATTGTCATTGACTACTTCCACTGGCCGATGCAGGGGGACTGGCGGTTTGATCCCAAGTACTGGCCGGATCCGGATGCGATGATAAAGGAGCTTCAGGAGATGGGAATTGAACTGATGGTTTCTATCTGGCCTACCGTGGATTACCGCAGTGAAAATTTTGAAGAAATGCGGGACAGGGGATATTTGATCCGCACGGAAAGAGGCTTCCGTATCGTGATGGATTTCCAGGGAAATACGGTGCATTATGATGCCACTAATCCAAAGGCCCGGGAATATGTATGGGAAAAGGCGAAGAAAAATTACTACGATAAAGGCGTTAAGGTATTCTGGCTGGACGAGGCAGAGCCGGAATACAGTGTCTATGATTTTGAGAATTATCGTTACCATATGGGACCGAATGTTCAGATTGGAAATATCTACCCGGCACTGTATGCCAAGACATTCTTTGATGGAATGAAGGCAGAGGGCCAGGAAAATATTATTAACCTGCTCCGATGCGCCTGGGCCGGTTCTCAGAAATATGGTGCACTGGTCTGGTCCGGAGATATCCACTCCAGCTTCGCCAGCCTGCGCAATCAGTTGGCAGCAGGATTGAATATGGGAATTGCAGGTATTCCATGGTGGACGACAGACATCGGCGGTTTCCACGGCGGAGATCCCAAAAATCCCGAGTTCCGGGAATTGCTGGTGAGATGGTTTGAATATGGCACCTTCTGCCCGGTTATGAGACTGCATGGCTACCGCGAACCGCTGAAGGAGCCTATGGGTAAGGAAGGCGGAGCTGCCTGCGTGTCCGGTGCAGACAATGAGGTGTGGTCCTTCGGCGATGAAAATTATGAAATTCTGAAGAAGTATCTGGAATTAAGAGAACATATGAAGCCATATATTACGGAGCTGATGGAGGCGGCCCATACAAAGGGCACTCCGGTGATGAGACCGCTGTTCTATGATTTCCCACAGGACGGGCAGGCGTGGAATGTGGAGGATCAGTATATGTTCGGAGCAGATGTGCTGGTGGCTCCGGTGCTGTATGGCGGCATGAGCGAGAGAACGGTCTATCTGCCGGGAGACGGAGAATGGAAAAACTACTGGACAGGCGAAACCTTCCAGGGAGGAATGACGATCACGGTGAAGACCCCGCTGGCAGAGCTTCCGGTTTTTGTGCGAAACGGAAGAGAACTGTAGATGGCGTCATGGAAACGATTGTGTCAGGTTTTCTATGAAAACCTGACAATCGGCATCAGCTCATCTGCGATTGGCAAATTTAAAATGGGCTGATGCTCAAACAGGAAGAGGTGAACCTATGAAATTTACAAACGGATACTGGCGTATCAGAGAAGAGATCGAGCCGGCATATGCGGTGGAATATTATGATTCTGACATCAGAGGAAACGAACTCACTGTATTTGCTGCTACAAAACATATGGGAGACCGTGGGGATACCATGAATCTGCCGCTGCTGACGGTAACCTTTACCAGCCCGATGGAAAATGTGATTAAAGTAAAGGCAGTTCATTTAAAGGGAGCGCTCTATAAAGGGCCTCATTATGAAGTGAATCAGAAGCCCGGAAATTTCATTCATATTGAAGAAACAAAAGATCAGATTATTTACCGTTCCGGAAAAACCAGTGCGGTGATCGACAAAGGGGCAAACGGATGGAAGGTGGCATTCTATGACGGAGAACGCCTTTTGACGGAAAGCAGCTACCGGAATCTCGCCTATATGAAAAACAGAGAAACCGGAAAAAATTATATGACAGAACAGCTTTTGCTGGACGTGGGCGAGTATGTCTATGGCCTGGGCGAGCGCTATACGGCATTTGTAAAAAACGGGCAGCAGGTGGAGAGCTGGAACGAGGATGGAGGAACCGCATCAGAACAGACCTATAAAAATGTTCCCTTCTATATCACAAATAAAGGCTATGGCGTCTTCGTGGCAAATGCTGGGGATGTGCATTTTGAAATCGGCAGCGAAAAGGTAGAACGGGTGCAGTTTTCCATGCAGACGGAAACGTTGGAATACTATATTTTAAACGGCTCAACACCAAAGGAAACGGTTCAGTTGTATACAGAGCTGCTGGGAAAACCGGCGCTGCCGCCGGCCTGGTCTTTTGGTCTCTGGCTGACCACTTCCTTCACCACCAGCTATGATGAGAAGACAGTGACAGGCTTTATTCAGGGGATGGCGGACCGGGATATTCCGCTGCATACCTTCCATTTTGACTGTTTCTGGATGAAAGGATATGAGTGGTGCAATTTCCAGTGGGATCCGGATACTTTCCCGGACCCGGCAGCCATGCTGAAACGGTACAAAGACAGAGGGCTGCATATCTGTGTCTGGATCAACAGCTATATCGGTCAGAAATCCTGCCTGTTTGACGAGGGGATGGAGAACGGTTACTTTGTGAAGAACATGGACGGTTCGGTATGGCAGTGCGACCGGTGGCAGGCCGGCATGGCGCTGGTGGATTTCACCAATCCGGAGGCCTGCAAATGGTATCAGGATAAGCTGGAAGCCCTGATTGATATGGGCGTGGACTGCTTCAAAACGGATTTCGGCGAGAGAATTCCGGTGACCGGAGTGAAGTATTATGACGGTTCCGATACCGTGAAGATGCATAATTATTATACTTATCTGTACAATAAGACGGTGTTTGAGCTGCTGGAACGAAAGCTTGGCAGGGACAAAGCGGTGCTCTTCGCCCGCTCTACGGCGGCAGGCGGACAGAAGTTCCCGGTACACTGGGGAGGTGACTGCACAGCAACTTACCCATCCATGGCAGAGGACTTAAGGGGCGGATTATCCCTGGCTCTGGCCGGATATGGATTCTGGAGCCATGATATTGGCGGATTCGAGCAGACCGCATCCGCGGACGTATATAAACGCTGGTGTGCGTTCGGACTTTTGAGCAGTCACAGCAGACTTCACGGCTCCCAGTCCTACCGGGTACCCTGGCTGTTTGATGAGGAAGCCTGCGACGTACTTCGCAAATTCGTAAAGCTGAAATGCTCCCTGATGCCTTATTTATATAATCAGGCGGTAAAAGCTCATACGGAAGGAATTCCCATGATGCGCCCCATGCTTCTGGATTTCCCAGAGGATCTGTCCGCGGAGACGGTGGACAAACAGTACATGCTGGGCGATTCCCTGCTGGTAGCGCCAATCTTCAAAAAAAATGGTGAGGTTTCTTATTATCTCCCCAAGGGAACCTGGACCAATTACCTGACCGGCGAAGTCCGCGAAGGAGAAAAATGGTATACAGAGAAATTTGATTATTTCCATCTGCCGCTCATGGTAAGGGAAAATACGGTTCTGACCGTCGGAGCAAATGACTGCAGACCGGATTACGATTATACCGACGGAGTCACCCTGAAACTGTTTGAGATCAGGGAAGGCGCTTCCTTTGTAACGACAGTCCCGGATGTGGATGGGAAAGAATCGATGAGGATTACTGTAAGAAAAGAAAGCGGCGTAATTCACATGAAGGTAAAGGGTGGAAAGAAATGGTCCGTGGAAGTGGTGAATGACCCGGATGCAAAAGTCAGTATAGCTGGGGAAGAGGTAACCGCCTGATTAAAAAAGAGCTTCTGGGGGAGAAGGTTAATTTAAAAAAGCGTTGACAAAATAGCATAGTTTATAAAAACACAGCAAAAGGTTTCTTTTTGACAAGAGAAGCCGTTTGCTGTGTTTTATGTTGAAAATTTGATAGGGTGTTTGTGAAAGAGGAACGGGTAGGGGTGGAGAAATGCTTCTGTTCATTAGAATCCCCTCCTTTATTTATGTATAATTGTAAAAAAATTCTAACAAAATACTAAGAAAGAATCAAAAAACTGTAATTTTTTTAGAAAGCATGTTATGATTACAGCAAAACTTTAAGACGGGAAGAACAGCAGGGATTACAGGAAATAATGGAACAGAAGGATAAAAAGGAAGGCGAGAAGAGTTATGGGGAAAGAGGGAAGCATCACAATCAAAGAAGTAGCTAAGAAAGCCGGCGTATCGGTGGCTACTGCTGGGCGTGCCATGGGAAATTACGGGAGAATTTCAGAGGAGACAAGACAAAGGGTGCTGAAGGCTGCAGAAGAACTGGACTATGTTCCAAATAAATTAGCACAAAGCATGCGAAGCCGCAGCACCAAAACAATAGCGGTGGTTGTGCCGGATATACAAAATAATTTTTTTGGAGCCATTGTAGCTGCGATGGAACAGAGAGCAAGAGAAAAGGGCTATGCAATATTGATATGTAATACAAACGAAAAAAGAGAACTGGAACTGGACTGTCTGGAAATGCTGGCTTCGAAGCAGGTGGATGGAATTCTGCTGGCATCTACTTTTGTAGACAAAAGCGAAATACCCGGCCGGTATGTAAAGTCCATTTTTTATAAATTTCCGTTTGTATTGTTTGACCGGAAAATCAATGACTTTCCCTTTGTATCCATACTGTCAGATAATTATAATATGGCCTACCGGGTCACCAAGTATATTATAGGCCTGGGACATACAGATATTGCTACAATCGGATCGGAAAAGGAGCATGTGGTATCTAATACGGTAAAAGAAAGGGAGGCCGGATACCGCGCCGCACTGCGCGAAGCCGGATTGGGGCATGATGGTCTGTCTATTAATGTTGACTGGAAGGAACAGAGAGAGACAGAAAAAAGACTTAATATTTTGCTGGATTACCATAAGGTAAGCGCTATTATTGTTTTTAATAATTCTATTATTGGCGAACTTTTGAATATTTTGAACAAACGGAAATTGATAATTCCTGACAATATATCAATTGCGACGTGGGATGATGAAGAGTATGACGAATTCTTAAAAATCACAGCAGTAAAGCAGCCGTGTAAAAAAATGGGGGAACTTGCCGTGGACAGTCTGATTGAACGAATCGAAGCAGATGATGACAGGATGGAAGAGCTTACGATTACTTTGAATAGTACTCTGATACAACGGGAGTCCTGCAAAATTTATCGTGCGTAATAACTATTTAGAAAAAGATATGGCAATAACATATAGAGTAATATATAAAGAAGTGAAAAAGGATATTTCTATGAGAAGTGTCCTTTTTTTGTATTTAAATATATAGAATCAGTACAAAAAAGAGAACGTTCGCTTAATTATGAAAAAACAATTTAATTTTTACTGAGAAAAAATAATGTAAAAAGTAATTATTTACAAAAATCAGAAATCAAAACTATAAATATTGACGAATAATAAAAAACTAATTGACATTCTTATAGCAGAATAGTATAGTGTCATTAAAGATAACGTTCTCACATAAAAGCGAGAACAAAATATAAGGAGGAAAATGGAATGGCACTTATACTTGGTATGAACAGCGGATCGTCCTTTGATGGAATTGACGTTGTTCTCTGCGAAATTGATATGGATCCGGATGGATTTCCTACGGCTCCGAAATTTATATCCGGGGGATCTTATGACTGGCCGGAAGAGGTAGCGACAATCGTTCGGGATTCGTTCGTAAATAAGGTAGATATGATTGGACTGAACAGACTGGACTATCTTTGCGGAGCCGTGTTTGCTGAAAAAGCAAGACAGTTTATGCAGGAAAATAATATTAAGGCAGAGGATATTTATGTTCTTGGACTTGATACTCAGACGATTTATCAGGAGCAGCCCGATCATAAGGCAATTGATGAAATGACCAGAGAAGAAAAAGATGACTGGGTAGGAAGATGGCTTTCCAAAGCTTATCCGGCAGGACTGCAGATGGGCAATTCTTCTATCATTGCCAATCTCCTGGATATTGATACTGTTACACACTTTAGAGCAGCAGATCATGCATCCGGCGGAAGTGCAGCACCACTTATGCCATATCTTGATTTCATTCTTTTCAGAAAGCTGGATCATCCGGCGATGACACTGAATATTGGCGGAATTGCAAATCTGCATCTGGCCAGCAAGGACAGAAGGCAGATGTTCGGATTTGATACTGGTCCAGGTAATGTAATCTCCAATTACATGACTAAGAAATTATATGGAACAGATTATGACAAAGACGGCGCAATCGGTGCCAGCGGAAAAGTTGATGAGGGACTGCTTGATTTCTTCATGCATCATCCGTTTTTTGATCGTCCGGTTCCAAGATCTGGCTGGATTGCTGATTACAGTCCGGAATATATTGACAGTGTACTTGCTAAATTCAGCTATCTTCCAAAGGAAGATATTATTGCGACAGCGGATGCATTTACCGGAGCTGCAGTGGCAAAATCTATGACTGATAATATTCCGAAGGAGTTAATTGACCAGACGAAGTATCTGTATGCAAGCGGCGGTGGAGTAAGAAATCCTACTATCATGAAAGAGATTCAGAAGAGAATTCCACAGAATATCAAGCTGACTACATCAGATGAGATTGGAATTCCGGCAGCATATAAGGAAGCGATTAAATTTGCAACGATTGCTTTTTCCACAATGCATCAGATCCCGGGCAATATTCCGGCAGCAGGTCACGCGTCTCAGTATGCGATTCTTGGAAAGATAGCGTTAGCACCGCATCATATCAAAGGTGGCGCTCAGTTTTAAATAATATTTAAATAAGGCAAAAGCTTGTGTGAGCATTTTATGGCACCACATTACAAGAAGATTGTGCCGGGTTTTCTCTGAAAACCGGACATGCAGAGTCAGCCCATTTGCCCAACGCAAATTCAGGATTGGCTGATGTTCAAAAATAAGGAGGGTTTTACAATGAAAAAAGCATTAGTTTTAAGCTGTGTGGCAGCAATGGCATTTTCTATGACCGCATTTGCAGGAGAGATTGAAGTAGATACCAGCAAGGATTATGCAGATATTAACATCGGCGTTTCTTTCGGACAGAATGAGCATCCATATTTTGTAGCAATGGAAAAGGGTATTCTGGCAGCTTTGGAGAATTACGGGCTGAGTGAGTCAAATTATAATCTTCTGGTGGCTGACAGCTCACTGGAGACACAGGTTTCTCAGATTGAAAATCTGATTACGATGGGATGCGATGCGATCCTTCTGAACCCATATGATTCTGCAGGTGTAGTCAATGCAGTGAACGAAGCAGTCTCAGCAGATATTCCGGTCATTACGATGGATATTGACTGTGAGGGATCCGCAGCATTTATCGCATCTGATAATTATGAAATAGGCTCAATGCTGGCTTCCTATATTGGTGATGCACTGGAAGGAAAAGGAGCTATTGCGATCATCGATGGTATATCGGTTACTTCCCTTCAGGATCGTACCAATGGTTTTAACGACACTATGGCAGAAAAATATCCGGATATCGAGATTGTGGCAGAAGAATATACTGCTCAGGAACGTGATGAGGCACTGGCATCCGCAGAGACTATCCTTCAGGCTCATCCTGACATCGCGGCATTTGTGGGTGTCAATGAAAACTCCGGTATGGCGATCAAAGCAGCAGTCGCAGCAGCAGGTCTGTCTGACAGTATTCTTGTAACTACAGTAGATGCTACCCAGGAAAATCTTCTGGCTATCAAGAACGGTGAAGTAGCAGTCGGCGTTGCTCAGAACCCATATCTGATGGGATGGCAAGCAGTAGAACTGGCTATGAATGCATATGCTGGCCAGGAAATCGCAACAGATGAACTGTATACGACAGAGATTGATTATATGAATACTGATAATGTACAGGAATTTATTGACAGAGAAGAAGGCTATGGTATCGAAATCGAATAATATAAAGCTGATAGTTGAGTGACTTCAATTACGGGGCTGTCCATATCAGGACAGCCTCTTATGAAAAGAGGAGTAATATGGCAGATGTAATTGTAAAAATGGAGGGCATTTCTAAAACATTTGGCGGTATCAAGGCATTAAATAATGTTCATCTGGAATTACAGGCCGGTGAAGTACATGCTTTGATGGGAGAAAATGGAGCAGGAAAGTCAACTCTGATGAAAATCCTGACCGGTGTGTATTCGAAAGAAGCCGGGCATGTTTATCTGAGAAATGAAGAAACAGGTTCTCTGGATGAAGTTGAGATGAAATCTGTTCTTATGGGACTGCAGAACGGACTCTGCATGGTTTTCCAGGAATTGAATCTTCTGGATAATATGACGGTTGCAGAGAACATTTATCTGGGCAGAGAACCAATTGATGGCCCTTATATGCTCAACCGCAAAGAATTAAATGACAGAGCACGAGAGCAGCTGAAAAAAGTAAAATTGAATGTAGATCCTAATATGCCGCTTTCCGGGCTGAGTCCTGCGGAAAAACAATGCGTGGAAATTGCGAAGGCACTGTCTTTTGATTCGAGAGTAATTATTTTTGATGAGCCAACATCCAGCTTGTCAGCATCAGAGACAAAAACTTTATTCAGTATTATCAATGAACTAAAAAGCCAGGGAAGATGTATTGTCTATATTTCTCACAGAATGGAAGAGGTTTTTGAAATCTGTGACCGAATCACAGTCTTTCGTAATGGAGAGTATGTAGATACCAAAAAAGCAAAAGAAACAAATGAAGCCGGATTGATTAAATTGATGATAGGACGTGACCTGGAAGGGGAACCAAACCAGGGAAGTGAATTTGTGAATCGAAATAATGTGGTTTTGGAAGTTAAGAATGTTAAAATATTCCCTGACTCAAAACCGGTTAGTTTAAAGCTGTATGAAAAAGAAATTTTAGGGATGTTTGGTCTGGTTGGTGCCGGCCGAACGGAACTTTCACGTATTATTTTTGGAATAGACGGCATTTCTGAAGGAGAAATCTATATTAAAGGAAAAAAAGTAGATATCAAGTCTCCTAAGGATGCAATTGATGCGGGAATTGGACTGGTACCAGAAGATCGAAAGGGACTTGGGCTGGTACTTGGTATGAGTATAAAAGATAATATGCTTATTTCAAAGCTCCGGCAGTTAAAGAGTGCGTTCTTAAAAAAGGAAGAACTCAAGAGTATTACAGGAACTTATACATCCGATCTGAGCATTAAGATGGGAAATGAAAACCAGGAAGTAAAAGAGCTTTCGGGTGGTAATCAGCAAAAGGTCGTGATTGCAAAGTGGCTTGCAATGGAACCGGATATCCTGATTATGGATGAACCCACCAGAGGGATTGATGTGGGTGCCAAAAGTGAGATTTATGATATTATGAAAAAACTTGCGGGCCAGGGGAAAAGCATTATCATGATTTCTTCTGAAATGGAAGAAATTCAAAAAGTAAGTGATCGGGTAATGGTACTTCATGCAGGCAGTGTTACCGGCGAATTAGATATCAAAGAGGCAAATAAAAATAATATTATGCAGGCTGCTTTCGGAGGGGTAGGAAATGAATAGAGAAAAAGTAAAAATTGGCGCATTGCGGGAGTTATTACTGGTAATTATTTTAATTGTGATGTGCATTGTGTGGACAATTATGAATAAAAATTTTGCAACTGTGAATAACGTTATGAATATTCTTCGAGTTGCTTCTTACACAGCAATCGCATCAGTAGGTATGACAATGATTATTATCATCGGGGAGATTGATCTTTCAGCAGGTTCACTGGTATGTGTCTCCGGACTTTCTGCGGCCTTGATTGTGAAAGGAACAAATAATATTGTTCTTGGAATTATTGCAGCATTGGTTATTGGCGCTCTGGTAGGACTGTTTAATGGCGTAGTTTGTGCGATTGGAAAACTGCCCGGCTTTATTGCTACTCTGGCCAGTATGACGATCCTTCGCGGCATTGCCTATATCATAACCGGCGGTAATTCCGTTGTCTGGACAAATCAGATGTTCTCAAAGATCGGAACAGGTTATGTAGGACCAATTCCGGTACCAGTTCTCATTATGATTGTTGTAGTGATTTTCGGTGTTATACTGACGACTAAAATTCGCTTTGGACGTTATATCTATGCGGTAGGCGGCAACTCAAATGCCAGCCGCTGGTCAGGTATTTCTGTAGAAAAAGTAAAAATTATTGTATATGTGATCATGGGTGTGCTCACATCTATTGCGGGCTTAATTATTACTACACGTCTTGGCTCCGGACAGCCTTCTGCAGGTACCGGATTTGAAATGGACTGTATTACTGCTGTAGTAGTTGGCGGAACCAGTATGGCAGGCGGAAAAGGAAAGGTCATGGGCACGATTGTTGGTGTGCTGCTGATCGCTACACTGACCAATGGCATGACTCTGGTAGGTATTGATACTTACTGGCAGCAGGTAATTAAGGGCGCAATCATTGTGGTTGCAGTGCTGATTGATTCAAAAGGAAAAAGCGCAAACTAAGATGGCCATCAAGGTTTGCTTATCTCACACGTATATTATTGATTGTGTCAGCCCATTTGCTGAAAGCAAATTTGGAATGGGCTGATGTTCAAAGATTGTGTTAAGTTTTCAGTGAAAACTTAACATGCAGCATCAGCCCATTTGCTGAAAGCAAATTTGGAATGGGCTGATGTTCAAAAACAGGAGGAAGCTAAATGGAGTTATATGTAGATATTGCAGATTTGGATGCGGTGAAAGCAGCAGCAGAGTATTTTCCAATTGATGGATTTACGACAAATCCCAAAATCCTGACAAAAGCAAAAAAACCGGTAGAAGAAATGATGGCAGAATATCGTCAGTATGTGCGGGCGAATAATATGAAGATATTTTTTCAGGTTACCGGAGAGACTGCAGAGGAGATGCTGGAACAGGCAAAAGCGCTGAAAGAATATTTTGGAGAGCGGTTTATTGTGAAAATACCGGCGGTAAAAGAGGGATATAAGGCAGTCCGGTTGTGTAAAGAGGCTGGAATCACAGTTACTGTTACAGTGGTTCATTCTATGATGCAGGCATTGGTGGCAGCAAAAGCTGGAGCAGATTATGTAGCACCTTATGTAACCCATATTGATAATATTGGAGCAGATGGAATAGAGTGCGTTAGTGAAATGGTGGAGGTATTTATCAATGGCGGATATCCCTGTAAGGTGCTGGGGGCCAGCTTCCGGACCGTGGATCAGTTAAAGAAACTGGCGTTGGCAGGCTGCCAGGCAGTCACAATCAGTCCGGATCTGTTTGATGCGCTGATTAAACATCCATCCACGGATGAGTCAATGAAGGGGTTTGAAACCGCCTGGAAAGAAACATTTGGAGAAAAACAGATCAGTGATCTGATACCGAGAGAAAAATAAAAAGGTTATCACGCGAAAACAGCAGCAGCACCCGGTCTTTTTGACAGGTGCTGCTGTATGCTACTGAATGGTCTTGGCGAGTGCTTCGACTTCCTCTTTGGAAAGATCAATAATGCAGCGGGCAACCTTTTCAACAGGGACACCATCTTTTAAAAATGCCAGGGCATTTGCGCGGGCCACTGATTTTGTCACTTCCAGTTTTGTTTTCTTTACTGCTTCCATTCGTTCTTTTGCAAACAGTTTTTCTACTTTCGTCATCATAATCCACTCCTTCATCTGGTCTGCTATCGACTGGTCAATTACTTTGTCGGTGAATACCATTACGCCCGCCAGTAAAAATATCTGGGTCTTTTCTTCTTCTATATTTTTTGCCAGATCAAACAGATTCCGGATGATCTCTCTCTTCTTTTCTTTTCCGGCATAGGTCAGTGGTAGAAGAACAAATTCAACCAGTTCATGATCCGTAAGAGGGCTGCCGGATTGAATTTTGCGGGTCAGCCGGTTTTTAATCTCCTCAGAGTCCAGACAGGAGAGAAAAGACTGTTCGAGCAGCAGTTGGACGGATCCTATATTTAATGTGCTTCTGGTATCTGCAGGTACGATATCTGCGGTATATAGAACAATCATCCGAATTATAATATGATCCGTTTTCTTTAGACGTTTCAAAATACGCACAATATAGTCCAGGTATTTGATCTTATCTAATTCCGTATAAGTGCTTTCGTAATCTACAATGGCAAAACTGCCGTCGGTCAGTTCAAATATAGTGTCAATCCGAAGTTCATTGGCACTGACTGCAGGCAGATTCAGGGAATGTACCTTTGTAATTTCGGGAAGAGTGATACCGCAGACCTCGGAAAAACTCTTTGGAAACAGTTCCGTAAATACTTTTGAGGCAATGTCTTTATTTTGATAAGCGATGGTGGGTTTGTTTTTTATATTTTTCTTACGCGGTATTTCATTTCCGGGGGTAACAGTATTTTTCATGTAATACGTCCTTTCCGATACATATGCTGATATGCATAGAAAGAAAAGACGTTTTTCTTTAAGTATATCAGAATATGCGGTAAATTGAAATAGTTATTAAAATTGTGGGAACGGTCGAAATGTCAAGAAAGATAAACAAAATTATATATATTATAAGATACTGTATATATTATAAGATACTATATACACGCAAAAAATGCAAGAGAAATTTAATGAAAAAATATCTATTAAGAATAGAACATAAAGATATAATATAAACAGCAGCAGCACCCGGTCTTTTTGACAGGTGCTGCTGCTGTTTTGACAGAAGAAAGTTGGTGCGCTGCTGAAAATACAAGTGCCGGTGCAGAAAGTTCGCCAGACTGTATACGCCAGGTAATACAAGGCTTACAGCTTCTGATTAAACTCCAGCTTTTCCATATTCGGTCCCTGAATAGTGAAGAATTTTACACCGTTTGCGAAAAACGGTAAAAATGTGATCTTGCCTTCCAGTGACGGATACCCTTTCGATGCTGCATATTCATATGCGGCATCAATGTCAGAAACGTCCATGGCCATATGGTCGATGGCTCCGTTTGCCAGAGCGGGAGCTTCGGAATAATAGGTTTCGATAACGAAACTGCCGCATTTCAGGAAAGCGACTTTGTCTTCGGGGGCAGTTCCCTTGCTCCATTCCACTTCAAAACCGAAGGTTTCGTAAAAGGAAATGGTTTTGTCGACATCGCTGGTCGGTACTCCGATATGCTGGAGACCGGTAAATAATTTTGAGTTTTCCATAAGAGTTCCTTTCTTAGAACCTTTGAAGTATAAATTTCGAAGGTTCACTGTCTGTTTTTTGAAAACAGTTTGCTGTTATTGATGGATAGACGGTGCTGCAGAGCGGTGTAATGTTCCGGTCAGGGAGAACGGAGCAACGCTGCGGGCATCAGGTTGTATAAATGTTTATGTTATGCTCATTATAATAGGAAAGATAGCGCTTTTCAATAGAAGAATTTGCAATTATATTCGGTATGGCATCCAGACTGCCAAGATGGGTAAAGGTCCGTTTATCATATTTCCCTTCACTCGCCAGGAGGTAGCAGCTTTTGGAATTTCTCAGCAGATGATGATAGAGCGGGAGCTGCGCCCGGTTGATGATGGAATATCCATAGTCCAGATCAATGCCGTCCACTGTAAAAAAAACTTTATCAAAGTACAGCTTTTCCAGTGAAGCTACCGTATATTCATCCAACGTTTCGATGTGGTTTGTCCCGGCATGGACATTGCCTCCCAGCAGAAGCGTGGAAATGTCCGGATTGGACGCCAGTTCTAAAACGGCTGTGATATTTGTGGTCACCACAGTTATGTTCTGTTTATGACTTTCGTTGATGTATTTGCAGAGCAGATTGCAGGTGAGTCCGGCTCCGATAAACACGATATCATTTGGGCAGATAAATTCAGCCGCTCTTTTTGCAATCATATCTTTATATAGAAGAAACGGGTCTGTCTTAACTGGGGCAATGGAGCCGATGGAGGCAGCGGAAGCGTCCAACGCGGCGGCCGGGAGTGCCTGGGCACCACCATGGGTTTTCTTCAGAAGGCCCTGCTGATTCATGTAATTCAGATCTCTTCTCAGCGTGGCAAGAGAAGCCCCTGTTTGTTCACTGAGTTTTTTTGTGGTTGCGATTTGGTTCTCTTCCAGATAATTTAAAATCATATTCTGTCGCTCAACTGCCAGCATAAAAGTCCTCCATTACTTGTCGACAACCGAAGGTTGCCGACCTACGCACGCATCAGCGTGCTTCCCATTACTTGTCGGCAACCGAAAGGTTGCTGACCTACGCACGCATCAGCGTGCTTCCTATTACTTGTCGGCAACCGAAAGGTTGCTGACCTACGCACGCATCAGCGTGCTTCCTATTACTTGTCGACAACCGAAAGGTTGCCGACTTACGCACGCATCAGCGTGCAATTTATGCATTTGTTTTTTCAATCTTCACCAGGCGGCTGGTTCCGAGGCGGGAAGCACCTAATTCCACGAAGGTCTTTCCGTCATCAAAGGAAGAAATGCCGCCGGCAGCTTTCATTTTGATATTCGGACCAATGTGTTTTGCAAAAAGTGCAATGTCATCAAAGGTAGCTCCGGAGGTGGAGAAACCGGTTGAGGTTTTGATGAAATCAGCTTTTGCTTCAGTGACCAGCCCGCACATTTTGACTTTTTCTTCGTCTGTCAGCAGACAGGCCTCGATGATCACTTTCAAAATTTTAGATCCGCAGGCTTCTTTCAATGTTTTAATCTCATTTAGTACAAAATCATAATTTTTTTCTTTTAATGCGCCGATGTTAATGACCATGTCGATTTCATCCGCGCCGTTCTTTAATGCATCTTTGGTTTCAAAGAGTTTGGTTTCGGTGGTGCTGTAGCCGTTTGGGAAGCCAATCACTGTACATACGGCCATTTTATCACCCAGATATTCTTTTGCCTTTTTTACAAAAGTAGGGGGGATGCAGACAGAAGCGGTCTGATATTTGACCGCATCATCGCAGATCACTTTGATCTGTTCCCAGGTTGCGCCCTGCGCTAATAAGGTATGATCTACTTTTGATAATATTTCTTTATGTGTCATTTTTGCTCTCCTTTTTATGGCGTAAATTTTGTTTGACAATAACCTGCCTGATTCTTTCGCAAGACGAATCTGAGAAGACCAGAAAGAAGGAAGTGTATTGTTCTTGTTATTCGTATTATAGGGGGTATGAAATATAATGTCAATAGAAAAACGGTTTTAAATGAGCGAAAAAGAGACATTAAAAACAATAACGATCAAAATAAATCACAAATATAAATTTTTATTAGATTGAAATCTAGAAAAAAATGTGATAACATAATTTTATAAAAAAGAAGGACGGAAAAAGGACGAAACAATCAAAAACAATCATTCCTTGCATGAGAAGAATAAACGAGACATCAGAGCTTAGCTAAAAGGTAATATGAGAACATGAAAATTCAGGTGGCGTCAGCACTCCGTTCGCTGTATGCTCACTTTACAAAACATGAGGTGAAAAAATGAATTTTAACAAAAAAGAAATGGATTTGCTGGCAGTTCAGATTCGGAAAAACATATTGAGGGCGATTGCATCTAAGGGCGCTGGTCATGTAGGCGGTTCTCTGTCCATCGCAGATACATTGGCAGTCTTATATGGATGTGTGATGAATATCGATCCAAAGCATCCGGATAAAAAGGACAGGGATTATATCGTGATATCAAAAGGACATTCCGGGCCGGCGATGTATGCAGCTCTGGCAGCCAAAGGTTATTTTGGGGAAGATGTTCTGGATACTTTAAATAAGAATAATACCATTCTTCCCAGCCATACGGACCGGATGAAGACACCAGGAGTTGATATGACAACGGGATCTCTGGGACAGGGAACTTCTCTGGCTTCCGGGGCGGCACTGGCTGATCGGCTGAATGGAAGTTCCAATTATACTTATCTGATTGTGGGTGACGGGGAACTGGACGAAGGGCAGGTCTGGGAAGCGGCATTATTTACCGCACATCATCATCTGACCAATCTGATTACCTTTGTAGATGCCAATGGCAAACAACTGGATGGCACCACGGATCAGGTCTGCTGTCTGGGAAGCATTGAGCAGAAATTCGAAGCATTTGGATTTCATGCGATTACGGTAGAAGATGGTCATAACACGCTTCAGATCTACAATGCCATCATGGAAGCGCAGCAGGAAAAAGAAAAGCCGAGTGTCATTGTGCTGCATACCATTAAGGGAGCGGGGATAAAGAAATATATGGAAATGGATAACTGCCATTCAACAACAGTAAAGATGGAGGAACTGTCGGGGTTTTACGCGGAGCTGGACCATCAGGGAGAAATGGCATAAAAAACAGACTGATGTTTGAAGGGAGAAATCAAAATGAATGAAGTGAAAACTGGAGAAAAAGAATTAAGAAAAGTATTTGGAGATACATTAAAGACTTTAATGCAGGAAAACAAAGACGTGGTCTATCTGGAGGCAGATCTGGCCGGCGCTATCGGTACGTCCGGTCTGATTAAGGAATATCCGGAACAGGCTTTTGATGTGGGCATTATGGAAGCGAATATGGTCGGCACCGCAGCAGGGATGTCCGTTAAGGGAAAAATTCCGTTTGTGCACAGCTTTGGTACTTTTGCGTCCAGAAGATGCGCAGATCAGACGTTTCTGTCCGGATGCTATAATAAGGCCAATATTAAGATTGTCGGTTCCGATCCTGGCATTACCGCTGAGACCAATGGCGGAACCCACATGCCATTTGAGGATATGGGGATTTACCGTTCTTTTCCGGAAATGACGATTTTGGATGTGGCAGAACCCCACCTTCTGGCAGAGATTCTGAAAGAGATGGCAGTCTCCTATGGTGTCATGTATGTCCGCTTCCCGAGAAAGGGAAAGGAATGTTATTATGAGGAAACACAGAAATTTACGATTGGAAAAGGGGTAATAGTCAAAGAGGGAACTGATGCATCGATTATTGCCTCCGGCATCGAAACAGCAGAGGCGCTGAGAGCGGCAGAGGAGCTGGAGAGAGATAATATTCATGTGCGGGTTGTGGATATGTTTACGGTAAAACCGCTGGATGAGGCACTGGTGATAAAATGTGCAGAAGAAACAGGAGCTATTATAACGGCAGAAAATCACAATAAAATTGGCGGTCTGGGCTCAGCCGTGTCTGAAGTGCTGGCAGAGAATATAGCAGTTCCGTTCAAGCGGGTAGGCATTCCGGATTGTTTTGGTGAAGTGGGAGATAAAAAATTCCTTGCAGAAAAGTTTGGAATTTCACAGAAGGACATTGCAGCGGCAGTGAAGGAAGTGCTGAAAAAGAAAAAGTAACAGGCGGAGAATAATTACAAATTATCAAAATACTAAAACAGGAAGACATAAGCTGCTTTATTTGAGCAAATGCCTTCCTGTTTTTTGCTGCATTTTTGAAGACAAGCCGTGCAGGATGCCTGCAAAAACAAACTTCAATCCTTTATTTGGGTGCAGTAATCACCTCAGTATACTGCTGTAGCTGTGCCCGGTCTTCGTCAGTCAGGCAGTCATCCGTGATCAGGAGCGTTATTTCGTTTAAATCTGCAATTTTTGAGAAGGTGACAGCGTCAAATTTGCTGCTGTCGCTCATAAGACAGCGGGAGCAGGAGGCCTCCAGAACCTGGCGGATACTCAGCGCACTTTCCAGGTAAGGCGTGGTGACTCCTTTTGAAATACTGAAACCATTACAGGAAAAAAATACTTTATCAATATTGATCAGGTCCAGCAGTTCATTTCGAACCGGAGAATATACACTGTGATACTTGTTTCGCAGCATACCGGCCAGGATGATAAGCGTAAAGTCGGTATTTTCCTCCAGCCACGCTGCAAAATGAATGTCATTCAGGATAACGGTAAGATCCTTTTTGTTCGTAAGCAGCTTGATCAGTTCAAATGTGGTTGTTCCGCTCATAATGGCAATCGTATCCCCGTCTTCGATCAAATTCAATGCGGCAAAAGCAATCTCTTTTTTTTGCTTTATCATTTTTGTTCCCTTGATATCAGGAAGCAGCTCATGATTCATTTTGGTGCTGCTGATTGCGCCGCCATGGGTGCGTTTCAGTTTACCGGCATTTTCCAGATCCCTCAGATCATTGCGGATCGTCGATGCGGATACATCAAAGATATCACATAGTTCAGGGACAACAATTTTTCCATTTGTATCGAGCAGCTCCAAAATTTGGTTTTTTCTCTCTTCTGCAAACATGGCAGGGCTGTCTTGGTCATTTCGCACAGGCATAGTATCCTCCTTTTTCTGATGCTGGTTAGCTGTTCATCCGTTTATTCATTAGAAGGCCTCGACCGGAATAGTGAACGAAAGCTTTCTTTCGTGTCAGGGTTTCTCATTTTTAATTAATTGACAAATAGTATTTGTTCTGTTACTATTATATAACAATAAACGATAACAATCAACAACAAATAGGAATGGAGACAATAAAAAACAAAAGCACAGGTGAAACAGATGAAAAAAAATGCACTATATATTCAGTCCGGCGGCCCTACGGCGGTCATCAATGCTTCCGCATACGGGGTAATCGAAGCATGCAGAGAATACCAACCGGATATTCACAGACTGTATGCGTCAGCCCATGGCATTGTGGGAGTGATGGAAGGAAAGCTGTATGACTGCTTCGCAGAAGAAGAGGGACAGTTGGAACTGCTGAAGGAAACACCGTCTATGGCATTTGGTTCCTGCCGTTATGAGGTCCGGGAGGATACGGATATTGATTATGAAAAAATCCTGGATACACTGAAACGGTTTCAGATTTATTATATTTTTATTAATGGGGGAAATGGTTCTGCGGCAGCAGGGCTTCGCCTCTATCAATATCTGACCGGGAAAAACTATGAGTTTCGGCTGATGGTGATTCCAAAGACAGTGGATAATGATATTGCGGGGATCGATCATGCGCCGGGATTTCCATCCGCTGCGCGGCATGTGGTCACCAGCATTGCGGAACTGGTTCATGATATGCATACATATGATACAGAACTGATCATGGTGGCAGAGGTGATGGGACGCAATACCGGATTTCTGGCGGCAGCCAGTCTTGCGGCGGGTGAGACGGGATATGGTCCGGATCTGATTTATGTGCCCGAGGTGGTATTTGATCCGGAACAATTTATACAGGATGTCAGAAATGTACTGGAACGAAAGGGCAAGTGTTTTGTGGTAGTGCCGGAGGGGGTCAGGACGGCGGATGGGAAATATCTGTTTGAGAATACAACCGTGAATAAGGGAACGGATCCATCCAGAAATATGGGAGGAATCACTCCTTATCTGAATGCTCTGCTGAGAGAGCACTTTATCTGTAAGATACGCTGCATTGACCTGGGATTAATGCAGCGATGTGCTGTGCATGATGCTTCAGCACTTGATTTAGAAGAAGCGGAGCTGTTGGGCCGCAGTGCAGTCGAAGCAGCGGTAAAAGGAGCCTCGGGGCAGATGGTGACACTTCTTCGCAGGCAGGATGTGCCTTATCAGACAGAGACAGACAGCATTCCGTTGGAACAGGTCGCAGAGAAGGACAGGGTACTGGATCTGGCCTATGTCACCTCAGAACATAATTATATTCAGAAAACGTATTTAAAGTATATTCTCCCGCTGATTGGACCGCTGCCAGAATATGCCTCATTAAAATATGTAACTGCCGTACCAGAAAAAGAAGAGGATTAAAATCCGGAAAAGGAGACTGCAATGTATAATTACAAAGAACTTGGATTGGTAAACACAAAAGAAATGTTTGAAAAAGCGTATTATGGAGGATATACCGTGCCTGCATTCAACTTCATTTCCATTGAACAGATGAATGCGATCATTGATGCGGTCATCGAGACAAAATCTCCGGTGATTCTGCTGGCATCCCCCAATCTGCATCGTCAGTTGGGCCATGAGATGACGGCGCGTGTGGTTCAGGCGGGAGTGGACCGTATTAAAAATGCCGGACTGGAACTTCCGGTGGTACTGCATCTGGATCACGGAATGTCTTTTGAACATTGCGTAACAGCAGTAGAAAATGGTTTTTCTTCCATTATGATTGATGGAAGTGCGCTTCCATTTGAGGAAAATATTGCATTGACAAAGAAAACAGTAGAGTATGCTCATGCGCATGATGTTACAGTAGAGGCAGAACTGGGTATTTTGTCCGGTGCGGAAGAGGATGGAGCAGAAGGCCACAGGGAAAGCATGTATACCGATCCGGGTATGGCGGAAGAATTTATTCAGAGATCCGGTGCTGACAGCCTGGCTATTTCCATTGGCACCTGCCATGGACTGGTAAAAATGAAACCAAATCCAGACGGGACCCTTCCGGAACTGCGTTTTGATATCCTGAAGCATATTCAGAAAAATGTGCCGGGTTTTCCAATCGTTCTTCATGGAGCATCCAATATCTCACCGGAATATGTGAAAATGATTAATCAGCATGGCGGTCATATTGAACAGACGGTAGGAATTCCGGATGACCAGATTCGCAAAGCGGCCAAGACAGCGGTGTGTAAAGTGAATATCGCTACAGATGGATGGATCTGTGCGCTGGCAAATACCAGGAGGATTCTGGATGAAAACCCGGCGGCGATTGACAGCAGGGTATTTACGCTGAAAACTCGTCCGGAAATGAAAGAACTGTACCTGCATAAAATTGATATTATGGGAAGCGCGGGAAAAGCCTGACAGAACACGGCAAATGGAGGAAAATTCCATGGGTAAATATTATCTGTGTATGGAAATTGGAGGAACGAATCTCCGCTATGGCATAGTCACGCAAGATTTCCAGGTGCTGGATTTTCATAAAATTGCCTCTGTCGGATTATCAGACGCTTCAGATAAGGGGGCTTATATAGAAGAACTTTTCAGTCCCCTGCTGCGTCAGTATGGAAAAGAAAGGATCTGCTGCATTGCACTTTCCCTGGCCTCCCTGATGGATAAGGAGAGAAGCATCTGCTATAATTCCCCGAATATCAGGGGGTTTGATAAATTGCCGCTGAAGCAGATCCTGGAGAAGCGGATGGGACTGCCGGTATACATGGAACGGGATGTGAATACCGCTCTGCTGTACGAAATCCGGAAAAACAAACTGGAAACCTCGGGAATCATGATTGGAGTATTTATTGGCACTGGACTTGGAAATGCCATGTGCATTGATGGGAAAATCTATAAGGGAAGTACGGGCTCTTCCTGCGAGCTGGGACACATTCCGGTACCGGGGCTGGAAGAAATGTGCGGATGCGGGAAAAAAGGATGTATTGAGCTGAAAGCCTGCGGGAAAGTACTGGCTAAAATAGCGGAGGACATCTGTCATTGCCCGGTAGAAGAAGTTTTTTTGCGTCATGGAGAAGAGACAGCAGTAAAAGAAGTTATAAAAATGTGTGCTCTGGCTGTCGCAGCGGAAGTGACCATACTGGATCCATCCTGTGTAATACTGGGCGGAGGTGTCACCGAGATGCCGGGGTTTCCGCTGGATTACTTTACGGAGACTGTGAAAGAAAATCTGAGGCTTCCAAATCCAAGAGAAGCGTTCAATTTAATCCTGGCCTCGGGAGCGCCAGAGGCAGGAATTGCAGGAGCCGCACTGAATGCGGCAGTGTTATATCGTCAGCCATGAGAGTGGCTGGCGATTTTTTTCTTCCTTTATTCCGATCGGCAGTACCTATAAAAGAGATCATTACAGTTCAGCCTTGAAATGAGGACGCTTTCAGGACGGCTGCCCCAGGTATGCCGCAGGTGCTGTTTCGAAAGCCAAGAGCATCTAAGGCTTCCGCAAGATGTTCCAAAAGCAGGAATTGGGAGCCATAACTCACCTTCGGTTCAAACAAATGACTCCCAATTCCTATGGAACATCTTGTGGAACCCAAGATGCTTAGTCTTTCTGCAAATGCACCTGCAGCATACCTGGGGCAGCCGCCCGGAAGCTGTGCGTCAAGTAAAAGGCTAAACTGTAACAAGAGATCGCATATTTGTCCAACAAGTGATTGACTTTGAAAAACAATTGGAACTATAATTAAATAAACCGATTAACGAATAAACCGAAATAATAATTTGAAACTGATAAATAGATAAATGAATATAAAAGATTTAATGTATATAAAAGATTTAATGCAGATAAAACATTTAATACAGATAAAAAATTAATTTCGGATTATAAATGAATTCGGATAAATAAATTGATTTCTATAAAATAATATATGGAAGGAAGAAGAAAATGAAAGAAACAATGCGCGGATATAATCAGGGTAATATTCAGAACATGAACAGAACACTGTTGTTAAATCTTCTGAGAAGGGAAAAAGTGTGTGCCAGAACCACACTCGCAGAACGTTCGGGGCTGAAGCAGGCGACGGTTACACATATTGTCAATGACTTTATAGCGTGGGGGCTGGTCAGGGAAATCGGTTTTATGACAGGCAGTAAGGGGCGGCGCTCGATTGCTATTTCTATCAATAACGATGACGTGGCGGTTGCAGGTATTCGAATTGCAAGAAAAAATTATTCTGTGGGGCTTTTTAACCTGTGCGGTGAGGCGCTGATGATTAAAAGAGGAAGAATCAGCACCGGGCAGAGTGCCAGAGAGATTCTGGATATCGTGATTGAACAGATGGATAAACTGATACAGAATTTTCCTGATAAAAAGCTTCTGGCTCTTGGGGTATCCATTCCGGGACCGTACAATTTCAGAAAGGGACGAATTTCCCTGGTGACAGGAGTGAAAGGATGGAGTGAAATTGCACTGAAGGAGGAATTAAATGTGCATTTTCATATTCCTGTTGCAGTGGAGGAGCATGCCAATGCTGCCGCTATGGCTCAGTACTGGTACAGTAAAGATAAGAATGAACCGGATGTTCTGGTGTATATTGCAGTGGGGCAGGGGGTCGGAGCGGGAATTGTCAGTGACGGTGTATTGCTGAAGGGGGACACCGGATCAGCAGGTGAGATCGGACATACCACAATAGATATTCACGGACCAAGATGCAGCTGCGGAAATTACGGCTGCCTGGAAATGTACTGCTCCACAATCGCACTTACCAAAAGAGTTAATGAAGTATATCAGCCGGAGAAGGAATTTGATTTTCAGGAGGTTGTACTGTTGATTAAAAAGAAAGAACCAAGGGCAATGGATATCTTTTATGAAATCTGTGATTATTTGTCAGTGGGAGTCGTGAATGTGATAAACAGCTTTAACCCGCAGGTAGTGATCATTGGAGATGAGATATGTCATATAGAACCGGAACTCATGCTTGAGCGGATTAAGGCAAATGTAAAGGAGAGGGTAGTTCCGCAGATATGGGAAACGACAAAGATTAAGATGAGCGTCATTGAACAGGATTCCATGGTGCATGGTGCAGCTATAGTTGCTATTGATGAGATATTTGACAACCCTTCAGACTATTTTGAGACAGGCGATGCAGAGGAAATGAAGAATCGATTTTATAATCAGCATTTTATCTAAAATTAATTCTCAAAATTTGTGAAATTCATTTAAAAATAAAACGAAATGAAAAATTTATTGACTTTATTATTTAATTGAGTTAAGATATAGACATCAACTGTTGAGAAGGACTGAGAGATAGCCCACATTCAGTTAAAAGGAGGAGAAATAATGTATAAAAAAGTATTAGCAACTATTATGGCAGCGGCTATGATCGCTACCACCGCAACAACCGTATTTGCCGAGGAGACCACAGAGGTGGCGGCAGCAGAAGCAGTAGCAGGATTTGAAGCACCGGAGGGTGTGGATCCTTCTGAATATCATCTGGCTATCTGCATCCATTCCATGGATAATGAGTATTGGGCACAGGAAGCTGCCGGAGCAAAGCTGGCTGCTGAATATTACGGAGTAAACTGCGATGTCCTTACCTGTGACAGTGATGACAATAAACAGATGCAGGGAATCAAAGACTATATCGCACAGTACGGTGACAAAGCATGCTTTGTAGTGGATCCGTCCTCTACCGCTAACACTGTAAATATCGCTGAGACCTGTGATGAAGCCGGCGTTTATGTTTCAATTCTGGCTCATAGAGCAGAAGGACTGTATCCAGCAGACTATCCTCATTTCGTAGCATCTCTGATGCTGGATGACATGGCTATCGGTAAAGCTACCGCTACTGCACTGTTCGAGTCCATCGGCGGAGCAGGACAGGTTGCAGAACTTCAGGGACTTCTGGGTGATGACTCAGCAACAAACAGACATGCAGCATTCGAAGCAGCACTGGCAGATTATCCTGACATCGAAGTAGTTGACAGCCAGACAGCAAGCTGGAGCCAGTCAGACGCTATGACGCTTACTGAGAACTGGATCGTTAATTATCCGGAACTGAAAGGTATCTTCTCTGCAAATGATACAATGGCACTGGGCGCTATCGAAGCACTGAAAAATGCAGGGAAAAACGGCGAAATCAAAGTCAGCGGATGCGACGGTATCGAAGCAGCTCTGAACGCAGTTAAAGATGGTGATCTTGTTATTACAAACGCAAACGATGGTTTCTGTATCGCTGGATACGGCGCATCTTATGCAATCCAGGCAGCTCTTGGCGTACTGGATCCGGAAACAATTGACCCCGCAGAACGTTTGATTTTCTGTAAGACCACACTGGTTACCGCTGACAATGCAGATGAAATCATCGGCAACTTCATCGAAACTCAGAATCCTGGTTATGATTATTCAGATCTGGGCTACTGTGTAGACGCATATCAGGAAGCAGAATAATTGAACTGGAAATGACAGAAATAAGAGAGATCTCAGATTTCTAAAAAGTGAAGGGAAGTGCATTCACATGCATTTCCCTTCTATTAAATACAGAGTAGTGTAAAGCAGAATAATATTGGCATGGAGACATTTCCCGCATTGCGGGCTTCTCCTGATGCCGGTAAATGTGAGGGTAATCTATGAATAATAAACGGCGCGGCTTATTAGAAACATTGACGGTAGGACAGCAGTTCGTTGCACGGGCGGAAGATAATGCCAGAATGGATAAGATCAGACGCTATGCACCGCTGATACTGCTGGTTATTATGACCGCAATTGGAGGCATTTCTCAGAAAAACTTTTTCTCATGGGCTAACATCGTAAACATCATGTTTCAGATGTCTATTCCTCTGGTAATATCGGTTGGATTGAGTTATGTTCTTCTTCTTGGAAGTATTGACCTTTCCATTGAAGGCAATATGGGATTTGCAGGTTCATTGGTTGCTTTCCTGGTGATCAATAACTCTAATTCAAATAATTTCGGTATTTTTGGCATTATTGTTGTAATCTTAATTGGTGTGGCGGTAGGAGCGCTTGTGGGTTTTCTTCACACCAAAGCAAAGATTGCCAGTTTCATTGTTACATATGCAATGGGATGCATTATGACCGGCGCGGCTATTCTGATCTACAGAGGTACACCGATCCAGGTTAAAGATCCCATGTTCGTTACGATTTCTCAGGGAAGACTTTTTGGTATTCCTTATATTACATTGATTTCTTTTGCAGTATTTATCATTGGTGCGATCATTATGAATTATACTGCATTCGGGCGGGCAGTATTCGCAATCGGTGATAATGAAGCTGCAGCAGCTTCTACCGGTATTAATATCACCCGTACAAAAATAAAAGTATTCGCTCTCTGTGGATGTACTGCTGCGATTGCAGGTGTACTCCAGTGTATGCGTTTGAAGCTGGGACAGTCTGACCTGGGGTTGAACCAGATGTTCCCCGTAGTTACAGCGATTGTACTGGGCGGAGGTTCCGTAAGCGGCGGAAAAGGCGGGGCCCTGCAGTCCTTTGTAGGTGTGTTGATCTATACGGAACTGGCAAACTGGCTGACCTTGATGGGTGTGGACACCAATGTTAAGAAAGTGATCCAGGGCATCATTATTATTATTGCCGTAACTCTTACAGTAGAACATAACAGAAAGACGGTTGTTAAATAATCGGGAGGAGACATATGAACGAAGTTTTATTTGAAACAAAAGGCGTCGGTAAAACATATGGATCCAACACTGTTCTGCATGATATTGATATGCAGATTCACAGTGGGGAAGTGATTGGTCTGATTGGTGAGAACGGTGCCGGCAAATCAACCCTGATGAAAATGATCAGTGGTGTAGATACGCCGTCTATGGGCGAGATGTTTTATATGGGTAAGCCTTATGTGGCTACTTCTATTATTAACGCAAATCATCAGGGAATTGGTATGGTATTCCAGGAACAGTCACTGGTTGCCAATCTGACGATTTCACAAAACATTTATCTTGGACGTGAAAAGAAATATTCAAAGGCTGGTCTGGTTAACTGGGCTAAGATGAACAAGGACGCAAAAAAGGCTTTGGAGCGTGTTGACCTCAGCGTAGATCCAGGCAAAAAAGTGAGAGATATTGATATGGCCACCCGTGAAATGGTGGAAATTGCGAAGGTACTGGATGTTGTGACGGAAGTCGCTGACGGCCATGCTATTATTCTTCTGGATGAGCCGACAACGGTGCTTTCTGATGATGAAATTCAACAGATGTATGTACAGATCCAAAAAATGAAGGAAGCTGGAAATGGTATTGTATTTATTTCCCATCACCTGGATGAGATACTGGCGATCACGGATACAATCTATGTATTCAAAGACGGTGAAGAAACAGCAGTATTTCCTACGGCAGAAGCAAATCTGGACGTTCTGTATGAAAAGATGGTTGGGCGTTCTACTACAGGAGAATTCTATGTGGAAAATAAGCAGACCGTCCATTCTGATAAGATTGCTCTGGAAGTAGAAGATCTGAGTCTGTTTGGTACCTTCAATCATGTATCCTTTAAGCTGCATGAAGGAGAAGTTCTCGGGCTGGCAGGACTGGATGGCTCTGGTACAGAAGAAGTATGTGCATGTCTTGTAGGACAGGCTGCTCCGACTGCTGGGAAAATTTTTGTGGACGGACAGGAAATGAAATTTACTAATTCCTACCAGGCAAGAAGAAATGGTATTCTTTCTGTACCGAAGGATCGGCGTGATGAGGGAATGATCGGTATCTTGTCTATTGAGGATAACATTACCATATCAAGCTGGGAACATTTAAAGAGCAATGGTCTGTTATCAGGAAAGAAGATTCGCAGCACGGCTGAAAAATGGATCAAAGAAGCTGCAATTAAATGTACCGGACCAAAGGCGCGTATTGCTCAGCTTTCCGGAGGCAATGCCCAGAAGGTAATTTTTGCAAGAGCGCTGGAGAGTAACTGTAAAGTGTTGATTCTTAACCATCCTACGCGAGGTGTCGATGTGGGTGCCAAGCAGGAGATTTACCGGCTGGTACGGGAGATGACAGAAGCAGGCCATGCGATCATCGTAATTGGTGATACACTGGATGAGTGTCTTGGACTGGCGAGCAATGTCATTATCTTCCGGGATGGTTTAATCAGCGGATCTTTCGACTGCCCTGTCAGCGGGAAACCTTCCCAGCAGGAAGTTGTACATTTTATGATGTAGGAGGGCAGAAAATAGTATGAAAAGTAAGAAATTCAGTTTATCTGATCTATCTCAGTACATGGTTATAATCAGTGTTGTACTGGTATTCCTGGTCTTTACGGTCTTGAATCCCAGCTTTGTCAGCGCATATAGTCTGCAGAACCTGATGGTTGAAATTTCACCGTTGATTTTGCTTGCATGCGGTCTGTCGTTTATAATTTTTACCGGAGGTATTGATCTTGGTGCAGGAGCAATGGTATCTGCAACCTGCGTTATTTCAGGTCTTTATGTAAGTCAGTTCGGCAATGGGATTATTCCAATCATGCTGGTGATTGGTGCAGTTCTTGGTCTTTTAAACGGATGCATCGTTGCCAAACTGAAAATACCGTCATTCATTGTTACACTCTGCACGCAGAATTTATGGGCATTTATCGCTTTGACACTCTGCCCTAATGGATCGGTGGCGGTTGATCTGTCATTCAGAAAAGAGATTGGCTGGATGACCAGTAAATTAGCCGGTATTCCGATCATCTTCTTTTTTGCGCTGGTATCCATCGCTGTGCTGTTTATTTTTCAGCAGTATACCTCTTCCGGAAGGGCAATTTTTGCAGTAGGAGCGAATATTCGAGCTACAAGACTGGCAGGTATTGATACAGATAAAGTACAGATCATGGCATTCGTAGTCAGCGGCGCCTGCAGTGCACTGGCTGGTGCACTGTATGCCTACAAACAGAAATCAGCAGTACCGACCATCGGTGATGCGCTTACCCTTTCCGCCATTGCTTCCATAGCATTGGGTGGAACCTCTATGGCCGGCGGCCGCGGCAGTGTTCTGCGTACTGCTATTGGGGTAGTCACCATTACTGCAATTACATCAGGGCTGAACATGATGGGAATTGATCCATTGTGGAAAAACATTATTATTGGTGTAATTCTGATTGTTGCCGTATACCTGAACTCTGATACAAAGGGCAGAGATATTATCGTTAAATAGTCTAAAAAGTACCAAAAGAGAGCAGGAGAAAAACAAATAAGTTGTTCTCCTGCTTTTTTAAAAAAATAGTTACAAGTATAGGTAAAAAGTGTAAAATAGGATATGAAAATTTGGACGGTCGTCCGGATAAGACTTACGACCGGAGTGGAGGAACTTGAAATGAAGAAGGGATTATATCTTCTATCATGTATGACAGCGATGTTGCTGACCGCTGCACCATTTGCAGCAGAAAACATTACGGAAAAAGCGACGGAGGCGGTTGCCGAAGCGGCCGAAAAACTAAATTCAGAGGCATCCTATCTTTCTCAGTTTGATTCATCGGAATATATTGAGATTGGAGATTATGAAAATATTCCGGTTAAATCGGCAAAAGGGGATACCTCAGCGATTCAGGATGAGATAGGAGAATATCTGATTCATAACAGCAGCTTTTTGCATGATCTTCCACAGCCATTTGTGAATCGCAACACAGCAACACTGAAAGATACGCTTCAGTCCTACGCAGATACCTACAATACTTCGTTAGCAGATTTTATGAAATACTATAACCCGGATTCTACAGAGCAGACTTATGAGCAGGAAATTAAGGACATGGGACTGGCCTACAGTAAGAAGCTGCTGGCGATGCAGGCGGTTGCAGATGCAGAAGGGATGGATGTCACAGGGGAAGAACTGGAGAAGCAGATAGAGACACAGGCTGAGGCCGCCGGCTTTGACAGTATTGCTGATTATAAAAAGGCAGTCAAACTGGATCCGGAAGAACTGCGTGAAGTTATGATGAGCACCAGGGTATTGAATTTTTTACAGGATAAAGCAGTGTTTGAAGAACAAACAACTGAATGAGATGGAGACAGAATTATGAAGATGACAGGACTTAATCATATTACAATCAATGTAACTGACTTAGAAGCATCAAGGAAATTTTATCAAAAGATACTTGGTCTGAAAGAAAATGGCTTTATTGATATGGGTGACCATACATTGACTTACTTTGAACTGCCCCGGAGCACCAGACTTGAACTGATCGATTACGAAACTAAGGCGAAGCAGAAAGAGTATAAAGAAACGGACATCGGAACATACCGCCATTTTTGCCTGGAGACAGACGATTTGAAAGAACTGTACAGAATTTGCAGAGAAAATGGAGTATTCGTCCGAAAAGAGCCTTCTTATGTGGAGAAATTATCGTGTGCTACCATGCTGATCGTTGATCCTAATGGTGTCGAGATAGAAATTATTGAAAAATAGGAGGCCGGTTATGACGTACGTAATGGGAATTGACCTGGGAACCTCAAGTACAAAAACAATGATTATGGATGAAACAGGGAAATCTGTGGGAATAGGGCACGGAAGCTATGGCATCAGTATTCCCAAGATGTCTTATGCAGAGCAGGATCCCCTGGAGTGGTGGAGCGCAGTGAAAGCATCCATCGCGTCCGCGATGCAGGAAGCCGGGCTTGCCGGTGATGACATAGCCGGCATCAGTTTTTCGGGGCAGATGCATGGGACAGTGGCACTGGACGCACAGAAGCAGCTTGTATGTCCTGCAATTATTCACCTGGACCAGAGAAGCGGTGTGGAATTGACAAAGATGCGCTTCCTGGCAGGAAATCTGATGCAGGAAGAGCTTTTGAATCAGCCCAGTGCCGGGATGATAATCAGTACGGTTTACTGGATGAAAACACATCAGAAAGAAACTTACGATAAGATCAGATATGTTATGTCACCAAAGGATTATATTCGCTTCCGGCTGTGTGGTGAAATTGGAACAGAATGTACTGACGCAGGAGCGGCATTGGCTTTCTCGGTAAAACATCGGGAGTGGTGCAGAGAATTATTCCGCCGTCTGGAGATAAAGGATGATATCTGGGCTCCCGTACATGAGAGCTTTGAGATCGCAGGTACAGTGTCTGGCGAGGCGGCGAAAGAGACCGGCTTGTCCACGAAGACGGCGGTAATCTATGGCGCTGGCGACAGCATGGCCGCCCTCACCGGCAATGGCGTGGTTGAAAAAGGGGTCATGGCCTGCAATATAGGGACCTCTTCTCAGCTTGCGGTGGTGGTGGACCGCCCGATTTTTGATCCAAAGCTGCGGATCCAAACCTGGTGCCATACCATGCCGGAACGATGGGTGGTACAGAGTGGGTGTCTCAATGGAGGCAGTACCTTAAGCTGGCTGCGCAACAATATTCTGAACAATAACTTACCATTTCGTGAACTGGATGCGGAGGCGGGAAGCACGCCGGCAGGCGGAGAAGGACTTTACTTTATTCCTTACCTGACCGGGGAACGCACACCGTTTAATGATCCCGATGCCAGAGGCATCTATTTCGGACTGGGTATGAAGCATCAGCAGGGACATATAGTCCGTGCTACCATGGAAGGCGTTATGTTCAATCTGAAAGAATGTCTGGGCATTCTGGATGAAATGAAAGTAGACCGGTCAAAACTGATCGCTTCCGGCGGAGCCGCCAGAGGCGTGACCTGGAAGCAGATCCAGGCGGATATGCTGGATATGCCTGTCTACTCCACAAAAGTACAGGAAGAGGCATGCCAGGGCGCTGCCATACTGGCAGCAGTGGGCGTTGGCCTCTATGCAGACGTAAAGGAAGCCTGCACAGCCACCGTCAGGATGAGTGATGCAGTGACGGAGCCAATCGCCGAAAATGTGAAGATCTATAATGAAAAACAGCAGATTTTTCATGAACTGTATTTTAGGGTGAAGGATTTGTATCCGAGGATTGTGTAGGAAAAAGTGAAAATAACAGAAAAAACTTAATAAAGTAATAATTTTAGAATATAAGCCAAAATCCCCTTCTGAGAGTATATATTTTCTGGGAAGGTATTTTGGCTTATATTATTAGAGAAAAATAATATTCTAAATGGAAGAAATAAACTTATCTATATATGTTAGGGCAGCACCAACGGCAACAGCTTCATTTTTATAGTGACATATGTGAAGATATGAACATTTTTCTTCAAAAGGGTTTAGCTCGGATACAAGGCTATTTAGTTTGTCCATATACTCATCCATATACTGCCCAAGATATCCGCCGATAATAACAGGGCAATCAATGAGCATATGGATATTATGAATTGCAATTGCAAGATAGGACAGATATTCACTCCATAGATTTTCAGCTTTTATATTATTTGATTTTAACAGTTCAAAAAACGTTTCCAGGTTTCCGCCTGTTATGTCGGAAAGATTGCTTACAGAACAATAAGGATCAACGCATCCGTATCCTCCGCAATAACATTTTCTGCCATTAGGTACAATCTTAACATGACCAATCTCAGCACTTCGATTATTTTCACCAGTAAAAACCATATCCTTATAAATAAAAGAGCCTCCCAGGCTGTTATTTACTAAAATATAAAATGCATTTTTAATATCATGGCTAATCCAGGTTTCAGCAAAGCCTGCAACGGAGGCATCATGGTGAAGAGAACATGGATAAGGAATATATTTTGTAAGTTCATCTAAAGTCAGGTTTGTTAATTCCATAACTTTTCCATAATAAACAAAGTTTCCCTTTTCATTAATAAGTCCAGGTAAACCTATGCCTATTCCCAGCAAATTATTTGTATCCAAATTTCCTGTTTGTATTAATTCGTTTACAGTTTCACTTAGTTTTCGATAATAGAAATCAGTTCTTTCAAATGTTATTTTTTTTCTGATTTTTGAAATTGTGTTTCCCAATAAATCAATAGAAACAGCGGTAATATGATGTTGTGTTATATCAAGACCAATTGCAATTCGTGCATTAATTTTTAAAGAATAAGTGCGCGCACTCCGCCCACCGGTATTATTTGCATAACCTGTTTCTTCTATAAAACCATCATCAATCAGGTTGGTTAAATTTTGGGTGATGGTTGGAAGGCTTAAGTTAAGATGCATTACAAGCTCTTGCTTTGGAACATTTCCCTTATTTATTATATAATTTAAAATTTTTTGGCGATTTTTCTTTTTAATAGCACTGTTAGCTGTTTGTTTATCATTCATAATATATTCTCCTAAAGACTCATTAGTAGAAACTCAATTATTTGTTCTATTTATAATAATAACAGATAAGACATAAAATAGCAACAAGCTTAATGAAAATGCATTTAAAAAAGAATGATGAATACTACAACATATTGCACAAAAAAAGTGAAAATAATTTGTAAAATAAAACGAATTGACAAAAAAACATAAACGGAATATCATATAAACATAAAGGCGATTTACAAATGCATATTAAAAAAGCAAATATAAATATGACTTTAATAAACGGATTGGAGGTTTAATTATGGAATTGCCAAAAACAATGAAAGCTCTTGTAGCATATGGAAAAGGAGATTATCGTTTAGAAACAGAATTTCCAGTACCAGAGTGCGGTGATGACGACATTATTATTAAAACGGAAGCGTGTGGTATATGCGCAGGAGATTTGAAATGCATGCATGGTGCAGAACGTTTCTGGGGAAATGAGAAGGATCCATCATGGGTACAGCCCCCGTTTATTCCCGGACACGAATTCCTTGGATATATTGTAAAACTTGGAAAAAATGTTAAGGGATATCAGATTGGGGAGCGCATCACTGCTGATCAGATTGTTCCTTGCGGAGAGTGTAAGTTTTGCAAGTCAGGGAGATATTGGATGTGTGAACCGCATGCTACATTTGGTTTTCAGAAAAACAACAATGGAGGCATGGCAGAATATGTAAAATATTCCAAAACAGCGGTATTGCATCGGGTACCTGAGGATATGCCAGTGATAGATGCTTTGTTGATTGAGCCGTATTCCTGCTCAAAACATTGTATTGATCGTGCACAGATACATAATGATGATGTTGTTGTTATTTCTGGAGCGGGGACATTAGGACTTGGAATGATTACATATGCAAAAATGCAGAATCCAGAAAAATTAATAGTATTAGATATGCAGGATGGACGACTGAAAAAAGCAAAAGAATTTGGAGCCGACATGATTTTCAATCCAGGAAAATGCGATGTGGTAAAAGAAATAAAAAATATTACGGAGGGCTATGGCTGCGATATTTATGTTGAAGCTACGGGACATCCATCCAGTGTAAAACAAGGGTTAGATATGATACGTAAATTGGGACGGTTTGTAGAATTTAGTGTTTTTGGAAGTGAAACGACAGTTGATTGGTCAGTAATTGGAGATGGAAAAGAACTGGATTTGCTCGGATCTCACCTGTCACCTTATTGTTTTCCATTTGTGATTGAACATATTTATAAAGGTGACCTGAAGACAGATGGAGTTGTTTCATCAATATACGGCTTGGATGAATGGAAGGAAGCGTTTGAGAAGGCAACGGGTATGGATGGAGATTTAAAGGTTGCATTTAAATTTTAAAAGTAATTAAAAAACTATATAAATTAATTTAAGGAGGGTCTTTCTATGAAAAAGACAATGGGAATGGTTGTGAGTTTAGGATTGGCAGCATCTATGGGGATAGGTTGTTACGCGGCAGAGAATGATAAGTCTCTTACTGTAGGACTGGCATTATCTGGCATTACTTCAAATGCTATATTTATTGATATGACAAAAGAAATTCAGACAAAATGTGATGAGGCCGGCTATAAACTTATGACAGCAGATATTCAGGATGGTACTGGTACGATTGTCACAGCACTTGAAAACTTTATTAATGGTGGATGCGATGTTATCATTTTGCAGAATTCAGCAGAGGAGGCATACGGAGATCTTTTGCAGGATGCATTAGATAAAGGGATTACGATTGGCTCCTATGATTATGTTTCTGAATATGCACAATATGCAATTTATGCATCAAATGAGGATCTGGGATATCAGATTGGTCAGCAATGCGGAAATTGGGTAAATGAACATGAGGGAAGTAAAAAAGTTGCTATTTGCGGTTATAGTAGTTTGGATTTCCTGGTAACGAGAGAACAGGGAATTGAAAAAGGTTTCATGGAAACTTGTCCGGATGGTGAAATTGTGTCTGTACAGGATGCAGGTTATGCAGAAGATGGTGTTGTAGTTGGTGAAAATTTCTTACAGGTTTGTCCGGACATTCAGGCAGTTATGGGAATTAACGATGGTGGTACACTGGGCGTATATGAGGCATTTAAGGCAGCAGGAAAATCCCTTGAAAAGGATGGCATAGGAATCTTTGGATGTGACGCAAGTGCTGATGGTTTGAATGCAGTTAAAGAAGGAGATATGTTTATTTGTACGATGGACTTGGATTTAGTAAATGAAGTATCTACATTATATGATCGTTGTGTGGAAACAGCTCTTACAGGAGAGGTTGATGAGAGTGTCGCTGAAGAGGTATATCCAATTATACCAGTGTATCTTGCTGATTTAACTGATTAATTAATAATAACGGATGAAATGTTTCTGCCTGCAGTTTTGCAGGTAGAAACAATATTCTTTTGGGGAGCTAATTCTATGGCAGAAACAATACTTGATTTAAAAAATATAACAAAAATATATCCTGGGGTTAAGGCATTGGATTCTGTGTCTTTTGATTTACACCAGGGAGAGATTCATGCATTAATAGGTGAGAATGGTGCTGGAAAATCAACTCTTATAAAAACTTTGTCAGGAGCAGTTATTCCAGATGCTGGAAAGATTTGTTTTGAAGGAGTTGATTATATGAGTATGACTCCTCAATTATCTAAAAGTCTTGGAATTGAAATTATTTATCAGGAATTTAATTTAATGCCATCGCTTTCGGTTGCAGAAAATATATTTATGGGTGAAAGGATTGGTTCTAAAACTATCTTTAATAGAGTTATCATTGAAAAGAAAACAAAGGAAATTTTTGCAACTATGGGCATTAATGATATTGATCCGCATAAACCAGTTAAAGAACTATCCGTTGCATATATGCAATTGGTAGAGATTGCAAGATCCCTATCCAAAAATGTAAAGGTGTTGGTGATGGATGAACCTACAGCTCCATTGACAGAAGATGAGGTTGAGATCCTTTTTGATATTATAGGTAAATTAAAAAAGAAGGGAGTTTCAATTATTTTTATTTCCCACAGACTAAAAGAAATATTTAGAATAGCAGATCGAGTAACTGTTATGCGGGATGGAAAAAAGATTGAAACTAATAAAATTGAGCAAATAACACGCGAAAAGCTAATAAAATCAATGGTGGGCCGTGAACTGAATAATACGTATCCACAAAAAGAGTGCAGTATTGGAGAGGAAATACTAAGACTGGAGAATGTTAGTGGAAATGGTGATAAGAATATTTCGTTTGCCTTACATAAAGGAGAGATTCTGGGATTAGCGGGTTTGGTAGGAGCAGGAAGAACAGAATTGGCGCGCCTATTATTTGGAGCAGACCCAATGGAAGGCGGAAGAGTTTTTCTTGAAAATGAGATTTATAACATAAAATCACCCAAACAGGCAATTGAAAAAGGGGTAGGGCTAATTCCAGAAGATAGAAAAACACAAGGATTAATATTAAATTTTTCCATTATATGGAATACAACAATGCCAATTTTGAAGCAAATTTCCAAAATAGGAATTATAGACAAGAAAAGAGAAGCGGTGTTGGTTAAAAAACTTGTTAAGGAGTTAATTATAAAAACTCCAAGTGAGAAACAAATTGTATCAAATTTATCTGGTGGAAATCAGCAAAAAGTAGTATTGGCAAAATGGCTTGCGGCAAACTGTAAAGTACTGATATTCGATGAACCTACGAGGGGTATTGACGTTGGTGCAAAATATGAAATATATAAATTGATGAATAAGCTTTGTGAAGAAGGCGTTGGTATTATTATGATTTCTTCAGACATGGAAGAGTTGATTGCTATGTCTGATAGAATGATCGTACTTTGCGAGGGAGAACAGTCGGGGCAACTTGCAAAAAATGATTTTTCACAAGAGATAATTCTTGCATATGCATCAGGTTCAAAATAAACGAGGCATAGAAAGGCTGATTAGGATGAAAGCGAAACTTAAAAAGAATGTTGTTTGGTTAATGCTGATTGCATTAATAATAATCTTTAGCATGGAAACACCATATTTTTTTACTCAGGGAAATTTGATTACGATATTACGTCAGGTTAGTAATACAGGTATTATTACGGTAGGCATGTCACTTGTGGTTATTGGCGGTGGAATTGATCTATCGGTTGGCACACAAATGGGATTGAATGGTATGGTAACTGCCTTATTGTTAACCACTTCAGGCTTACCAGTTGTAATCTGTTGTTTAATTGGAATTTTACTTAGTGCTTTTATAGGATTTATAAATGGAACGATCATCACATTTACGAAAATGCCTCCGTTAATTGCAACACTGGGAATGTCTTATATATGTAAGGGCTTCGCATATCTGATCACAGGCGGTTTTCCGGTATATGGTCTGCCAGAGCAGATAAAAGTATTAGGGCAGGGGTACATTGGGGGAGTATTTCCGGTATGTGTATTAATTTTAATCATTGTCATTGCGTGTGGTGCTTTTGTATTAAATAAGACACATTTTGGACGTCAGGCATATGCAATAGGGAGTAATGAAGAAGCTGCAAGATTAACTGGTGTAAATGTTAACCGGGTTCGCATCAGCCTATATACAATTTCAGGTATGCTGGCAGGGTTATCAGGAGTTGTACTTATGTCCAGAACAAATTCAGGACAGGCAACATCAGGAACGGGAAGTGAGATGGATGCGCTGATAGCATGCGTTGTCGGAGGAATAAGTGTTGTTGGCGGTGAAGGCAATGCTACAGGAATTATTGGTGGTATGTTGGTTATGGGAGTTCTTGCAAATGGTATGGCTGTTATGGGCATGAGTGAATATAGTCAGACACTTGTAAAGGGGTTGGTTCTGGTTGCGGTTGTTGCTCTTGACAGCTTTACAAAAACATACACACAAAAAGTTAAAATTTCTAAGGTAGATTAAAAGAGAGAGGGTGAAAGGGATGGGATATTATTCAGGTACGTTTTTTTCAAGAGTATTGGATATGGATACTCAGCTCGGTGTAATACTTCCGCAGGATTCCAGAAAACATAATGGAGTTGAGTTAATCAAGGAAGGAGTGGAGCCTAGTGCAAAACCTAAAACTTTAATATTATTACATGGATTAGGAGATAATTATCTGGCGTGGCAGGCGAGAACATCAATCCTTCGCTATGCAGAAGAATATGATGTTGCGGTACTAATGCCGGAAGTAGCAAGAAGCTTTTACACAGATATGGCTTCGGGCAGAAAATATTTCACCTATATTACCGAAGAACTTCCAAAATATGCAGCCAGTGTATTCAATTTAAGTGTTAGCCCGGAAGATTTAATGATAGCAGGACTGTCAATGGGAGGATATGGAGCTTTAAAATGTGGTCTGACGTATCCAGAACGCTATTTGGGAGTAGGTGTGTTTTCTTCAGCATGGGATATAAAAAAGATTCTTATGGATGAAAATGCCTTGACAAATGCTTTTGACCATGATGAAGTCAGAAAAGACAGAGACGCAATTATGGGGCGGGAGCAAGAAGTTCCAGAAGAATCTGATATAAACAAGTTATTTGAAAAGATAACAGAAAAGAAGGGACATCCCAAATTTTATCAGGTTTGTGGTACGGAAGATTTCTTATATAGTCAAAATCAAGAGTTAAAAGAAAAATTTGTACAAAGTGGACTGGATTTCGTATATAGTGAAATGCCGGGATGCCATGAATGGGCAGTTTGGGATAGAGCAATCCAGTACTTGTTAGATTATTTTATCAGGGGAAATAAGCCAGCAGATAAATATACTTTGTGTTGTTGATTGTGTGAAAGCTGTCTGCAGAATAAAAATGACCATGCAAGAGAGTAAATCTTGAGCATGGTCATTTTTAAAATTTATCATAGGACGTTCATGAATGAAACTGTAACGAGCAATAACCACTGCATTACTCTATTTTAGTAAAATATAACAAAACCATATGCTCATATTCGCTGGGCTGTATTAATCATAAAACCACTTGACACCCAATTCAACACTTGCTAAACTAAACTTACATATCAGGGAACTTTCTAAACCGTTCGGTTGTCAAATCCCCATATGAAGCTAATTGAATATGGCGGAGAGAAAAGACACAGGGCGGCTGCGTCAGTTTTTCTTTCGCCAGCTTATGAAAGGAGAATTGTTATGCAGAGAAGAAAGCTGGAAGACCTGAATTTGCTGGATGATTTTTTGTTTGGATCAGTAGTAACTTACCCGGGCATAGGTGAAGCATTTAGCCGAGAACTCCTTGAGATAATTTTCGAAAGGCATTTCGGAAAGCTTAAGGTAGTTCCGCAAAAGGTTTACTATGGAAGTGATACAGATAGGCATGGAGCGAGGCTGGATGTATATCTGGAGGAGGGGAAGGAGCAGGATTGGCCAGATGCAACAGAGCAGGGGCGCGCGGATCTGTCGGAGCAGAGATTGGAAAAAAGTTTCGAAAATCAGAATATCACGATTTATGACGTAGAACCGGATAGGGATGACAGAAAAGTTTCAGTAAAAGCATTGCCAAAGAGGGTGCGTTTTTATCACGCAAAGATTGATGCGCAGAGTCTGGAAGCAGGAGAAAGCTACCATTCTTTAAAAAGTGTGATTATTATTATGATTATGCCGTATGATCCATTTGGATTGGATCGTATGGTATATACCATCAGGAGCAGTTGTATAGAGGTCCCGGAAATGCCATATGATGATGGTGCCAAAACATTGTTTTTGTACAGCAGGGGAAAAGAAGGCGATCCACCGGAGAAATTAAAGCAACTGCTTCATTATATGGAAGAAACCACAGATTCCAATGCCAGCAATGATGCACTCCGGGAAATGCATCAGATGGTGAAAAAAGTGAAGCAGGACAGGGAGGTGTCACTTGGATATATGAAAATTTTTGAGAGGGAAGAAATGCTGAGGGAAGAAGGACTTCAACAGGGATTTCGGGAAGGAAGTATAAAAAGTTTTGTAGAAGCCTGCAAAGAATTTAACGCTACACAGGAAGATATCAGACGCAGATTGCAGGAAAAATTCAGCCTGTCGGAAAAAGAGGCGGAGGATTACCTTATTAAGTACTGGTAAAATTTCCTGGAGGTGACAGTTTTGTCGCAGTGCGCACGGCAGCGGGAAAGACACGCCGAAGGCGGTGAGGTTCATCATGGGGTGGATTCTGAGAGAGGATCGGGATCATACTGACCAGGAAGCAAATTATGGGTTTGAAAAAAAATCACAGATATTAAAAATGACCATGCAAGAGAAAAATCTTGAGCATGGTCATTTTTTTATCAGCATACAAGTAAAGGCCCAGTGGACATTTATCTTGTTGTATTTATCATAGCTGAGCTGAAAATATTACACTTATAACGAAATTAAATATGTTTTGTAAAAAGACAATCATATATATAATAGTTACAAACGTGAAGAAACAAAGTGTATTAAACTGTGCAAGTTGACGAAAGGAGTAAGTATGATAGTAAAGGATTCGTATCAAATCTCTACAGAACCCATAAGGACAAAACGCATAACAGAGCTATATAAAGAAATTACAAATTCTGAATGCGGCGTATGCGCAGAAAGAGGAAAGCTGCTTACGGAGTATTATAGGAACCATACCGATGAAGTACCAATTGTAAAAAGAGCCAAAGCAATAGATTATGTCCTGCAGAATATGAGCATATATCTGCTGCCCGGGAGCTTATTTGCGGGAAACCAAGCATCGCATCCAAGATGGGCCCCCCTGTTTCCGGAATACGACATGGAATGGATCGAAGAGGAAATGATCAGAGAAATGCCGTATGCGCTAAACAAACGACCGGCGGATCGTTATATTTTAAGAGAAGAGGATAAGCCGGTTATACAGGAAATCTGTGACTGGTGGAAGGGAAAGACCATTACAAGCATGCTGCGAACCAGACTGCCCAGGGAGGCATTAGCCACTCACTATGACATAAAAGCGGCTGATATAGGGGCATACTTTCAGGGGGGTGACGGGCATTTTGCGCCGGATTACCCATGGCTGCTTCAGAACGGTATTCAGACGATCATAGATCAATGTAATCAGAGGCGTGAAATGCTTGACTACAAGAATGATCCGGAATGTATAAAAAAGAAAGACTTTTATGATGCAGCTATTATCAGCGCCAACGCAATCATAAAATTTGCGTCCAGGTATGCTGAGCTTGCGGAAGGGATGTCTGAAAATGAAAGTGATGAAATAAGAAAAAAAGAACTGCAGGATATTGCGTCCATGTGCCGCTATATACCGGGAAAAGCTCCGCGGAATTTTAAAGAGGCACTGCAGCTTTTGATTTTGGTACATATTTGTATACAAATAGAAGACAATGGTGCAGGGGTGTCTTTTGGCAGATACGATCAGTTCATGCAGCCTTTTTACAGGCAGGGAATAAAAGAAGGCACAATAACAAGAGAACAGGCAGTGGAAATGACAGAAAATTTCTTCATTCAGATATATTGCTGCAATAAAGTGCGAAGCTGGACAGACACGGATTTCTTTAGAGGGGTACCAATGTTTCAGAATCTGACCATTGGAGGAGTAGATCCGGAAACAATGGATGATGCAACAAATGATATGAGTTATATTACGCTGGATGCAACGTATAATACTAGGGTGCCGCAGCCCTCCTTAACGGTGCGTTTTCATAAAAAAACACCTCTGGAATTTAAGATGCGAACAGCCGAAGTTATACGTCTGGGTATGGGAATTCCCTCGATATTTAATGATGAAGTATACACCCGTGCTATGATGAACATCGGGTACGAAATGAAAGATGCATATAATTACTGCATCATTGGCTGTATTGAACCGGGTGTTCCTGGATTGCTGGGAGGACGTACCGGAGGCGCGTGGCTGAATTGCACAAAAGTATTGGAAATGACACTGTACAACGGCCGGGATCCAAGAACCGGAATCTGTCTCCGGAAAAATAGTAATAATAAGGACTTAAGCACCTTTGAGAATTACCAGGAATTGGAAGAAGCTTTTTCTGATCAGATGAAATATTATATAAAGATAGAATCAATTTTAGAAAATACGATTGACCAGGTATGGGAGGAAATGACGGAGGAACCGATGGCTGCCATATTTGGCTGCCCCACTACGACAATTCCACGGGGAAAACCGATTAAACAGGGTGGAGCGAAATATGACCTGACCGGACAGCAGACCATAGGGACTGCCAACATTGCAAACAGTCTGTATGCGATAAAAAAACTGGTATTTGAAGATAAGAAAATTACGGGAGCACAGCTATTACATGCACTAAAAGAAAACTGGAACGATGAAACTACCGTGCCAACAGCAAGACAGATTCAATCCATGTGTCTGTCTGTGGAAAAATACGGAAATGATTTTGATGAAGTAGACTTTATAGCGCGGGATATGATGGCGATGATTGCTGCTGAATTGTCTTCCTGTAAGAACACAAGATATGGAAAAGGGCCGATTGGAGGAACTTTGCATTGCTCCACAAGTACTGTATCCAGCAATACGCCTTTTGGAAAGGTGTGTGGTGCAACGCCGGATGGAAGGGAAGCGTTTATGCCGGTTGCGGATGGGCAGTCCCCGATGAGAGGAACTGATATGAATGGACCAACAGCCGCGATTGCCTCTGTTGCAAAACTCCATAATGAGTTGTTTTCGTGTGGCTCCCTGTATAACATGAAGTTTTCTCCGGAAGAACTGGCATAATAAAAACAGTACCTTAAAATATTACACTTTTAACAAAATATTATAGGTTTTTAAAAAAATACACAATAGTTATAATGTAAATAACTTAAAAATTGACGGAATGAATAAATAAAAAAGGAGAAATGCTATGATTGTAAAGGATTCTTATCAAATTTCAACAGAACCGGTCAGAACAGAAAGAGTTGATAAGCTTCATAAGTATATTACTTCATCAAAGTATGGCGTTTGCGTTGAAAGAGGAAAACTGATCACGGAATACTATAGTAATCATACGGATGAAGCCCCGATTGTGCGCAGAGCCAATGCAATCGACTATGTACTTCAAAATATGAGTATCTATATTTTGCCGGGAAGTCTTTTTGCGGGTAACCAGACCTCACATCCAAGATGGGCGCCAATTTTTCCAGAGTACGAGGTGGAATGGGTTGAAAAGGAAATGATACACGAAGATCCATATCCGTTAGGAGAACGCCCGGCGGATCGGTACATATTAAGAGAGGAAGATAAGCCGGTTATTCAGAAAATGTGTGATTGGTGGAAGGGAAAAACAATTACAGATATGCTGAGGACCCGTCTTCCCAAGGAAGCTCTGGCTACACATTATGATTTAAAGGCTGCAGACATTGGCACCTATTTTCAGGGAGGGGATGGACATTTTGCACCAGATCATCCCTGGCTGATAAAAAATGGAGTTCAGACCATCATTGATCAGTGCAGGGAAGGACTTGAAAAAATCGATTATAAAAATGATCCTGACTGTATCAAAAAGAAAGACTTCTATGAAGCGGCAATCATAAGTGCCAATGCAATCATTAAATTTGCTGCCAGATATGCAGATTTGGCAGAAGAGATGGCGGCGGAAGAAAAAGATGAGACAAGAAAATCCGAATTAACAGATATGGCAGATATCTGCCGCCATGTTCCAAGATATCCGGCACGGAACTTTAAAGAAGCGCTGCAGTTTATTATACTGACTCACATCTGTATTCAGATTGAAGACAGCGGCGCAGGGGTTTCTTTTGGAAGATATGATCAGTTTATGCAGCCGTATTATGAAGAGGGAATCAAAAATGGAACATTGACAAAAGAACTTGCGACTGAATTGACAGAAAATTTCTTTCTTCAGATATATACCTGCAATAAAGTACGAAGCTGGATTGATACAGATTTCTATCGCGGAGTACCTATGTTCCAGAACTTAACGATTGGCGGTGTTGATCCGGAGACAATGGACGATGCAACAAATGATATGAGCTATATTGCATTGGATGCTACCTATAATACCAGAGTTCCGCAGCCGTCACTGACCGTGCGTTTTCATAAGAAAACCCCAATGGAATTTAAAATGCGTGTTGCAGAGGTAGTTCGGTTAGGTACAGGGCTTCCGTCTATTTTCAATGATGAAACCTATACCCGCGCGATGATGAATCGGGGTTATCAGATGAAGGATGCGTACAATTACTGCATCATTGGCTGCATCGAACCGGGAGCACCCGGACTTTTGGGAGGACGTACCGGCGGAGCATGGTTGAATTGTACAAAAGCACTGGAGATGTCTTTGTATAATGGAAAAGATCCGCGAACCGGCATTTGTTTACATGAAAACGAAAATGGAAAAACGCTGGCAGAATTTGAAAATTACGAAGAAGCAGAAGAAGCATTTGCGGATCAAATGAAATACTATATCAGGATGGAAGCTATCCTTGAAAATACGATTGATCAGGTTTGGGAAGAAATGCTGGAAGAGCCAATGGCAGCAATATTCGGATGTCCCACAACCACAATTCCGAGAGGAAAGCCGATCAAACAGGGTGGTGCAAAATACGATCTTACTGGTCAGCAGACAATTGGTACGGCTAATATCGCAAACAGCCTGTATGTACTTAAAAAACTTGTGTACGAGGATAAAACCATTACCGGAGCACAGCTGCAGCATGCATTGGAAACAAACTGGCAGGATGAAACTACAACGCCTACGGGACCACAGATTAAGGCTATGTGTATGGCAGTACCAAAGTATGGAAATGATATAGACGAGGTGGATTTTATTGCCCGGGATATGATGGCTATGATTGCAGGAGAGTTATCCTCTTATAAGAACACCAGATATGGAAGAGGACCAATTGGAGGAACACTGCATTGTTCAACAAGTACAGTTTCCAGCAATACTCCATTTGGACATGTATGCGGAGCAACACCGGATGGACGGGATGCATATATGTCAGTAGCGGATGGACAGTCCCCAATGAGAGGAACTGATGTAAATGGTCCCACTGCAGCAATCGCATCTGTGGCAAAACTACATAATGAGCTGTTTTCATGCGGATCACTGTATAACATGAAATTCAGCCCGGAAGAATTATCGTAAGGAAACAGGAAGCAGGCAGCGCCGGCTCATTTGTGATCAGCAAATTTGGAATGGGACGAGGCTGCGGAAGAAGGAGGAAAATCATATGGAAAATGTTGTGCGTGTGAATAAGAATGATGGACTTAGAAGGTTTGTGAGTATTATTGATCAGTATTTTGCTATGGGAGGCAATCAGATACAGTTTAATGTAGTGAGTAAAAAAACACTTTTGGAGGCACAGAAGAATCCGGATAAATACGCAAATCTGCTGGTTCGGGTTGCTGGCTACAGTGCTTATTTTACACAACTGTCAAAGGACGTACAGGAAGACATTATTGCAAGAACTGAGGAAAAACTATAACGATAGTGATGTTCAGGCTGCGTCAGCCTATTTGCCAAAGGTAAATTTTAAATAGGCTGATGTTCAAAACGAAAGGGGAAAAGGTATGAAGACAAATTGGAAAATGATGAGCGGTGCAGTGGCGGCAGCGGCAATGGTTATGTCAATGTGTACAGTGGTAGGAGCAGAGGAAAATTATGAGTCGGCGGAATTGTCCATTGACTACGCTCAGGCAGTCGATCCGGCGGGAGCGGATATTGTGGACAACGCATTTTCCGTTACACCAGAAGAAGCCAGTGCACTGGCCACACAGATGATCGGCACCCAGAATCAGTTTGAAGGCATGAGTATTGGTTTTTCACAGCATCGTATTGCCGGATCTGAGTGGTATGAACAGCTTGTAGATTTTGCCCAGGCGGAAGCGGATTACCTGGGGATTGAACTGACTGTGTATGATGCAAACGATGATTTGAATAAACAGATTTCGGATGTTGAGACGCTGATCAATCTGGGAATGGATTCTATCATAGTCAATCCATATAATTCTGCGAACGTTGGCCTTGATGAGATTGCAGCAGCGGGAATTCCTTTGACTGTTGTTAACCAGGCGGTTGATTTTAATGGCCAGTTTACATTTGTATCAGCGGATGTGCAAAATTCAGGATATAAGTCAGGGTATGAATTGGCACGTTATTATGACGAAAAAAATGGCTGGCAGGATGAAGTAAAAGCTTTTGTATTGTCTTCAGCACCTCAGGAAAAAGAGTCTGATCTGCGCAGATGGGGGCAGGTTATGGGATGGACCGATTATATGCTGGATAAATACGGTAAAAACAATCTGAATATTGTAGCTTATCAGTATTATCAGTGGCTGCCGGAACCGGCGATGAATGCTACACTTGATGTTCTCCAGGCTGAGCCGGACATTGATATTATCTTTGCAGCCTGCGATGGCGGAGCACAGGGGGTTGAAGCAGCACTGGAACAGGTCGATAAATTAGGAGATATCCTTATCTGCTCTATTGATGGACGTAAATCCGTGCTTGAATGGATCAAGGATGGGGACAAAGGTATGGTTTGTGATGCATTTAATGATCCGAGACAGATGGGGAAATGGGCTGTATATATGGCAGCACTGCAGGCAAATGGTGTGTCTACACCGACAACATACTATGTAATGAATGATCTGGTAACAATTGACAATGTTGATACGTATTACGATGAAAATTCTACATACTAATATTTTGAAAATAAAATGAATGATGAATGCCGGAGTTTTCCGGCATTTGTCATATAAACGTTCGATTAGGTGGTGTGAACAATGGCGAATGAATACGCGGTGGAAATGAAAGAAATTACAAAACGGTTTGGCGGACTCACTGCAGTGAAAGATGTAAATTTTCAGGTGAAGCCAGGTGAGATCCATGCTTTATGCGGAGAAAATGGTGCCGGAAAAAGTACGTTAATGAATGTGCTTACAGGAAAATTTCCTCCCAATTCCGGAGAAATTCTTCTGCGGGGAGAAAAAACCAGAATTAATAATCCAAAGGATGCCAGAAAAGAGAAAATAACAATAGTTCATCAGGAGCTGGAACTGATTCCGGATCTTAGCATTGCAGAAAATATTTTTTTAGGAAATCAGCCAGTGACGGCAGCGGGAGTGGATTGGAAACAAATGTATGCAGAGGCTGAAAAAATACTTCTGAAATTCTCGCTCAGCATGAACGTCAGGACAAAAATTAAATATTTGACAGTGGGACAGCAGCAGCTTGTAGAAATCGCAAAAGCAATTTATCTGGGGGGAAACGTATTAATACTGGATGAACCGACGGCACCTCTTACTGGACGGGAAATCGATTTTTTGCTGGATATGCTTGCTAAATTAAAAGAAACAAATATTTCCATTATATATATCACCCATCGCCTGGAAGAAGTTTTCCGGATTGCGGACAGAGCATCTGTCATGAGAGATGGTAAAATGATTGATACTTTCGATGTGAAGAGTATAACAGTGGGAGAACTGGTGGCTGCGATGGTTGGACGGAAAATGGAGAATATGTATCCGCAGATCGAAACAAAAGCGGGAGAAGTTACGCTGGAGATAGAGGATTATTCCGTACCTCATTCCCTGTATTCCACCAATATCGTGGATAATGCATCTATGAAATTCCATGCGGGTGAGATTGTGGGCATTTCAGGACTGCTGGGCGCAGGCAGAACAGAATTGATGTCAGCAGTCATCGGGGCTTATAAAACAAAGGGCAGCGGAACGATTAAGCTGAATGGAAAAGAGGTAAAGTTTGGCTCTCCTTCGGAGGCTATCAGATCAGGAATTGGATATGTAACGGAAGACAGAAAAACAACGGGACTGATTTTGAATCAGGCAATCCGTTTTAATATATCAATGGCTTCGCTGTCGAGAATTATCAAAGCAGGAATACTTTCTCCCAAAAAGGAAAAGGAAATAGTCAGTGAATTAAAAAATAGTTTGACAATTAAGACAGATAATATTGAAAATCCGGTAAGCAGTCTGAGCGGTGGAAACCAGCAGAAAGTTGTATTGGCAAAATGGCTTGCAACGCAGCCTGAAATATTGATATTGGATGAGCCGACCAGAGGTGTGGATGTAGGCGCCAGATATGAAATTTATACTATAATAAAAGAACTGGCAAAGCAGGGAAGTACAATAATTATGATATCCTCAGATCTGTCAGAAATTATCGGTATGAGTGATCGGGTTTATACAATGTATGAAGGCAGGGTACGAGGGGAATTATCAAAAAAAGAAATGAACGAAGATTCCATTATGCGTTATATTACGGGAATCGCTTAGGAGGGTATAATCATGGGAAATATAAAAGTACAAAATGAAAAACTGAAAAAAATCACAGACTTTGCCTTATCAAATTTTGTAATTATCGCATTCATAGTGTTGTTTATTGCAAGCTGTTTTTTATCTCCCGCATTCTTAACCATCAATAATATAAAATCAGTTCTGATACAGAATTCGATCTATGCGATTTGTGCCATTGGAATGCTGATGATTATTATCACGGGCGGTATTGATTTATCCACGGGTTCTTACGTGTGTATCATAGTATGCCTTACAGCAGGACTGATTCAGAAGGGGAACGGCATATTATCCATTGTAATTGTGCTCTTACTGGCATTTGGTATCGGTGCGGTATCCGGAAGCATGGTTGCCTGTTTAAATATTGCTCCATTTATTGCCACACTGGCAATGACCACTATTCTAAAAGGTGCAGCATACATGTACCAGACAGGACAGAGCCGGAGAATTGACGGAACATTTTTGCCGAACTGGGTGAAAAGCTCAACGTTTGGAATTCCGAATCCCGTTTCAGTGATGATTGTTGTATTTCTTGTCTTTTTGTTTATTTTAAACCGTACCAGGTATGGACGAAGCATCTACGCAATCGGAGGCAATAAGGAAACAGCATATCTGGCAGGTATTCCGGTAAAGAGATATCTTATACTTACATATGCGCTTGGAGGTTTATGCTTTGCAATCGGCGGAGTACTGCTCTGCGGACGTCTTGGAATGGGAACGGCAACGGTTGGCGACGGGTACGAAATGGATGCGATTGCTTCTGTAGTTATCGGAGGAGCATCCATGAGCGGAGGCTCCGGAAGTGTAGTAAAGACAATAGTTGGAGCAATGCTGATGGGGGTTCTGTATAATATCATGAACTTGATGGGAATCGCATCCTATCCACAGATGATATTAAAAGGTGTGGTAATTGTACTTGCGGTATTATTATATAAGGCAAAATAGCCGACTTTCAAGGAGATACAGGATGATCCGAGAAGAATTATTAAAGAGTAATATAGATACACTGCTGCTGCAGGAGGGCTGCAGCGCAAACATTGAAAGATATGCAATCAATGATGGCAGCGGAGTCCGCACTACGGTTTTTTTGAAAGGATGTCATCTTCGCTGCAGGTGGTGCAGCAACCCCGAAACACAGAAATTTTATCCTGAAATGAATTTCTTTCCGGATAAATGTATTGCCTGTATGAACTGCGTTCATAATTGTCCTTATGGAGCAATAGGAAAGGATTTAATCGCTGATCGGGAAAAGTGTAAGGAGTGTTACAAAAAGGAAGATGCCTTTGCCTGTACAAAAAAATGTTATGTAAATTGCAGGAAGGTGACTGGGGACAAGCTGACAGTTAAACAAATCTATGATATAGTGAAAAGAGATGTACCTTTTTATGAAGCATCAGGAGGCGGCGTTACAATATCAGGAGGAGAGCCTCTGGCACAGCCTGAATTCACATATGCCCTGCTGAGGACGCTTACGGAACGCTGGATCAACACCGCTATTGAGACCTGCGGGTTTGCCGAAAAAGAGGGTTATGAAAATATTGTCCCCTATCTGGATACTATTTTCATGGATATCAAGCAAATGGACAGTGCGAAGCACCGGGCCTGGACTGGACAGGGAAACGAAAAAATCCTCGAAAATATCAAACGGGTGAATGATCTGGTACCTGTATATGGAAATAATTTATTTATACGGATACCAATCATTCCCGGCTTCAACGATCAGCCGGACGAAGTAGAGGCGACTGCCCGTTTTGTTGCGAAAGAGTGCAAAAATGTGAAGGGAATGGAACTTTTACCATACCATAAATTAGGAAGAGGAAAATACTATAGCCTGGGAAGAAAATACGAATTAGAGGAACTGGTATCGCCTGCATCTGAAAAAATGTATGAATTGAATGAAATATTAGCAGGATATGACATTCCAATATTCAAGTTCTGAAAATAAAATGTGCCCGGAAATAGCTCGCTGCAGGAGAAAGCGCCTGCAGCGGGCACTTTCCGCTTGTGGGATTGGTGAAGAATATGATGAAGAAAGTGCTGATTGCTGATGATGAACAACATATCTGCCGTTTAATAGAAAATCTGATTGATTGGGAAAAATATAATATGGAAGTGGCAGGTTTTGCAAATGATGGAAACCGGGCTTTTAAAATGTGTGAGGAGCTATGTCCGGATTTTCTGATTACGGACATCAGAATGCCGGGATTAAATGGAATCGATCTGATAAAGGCAATGCATGACGCTTTTCCCCATATACAGGTAATCATAATCACAGGATACAGTGAATTTCCATACGCTATTCAGGCGTTGAAATACAGAGTAGTGGATTATCTGCTGAAGCCGATTGAGGAAGAAGAATTAATAGCTGCACTGCAAAAAGGATTAAATCTCATTGAAAAAGAAGAGAATTATCAGGCAGAAGGTAATATCACTCTGTTAAAGTCGATGCAGGATATTAAAGATAATCTGCTGACCAGCATTCTGCATGAAGGACAGGAGGCAGAGAAAAATCCTAAGCGAAAGCAGCAGCTTGAAGAATCCCTGCTTCAGTTTGAGGGGGAAGCATGGCAGCTTCTGCAGATTGAGCTGATACTGAGCAGTGAAGACTATACATCATTTGTTCAGAAATTTCTAATAGATAAAATAAGAGAAATAGTGATCAATGAAATGAGAGGAGAAGGGATAGAGACCATAGTTGGCCTGGAGAATAATAATATTTTCTGTCTCCTTAACGGTGACATCCCTGTTTTGGAACAAACTTATACTGTTATAAAGCAAATTAAAAACAAGTTATTAATGATAAACGATATTCTGCAAAAGATCAGCTTTACAATTGGAATCAGTAATGTATATTCTGACTTTAATCAGGTGTATGATTGTGTGAGACAGTGTCAGATCTGTGTCAATCACAAAATTCTGATGGGCAAGAATAAAATCATTTTATTTTCAGATGTACCGGAGGTTGAATTTGATGCAGCATATTTTGTCAATGAGAATTACAGATCCGTATTTTTAAAAGCAATAGCAGATGGGAATTGGGATGAACTTTTCCATAAAATCGATGAACTGTCCGCACTTCTGTATCATTACACAGGAAAAATAGATGGGACGGTAGTGATGGAGACATACCATATCATGGTGGAGCTTTTTTTAAAAGGGATTCAGGCATATAATTTAAAAGATTCTCTGGAGTTTTCAAAAGAAAATCTGATAGAACAAAAACAGTGCTTTTACAGTATTTCAAGCATGTTCAATTATCTGAATGACAATTTTCATATGATATTGAGAAAATGCCAAATGAAAAAAGAGGAGCAAAATACCCGTCCAATTAGAAATGCTCAAATATATATTGAGGAAAATGCGATCAATCCAATTACACTGGAGGATATAGCAAAGCATGTTGGGCTGAGTGAGACGTATTTGTCCGGTGAATTTAAAAAACAGGTTGGAAAATCAGTGGTTGATTATCTGACCTACACCAGGATACAGCATGCAAAGGAACTTTTGCTAAATCATGAGGTAAGTATTAACGAAGTGGCGGAACAGGTAGGATTTAATGATGCGAAATATTTTACAAAAAGATTCAAAAAATTTACAGGCGTATCACCTAATGAATACCGAAAACTATTCTCATAGGGGAGACATGAGAAGTGAAAAAACAAACAATATCATCTTTTTTATCTGCAGCGATGACAGTGATCTGCATCTTTTTAGGCCTGGATTTATTCCTGATCTGTTATTTTATAGTAAATGATACAAACCTTGTGATCGTAATTCTTACAATTATGAAATGTATCGTTGAAATAATATTGCTTTTGATAAACTGGCGGCGGATCAGGCCATCGATTTCCAGTCTGCGAAAACAGTATTCGAAATTTTCAAGTGGAAAAACGATTGTTTTGGAAACAAACCCGAAAACTTATATGTTTTTGGCAGAAGAAGTAAAACTGATTAACAGAGTAAATGAGCTGGTTAACAGAAAGCAGCTTCTCCATGAGACAAATAAGCAGGCGGAATATCTGGCACTGCAAAATCAGATCAATCCTCATTTTTTATACAACACATTAGAGGCTATGCGCGGGGATGCAATTATAAATAAAATGTATCCTCTTGCAAATGTAGCGAAGGCACTGTCCACTTATTTCAGATACACGATTTCTAATATGCAGTTTTTGGTGCCGGTTGAAGATGAACTGGAGAATATTACAAATTATTTTCTGGTTCAGAAATACCGCTTTGGTGAAAGACTGAAAATGGAAGTGCATTTTCTGGATAATGAAGAGGAAATTCGGAAATTACTGATTCCAAAACTCACATTACAGCCAATTGTAGAAAATAGTGTTTATCATGGTTTGGAGAAAATGGTGGATAGAGGTACGATTTCTTTGACGTTTGATCAGACAGAATCAAATCTGCTGATCAGTATCAAAGATTCGGGCACAGGAATGGATGAAAATACACTCTCAAAGCTGAATAACTCTTTGAATGATACACCATTTAAATCAAACGAAAACGACGGCAGATTTTCAGACAAAACAAATCATTCCGGAATTGCATTGAAAAATGTGTCCAGAAGAATTAAGTTATTTTTTGGTGATAAATATGGAATTTATGTTTACAGTACACAAAATGTCGGGACAAACGTAAAAATCACTTTACCACGGCAGGAATTAAATAAGACAGAAGTCTAGGGCAAATTCATGAAAAAGGAAATAATGAGAATTAAAAATGGTATAGTACAGCAGGGAAGATTAATAAGAGGCCCGTATTTTCTACGCTTTTTTGAGGGAGAGATGAGCGGAATTATAGTAGATGCATCTTCGGAGATAGAGATATTAGAAAATCTATTTCGATGTAAAAATTCATTAATAGAAGGTGAGTTTTTCTATAAAGAGAAAAAAATTGAGTTGGAACCGAAGAACAGAGCAGTCAAAAAGTTGATTTCCCGAAAAGTATCTGTCATTTCCATATCATCACACTTGATTGACGCTCTATCAATCATTGATAATTTATTTATTCCGGAGTATTTACTGAAGAGCAAAAAGTATAAAAAAATAGCTGCGGGTTTGATGGAGTTTTTTGATTTGGATATTTCGCTAAATAAAAAAGTACAGGATCTGACTTTTATACAGCGGCTGCAGATTGAGCTGCTGCATGCAGTCGCAGCTCATCACAGACTGATCATCGTATCCAATGTAAATGGAAAGCTGCAGATGGAAGAACGTCAGGAACTGGAGCAGTTGTATAGCCGCATGACCCGCATCGGGTATTCTATCTGCCAGATAGAATCACTGAAAAATATTTCTTTGGATAAGCTGGATTATGTACAGATCATTGATAAAGGAAAATGCATTGAAGAATTAAGCCGCCCCGAAATCGACTATTCCGAAATCAGCCGTCTGGTAAACAGAAATGATGATGCGGAAAAATACTCAGAACTGGAAAAATATAAAAATACGAAACTGTATTCGGATTTAAAAAGCTCTGCTTTGGAACTAAACAGTCTGTGTTATGGGCAATTAAAAAGTATTACCCTGAACGTCCTGCGAGGGGATATAATAAAAATCAACTGTAAGGACAGCAGCAGCTTCCGGGATTTAAAAGAGATATTAACAGGAAAAGCGCCGGGAGCGGCCGGACAGATCTTATATTACGGTATTCCAATAAAAAACCAGAAATATAAAAGAAAAATAACAAAACATGAAATTGCATGTGTGGACTATTCAAAAAACGAACAGCTGATGTTTGAAAATCTGACGATCATAGAGAACGTCAGTTATCCGCTGTGTCTGAGAAAATCGGATTTTTTCCTTCATAAAAGATATATAAAAGCAGTGGAAAGCTATATTAAAATGATAACTCCGGATTTAAACCTGAATAAAAAGGTCAAATATTTGTCAAAAGAGCAGATTATGCGGCTGGTATTATGTAAATGGGTATTATGTAAGCCAAAGCTGCTGCTGATTTTTATTCCGTCTGTTTTGACAAAGGATGGTCCTGATTTTATTATGGATCGTATCATTCTTGAATTAAACAAATATGGAATACCAATCATAATAGTATCGGAGCATTCTGACTATAAGACAGAGGTAACAGAGAAAAGCTATGTCCTGAAAGAAGGAATATTGTGCCGGAACTTTCAGGAGTAATAAAAATAGATCAGCTTTATAACCTTATTTGGCTCTTAAGTGGTTTCCCGTATAATTAAATCAGGCTTCAATAAAATGTGGTGTGTCACACCATCTTCCTCACCCTTGACAGCGCGCAGCATGATTTCTGATCCCAGCTTGGCTATCTTTGCAACGGGAGGTGACAGGGTGGTTAAGGACTTGTGCAGATAGGAACTTTCACGTATGTTGTCATTTCCAATGAGGGCGATATCATCAGGAACAGAAAGTCCGGCTTCGTCCAGAGCGCGCATTGCACCGATTGCGATATCATCATAACCTGCCAGGAAGGCGTCGGGATGATTTGGATCCTGCAGGATTCTATTCATTGTCTCATAACCGGATTGTTCAAAACGCCGGGAAGGGTGGGAGTAGATTGGATTTTCAGCCGGATTTAATCCGCATTTTTTCAGGGCGGAGAGAAACATGCTGTTTCGCAGGGTATCCAGAATATAGTCACCGATAAATCCCACCCGTTTGTAGCCTTTTTTTAACAGATAGCTGATGGCATCTACCATGCCGACTTCATCATCTACCATAATATAGCTGTAATTTGCATTATGAAGTCTGGCTTCCAGTAATACCAGGGGGATATTTTGATTCTCAAGAACAGAAGTATAATTATCTAAAATATCATTATTTATAGTACAGGTCAGGAATATACCGTCTACATTGTAGGTGCAGAAGGTATTCAGGGCCTGTATTTATATTTCGCACCGTCTGGAGGAAATTATGGAGTTGGCGGACAGAATAGCGGTGTTGAGGGATGGCAACCTTATTTCTGTAAGCCAGAGAAAAGAAGTGACAGTAAATCAGATAATAGAAGATATGGTAGGGCGCAAGCTGCATGAGATGTACCCAAAACAGCAGATCCCAGTTGGAGAAATAGAGTTCGAGGTAGAAAATCTTACGGTAGAGCATCCCTATATCCCGAATCACAATATAGTGGAAGATGTTCATTTTTCGGTGAAAAAAGGTGAGATACTTGGCATTTCCGGTTTGGTTGGCTCTGAGAGAAGTGAGACAGTCAATGCAATTTTTGGGAGTATGAAAAAAACGTCTGGTATTTTAAAACTGGAAGGGAAAGAAATTGCAATAGGAAAACCTCAGGATGCAATTGACTATGGCATCGGTCTGGTTACTGAGGACAGAAAGCGTTCCGGTATCATATCACCAATGAACCTCAGAGAGAATATGACGATTGCCAGCTTAAAGGCTATTTCATCGCGAGGCGTTATTAACCGGAAAAAAGAAAAAGAACTTTCCGGTGAATACTATGGAAAATTAAAGGTAAAAGCAAGCGGTATTGAAGATAATATCATGAATCTCAGCGGCGGCAATCAGCAGAAGATTGTGTTGTCAAAATGGCTGATGAAAGATATTAAAGTGTTGATTTTAGACGAGCCGACCAGGGGCGTAGATGTGGGTGCAAAGGTAGAAATATACCACATTATAACGAAACTGACGAAAAATGGTGTGGCTGTCATCATGATATCTTCTGAATTACCGGAACTTCTCGGTATGTGTGACCGTATTCTGGTTCTTGGGAGAGGAAAAGTATGGGGAAATATGTTTCGCAGAGATTTTTCGCAAGAACGTATTATGCGTGCTGCCACCTGCATTGAAAAATGGGGTGTGTAACATATAAGAACAGGATAACTGTTCAGTAGCAAGTAAAAAACTTATATGGGAGGGATTTCAATGAAATTCAAAAAAATTGCAGCAGCAACATTAGTTCTCGGAACCACAGTATCCGCAATGAGCATGGGTGCGGCAGCAGAGGATCAGCCTTATGTGATCTGGGTTAATCCGCTGGTGGGAAGTGCAGTATTTACCAGTGCGGATGAAGGCATCACGGCAGCATCAGAGGAATTTGATTTTAAACTTAAGATTATCGGACCATCTGTATTAGATGATACGCAGATGTATCAGGCGGTGCAGAGTGCGCTGGTTGAAAAGCCGGATTTAATTGTCACTACGCCATATAATTATACAGCATTGGCACCGCTGTATGCAGAAGCAAAAGAAGCAGGCATTCCCATTATTGATATCAGTTCAGACTCAGGAGAGGATTCCGGACGTATTAGCTTTATTGGTACGGATAACACTACCTATGGCCAGATGGCGGCAGACTATATCAATGAGGAAAAGGGTGGGGAAGCACATGTACTTACTATGATGGCGAATCTGGATACCTCAAATCAGCTGGAACAAAAAACCGCTTTTGAGGCGAAATGCGAAGCGGAATATCCTGGTATTGAAACTGTATTGGTAGATGAAGACAATGGGGACAGTGCTACGGCTCTTCAGAAATTTGAGGACGACTTAAAGGCACATCCGGAAATTGATACTATTTTCTGTCTGGAATCCATTGGCGGTGTAGCGGCTGCAAATGCAGTAGAAGAACTGGGATTAGAGGGAAAGATCACAATTCTGGCAATTGATGATAATGAAGATACCGTCCAATTTGTGCGTGACGGAAAGATTTGGGCAACTATGGCTCAGAACTTCTATAAAATGGGATATGCGGCCGGAGAATATGCAATGAAACATTTAGATGGAGAAACGGTGGAATCTGTTGTTGACTCTGGAACCATATTGATTACCAGTGAGAATGCGGATACCTATAGCTTTGAGTAAGCAGATATGAGAATATAAAACCTCCGGCGGATGGCAGGGGCGCGCAGATGTTTTTCTCGTGCGAAGCATGACGCGCGCCTCGCAGCAAGAACGCAGGGGAATTCTTGAACTTGAATTAAAATCTTCGAAAGAGGTGTCGGATATAGGGATTTGTCTGGCACTTTTTTCAAGTAAGAAGGGCAAAACATATGAAAAAATTGCGCACAGATATATTTCGAAAAACAGAGTTTGGAAATGGAATTATTCGAATAGAGGTGACAGGAAGCGTATTCTGTTATCTGGTGCTGGGGGAAAAAAAGCTGTCCTTATTGACACATTAACAGGACTTGGAGATTTGAAGGGATATGTCAGGACTATTACGGATCTGCCGCTGATGGTTGTGAACACCCATGCCCACCTGGATCATATAGGCGGTGACTTTCAGTTTGATGAAGTATATATAACAAAGACCGATGAAAAATATCTGGAGGAAAACAGTTCGAAAGAACTTCGCTATCAGTTTGAGATAATATCGCTGGACGGTTCCGACACGGAATTTCCGTATAAACTTGAGGATTTTACAGAAACCAGAGAAATAAAATGGAAGTATCTTGAAAGTCAGCAGATAATAGATCTTGGGGGAAGAAGTCTGACGTGTATATCAATACCAGGACATACAAAAGGATCCGCTGCATTTCTGGATTCACGGACGGGTATACTTTTCTCTGGAGACTGTGGAAACAGCCGTACATTCGTGTTTATGGATGAATCCACCAGTGTCTCAGAGTACCGGGCTTCCCTGGTAAAATTTAAAAGAGACTATGGAGATAAAGTGAAAAAGTGGTATCAGTTTCATGGCAAAACGGAAGTGCCGGTTTCCATCATAGACGAGCTGATCGAGTGCAGCGACCGAATCATCGGGCACAGAGAGCAGGGCGCGGATTTTTGCTTTAATCTGGGAAAGTTTGCGAAGATAAAAGCAAAATCTGCAATGAAGATCGAAGCGAATGGAAGCCGGGTGGATGGAAAGACTGGGAATATTATGTTTGATCCAAGCCGCAGATAAGATGTTTGAATTTAGCGGAGAAGTGGAATGCCGGACGTTTGGCCACAAACGGTCATACTCTGGCATTCCTTTTGCTTTAGATCAGATTTTACAATTTTTTAACCTTCACAAGGCATTCTTTCCGGTAAAAACATACTCCATAGCTTATAATATTCCGATACCCTTCCAGCCTCAATTCTTTTGCGTAGTCTTGCTCTTTTATCTGCTGCAGGGCATCCGCACAGCCAGCGGCCATCTGCTCAAATCTTTTGGCAATTTTATATTCCATGATAATGGCGCAGCCCTGAACGGAAGGTGTCTTCATGATCAGATCAGGCCTGCCATTTCCGCTTTCCCGATTGGATTTTACGATATATCCGGGGCAGCCTTTCAACAGGCCGGCAAGAAAGCCGTGATAATAATTTTCGGCGAAGTCAAAAAAACTGATGGTCTCACCCAATTCTTCTGTAACCTTCCGGCTAAAGGTATCGGTATCCATTGTGGTGACGGCATGATACAGGGAAGAAAGATTACGGGTTTTCAGGGTTTCGTTAAACCAGTTTAGAATGGTATTGCGGTAAATATATTTAATTTCTGCATTTGGTATTTTCAAGGTCAGATAAATCATATCTCCATCAAAACGTTTTGAAGTCATTTTAAGATATCCGGTGAAGAACAGAAAATTCCAGAGGTTATCCTGGGATTTATGAATATCTTCATAAGTAATATCTTCGTGTACCGGTTTCTCAATTGCATTGTCTTCGATGAGAAGTTCAATTTCCTGTTTTGCAGCGGGATCCGCTCTGTCAATCAGCTCCCGGACGATGCTGTTGGAGGAGGTGTTGGACCAATATGGTTTTGGAAAAGAAATCGTATTTGTGACGGCCTCTTTTACGTAATTTAAGACACTCCAGGGATTGTATACTTCTATATTTCCGAAAAGATATCCATCATACCAGTGCCGCACTTCCTCCTTTTTTTCTAAAATCTGGTAAAACTGCAGCAGCTGTTCGACTTCTGCCTGTACAAACCCAAAATATTCAGCATAATTCTGATTCAGGACAGAAAATATTTCCAGGTTATTTAATCCGGTAAAAATGGATTCTTTGCTGATACGCAGACATCCGGTAATTACGGAAAACTCCAAACTGTCATTTGTTTTTAAGGCAGACTCAAACAGAGAACGGATAAAATCAATCATTTGTCCGTAGAATCCTCTGAAATAGGAGCTTTCTAAAGGCACGTCGTATTCATCAATCAAAATGATCACTTTCTTATGATGATACATTTCCAGGCAGTGGGAAAGAAATTCCAGAGACTTTGCATAATCAATTCCATCGGCACGCCGTTCCCAGATTTTAGTGAATTTTACGCGGTCTGCGGACGGAAGAACTTCCTTTTGCAAGATATACGAATGGCGGCCGAATTCCTTGGAAATTTCATCAATCAGGCTGGCGTAGGCCATTTCAAAATCAGGCTGTCTGGCAGATTTTAAGGAGAGAGAAATAACGGGGTACTGGCAAAATTCATTTCGGTAATATTCACCCGCAGTAAAAATATGCTTTCCTTCAAAATAGTGCTGATTGTTTATTTCGCTGCCATCCGGATTGAACTCCTGCTCAAAGTAGGTTTTGATCATGCTGAGAGCGAGTGTTTTTCCAAAACGCCGGGGCCTGGTAATCAGGTTTACCTTTCCCTGATTATCCAGAAGATTTTTTATAAGCAGGGTTTTATCCACATAATAGTATTTTTTATCAATAAGCTCTTTGTAGTTATCAATACCAATGGCTAACGGCATCTTCATATGGAATGTACTCCCTTCTGTTTTTGCAGGCTGCTTTCAGTATAGCAGAATATGTGGTAAATGTCATGCCTGTGCAAAGAAATATTGCAGTATCAGGTGCGGAACTTTTCCTTGTGGTTCCGAAGAGGGAATCAGGTGTAAATCCTGAGCGAACTGGTCACTGTATTCAGGGAGTGAGCTTCAATAACCATTGCATAGCCCATGTATGCGAGAAGGAGAAGTGAGCGATGATCTGTAAGTCAGGAAACCTGCCTGGTATATGAGATGTGCTCCAGATACAGCGCAAGCATCCATTCATGAGAAATCCACCGGATTTCGCATGATCATTTCCGGTGTTCTGCTATGGGTAGCAGTCACTATTATTTGGAAGTTTCTCCTTATATTTTCTGACTCTCCGGTGGCCCTTGCCAGCCACCAGGGATTTTTTAATGGAAATTCTGATACTGGGCATTAAATTCGTAATACTTGGGGCAGTGAACACCGGCTATCAGGATGTCTTTCGTGCCATTCATGAGTGTATCAATGGCTCTCTGGATGGATATGCCAATTATAAAGTATTGATCTATATGCGATTCCCCTGTATTATAATGGCTGTTGCTTACCGGTATATTCATCTGTGCCGGAGATGAGGAACCTTGCATCATGTTATTTATATCATAAGAAAGTTTGCCCTATGATATAAATGCACTTTGTGCGCCTGCGCAGGCAATGTCCTAATTGAGTGCGCACATTACAATTAGAGGAACAGCAGGGAGAAGAAATTCATACCTGCTGTTTCTTCATTAACAGGAAAATTTCAAACAGCCTCTGGTTGAACAATATCTTATTATAGGATAAAATTATACTAATGATTGTGTCAGCCCCTTTGCCACAGGCAAATTCAGGAGGGGCTGATGTTCAATAAGGGGGGCGGCCATGATGAAAAAAGTGATGAATCAGAAAGGCAGAAAGTACCTGGCGGTGTTCCTTCTTTTGCTCTGCCTCACAGCAGTTGTTTGCGCAGTGGCTTCTTGGTATCATACAAAGACAGGAGAAGATATTGCGGCACCGGAGCCTATGGTGGAGGAATTGTTTGGAAACAAGAAGAGCGCCTTTGGAAATGTGACGGCACCGGCCTCTTTTGACTGGAAGCAGTGTGACGGAACCACCCTGGATTTTATTGTGGAGAATAATATTAATGCCAATATTCTGTCGAAGGAATGTGCGAAATTCACGGAAGTAACCGGTATCAATGTTCGGTTTCGAAATGTGGATTTTGAGACTATGACGGATCAGATTAATATGGAATTTATTTCTCAGGCGGGGCAGTATGATCTGATTTATATTGATCCTTATCAGACGCTGCCAAGGTTCAGTGACAGCCTGGAGGATTTGAATTATTTTGAAAAAAATGAGGAATATCCTCATATTGTAGGAGGACTGGAAAGCTTTTCCGAAGAGCAGGTAAAGATATGCTCTTATTATTTAGATGAAGATAAATTGTGTGCGGTTCCTTTTGATTCCACTACCATGATTTTATATTACCGGAAGGATATTTTTGAAAAATATGCGGAGAAGATGACGGCGGATCTGGGCTATGTGCCATCTCCGGGCAGCCGGGAATTTACCTGGGAGCGCTATTTGGAGGTGGCGGACTGGCTGGAGAAGAATGTGAGCCGGGAAGAGCTGCAGTATCCATGTGTGACTATGGCGGCTCATCATAATTCTTCTTACGTAGAATTTTCCAGCATTATGAGTGCATATGGCGGGGATTATTTTGAAGATGAGGATGTTTCCTTGCTGGGGACCGGAAGCGAAATGGAAATTCAATCGAACAGTGAAGGGTTTGTGAAAGCATTGGCGGTTTATCAAAAGCTGACCAGACAGACCACAAAACAGAGCGGCAGGCTGAACTGGGATCAGAGCGCGGAGCTTTTTAAAAAAGGAAAAGTCGGAATGATGGTGAACTGGGACGAGAACGCAGCTATGATTGAGAATGAAAATGATTCAGCGGTGGCCGGAAAGACCGGCTATTCGGTGCTTCCTTATGGAGACAGCAAGAGTGCCAATATCTATGGAGGTTCGGGGGTAGGGATTAACAAATATATTTCGGAAGATCATAAGCTTGCTTCCTGGATGTTTATTGTATGGTGCACCTCTCCGGAGATTCAGATACTTACGTTTCTGGAAAAAGAAGGGGGAAATATGCCAACCCGCTCCAGCCTGCTTCATCTGATCGCGGCTCAGTACATAATGATCCTGCCTCAGGCGCCGGCGGTGATCAATGCGCAGAAGCAGTCTTATGTGTATTACAGGCCAAAGCTGGAGACGGAGTATGAATTTGAAAAAATGATGCAGGAGAATCTGGAAACGCTGCTGCTGGAGGAGGTTACACCGGAAGAGGTGGGAGAAAATATCAGGACAGAGTGGATGGCGATACGGCAGGAACATCTCAGTGAGAATGTGCTTCCGTCTCTATAGGCGGTGGGCGGCAATTTAGCCCCGGCGGCGGGTTATCAGTCCTCCGCTGAGATTGTGGTTGTGAGTCCTGCAGCAGGAATGCAGAGGCATTATGGAATGGCGGACAGGGCTTTTGGGAGGAGACAGGATGAGGTCAGAAAAACGGGACAGGCGAAAAAAAATTCAATGGCAGATGATGGGTGCTGTTATGATGATAGCCCTGGTAATCAGTGTCCTCTTTATTATTGTGTTTCAGAGCATGAGAAAAGTGATCACCCGTCAATACAGCGATGCTGCCCAGCAGTCAGTATCCGTGGTGGCAGAAAATATTGATTACATATTGCAGGAGCTGGAAAATCAGACAAACTCTATTTTGCTGAATCAGGAGCTGATCGCCAGCTTTCGCAGCGGAAAAAAAGAGGAGTTCTGTTCCCAGTTAAACAGTTATTTCCTTTCAGGCATTTATATGGAAGGAATTTATATTGTGGGTGCTCAGAGATACTGGTATGTGGGTTCCGATATTTCTGAGGATCAAAATAAAATCAGAATTCAGCCGCTGGAGGAGACTTCCGGAGAGATTGTCTGGCTGCCCACCAGAACAATGGAGATACGAATTTTGTCCGGTCTCATTCCAAAGGCATGTTTTTCTCTGGGACGAAAGATCGTGGATGTTCATTCGCTGCAGGAACTGGGTTATATGGTGGTGGAACTGAATGAAGATATTCTGAATGAAACCTGCCTGACACTGACGGAGGATGGCAGCGATGTGCTGATCGTGGACAGAGAACAGAATGTGATCAGCTCCAGTGAAAGCAGTGTCTCTTCGGCACTGGCAGAGGATTCGCTGCATCTGGATGCGATTCTGAGACAAAAGGGCGCTGGAAGCTATACCTATCAGGAAAATGGAAAATCCTTTGTGTCACTGTATGCACCATTAAATAAAGGGAACTGGACGGTCATTAAGACCATTCCTCAGTCAGTGCTCTATGGTGAAGTGGAGCGGCTGCAGAGAGGGATTGTGACCGGATCCTTGATTTTGCTGGTTCTTTTACTGGCGGGGACATGGCTTTACTTCAAAAGAATTACAGATCCCATCAAGAAAATCATAGGTCAGATGAAAAAGGTAGAAGAAGGAAATCTGCAGGTGCAGGTGGATACGGATGTGCAGAATGAATTTGGAAATCTGGGCGAGAGCTTCAACCATATGATCGTGCGGGTGAGGGAGCTGATGGAAACGGTAGTGGCTGCAGAGCGCAGCAAAAAAGAACTGGAGCTGGAGGTGCTCCATGCGCAGATCAACCCCCATTTCCTGTACAATACCCTCAGCACCATTCGTTTTATGGCGAAGATAAAGGGGGAGGAGAGCATCAGCAGCGCAATTGTGGCTTTGACGAAATTACTGCGGATCAGTATCAGCTTTGGAAAAGAAATGATCCAGTTGAAGGAAGAAATCAGCTATGTCGATAACTATATGCTGATCCAGCGGCTGCGGTTTAACCAGAGGTTTCACTATGAATATAATCTGCTGCCGGAGCATGAGAAGATTCTGGTTCCAAAATTGATTTTGCAGCCAATTGTGGAGAATGCACTGATTTACGGAATGGAAGAGAGCAGTGAAGACCAGGAAAAGGTCCTGAATATTAAAATATATACGAAAAATGTGGAGAATGGGGTAGAAGTTGTGGCTCAGGACAACGGCCCGGGAATGACAAAAGAGAGGATACAGGAAATTTTTCGGGAGGAAAAGGATATTAATAAGTTCAGCAAGGTGGGATTGAATAATGTGAACCAGCGTATCAAGCTTTATTGCGGGGAGAGCTATGGAATTTTGATTGATTCAGAGCCGGGCAGGGGCACCAGAATTATTATCCGGCTGCCCGCAGCGCAGGACAGTGAAAAATAACAGGATTAAGACGGCGGCTGAATTACGCCCGTCTCACCACGAAGGAAAAGGATAAAAATAAGAAAATGGCTGGGAGGAAGTGGCACGCTATGTATAAGGTAATGATAGTGGATGATGAGATACTGGTAAGGATTGGGCTGCGTTCTATGATTGACTGGGAAGGCCTGGGATTTCAGATCGTGGGAGAGGCCGGCAATGGAGAAGCGGCCTATGAAAAATGTCTGGTTCTGCGGCCGGATGTGCTGATTACCGATATTAAAATGCCGCAAAAGGATGGATTTTGGCTGATTGAAAAAGTGCGGGAACTGAATCCCCAGATCGAAGTGATTGTGCTGACGGCTTACGATGAGTTTGAATATGTCCGTAAGGTGATGAAGCTGCAGGTATCGGATTATATTCTGAAGGCGGAAATGGAAGAAAAGGAAATAGAAGATATTTTGCTGGCAAAAAAACAAAACCTGGACCGCAGGCAGCAGGGAAACGCTGAAAATACGGAGGATAACGCGGAAGAAAAAAGGCAGGAGCAGGAAGAGGAGCTGCTGCTGGGGCTTTTGCTGAATGATTATAAGCCGCTGGAGCTGGTGAAAGAAAAATTCGAAAAAATGGGGATACCCTGGAATCAGGATTCTTATTGCTTTCTGCAGTTGGATTTTTCTTCTTCCATGCCGAAAGAATATTTTGCAATGGAAAAAACAAGCGGACTTTTATTTGCCTGTAAACAGTTGATTTCCCATCGCTTACAGGAGAAATACAGAATTTGCCTGAGTAAGCAGTTTGGCATGTCTATTACCTGTTTTCTGCTTTCGAAAAATATTTCGGAAAAGCAACTGCTGTCGGAGCTGCAGGATATTCATGAGGCTATCCGGCAGTATTTCAATATTTCTTTTCAAAGTGCCAGCTCCAGAATCGAGACAACACTGGAGGAAATCCGAGGTCAGGGCGCCTGGATCTACCGGGCGGCAGATGTGCTGTTTTCGGTGGAAGAGGGAGGACATATTACCCAGGAAAAGGAGGAAAATACCGTCAGGGAATGTGAACGGATGACGGTATATTCTGAAGCGGAAGTGCTGGAGATTACGGAATGTCTGCTGAATGGAGATACAAAAGGCTGGCAGGAGGCGGTGAAGGAAATAAAAGAAAGGTGCCGGAGATATCTGTTTTCATCTATGAATCTGAAGCTTCTGATGGTGCAGTTGGCCAATACTCTCCTCAAAAACTGCCAGACAGGGGAGACGGATCATGATGAAAGGCTCCTTGCCTATCAGAAGGATATGATAGAGGCCGTGAATCTGCATGCGCTGTTTCAGGATTTGTCCGGATATATAGAGTGCGTGCAGGAAATACTGCAGGAATCTTCTCTGGGCAATGTGGAACTGCTGCTGAGAAAGGCAGAAACATATGTGGATAAAAATTATAAAAACAGAATTGTAGTGGATGATGTGGCAAGTTATCTTGGAATTTCACCCTACTATTTTTCCAATCTGTTCCGGAAATTCCGGAATATTAAATTTACTTCCTATTTAAATCAGGTCCGGATCGAACATGCACAGAAACTTCTGCGGGATCCCAGGATAACGGTCTCTCAGGTTTACGAGGAGACCGGCTTCAATGATCAGTCCTATTTCAGCAAGACATTTAAAAAATATACAGGAATGACAGTTACGGAATATAAGGAAAAAAACATCGCAGCGAGAGAGTGACTCCCGCAGCAAAAACGCAGAGGTGTTTTTGAACGGAGCACGATAGGAGATGCAGTCCCGAAGAAAAATCAGGGCTGTCGCATAAAGTGAAGGGATGGGGCGCAGCTTGCAGCCGAAATAATAGATGGCTGCAGACGGTGCTCCATCCTCCCTTTGTGTGACAGCCCTTTTTCTGATTTGCAGTCAGATGAATGGAAAGATGACAGGAAGCCGGTGCAAAATGAGGGGGCGGGACCTCCCTGCCTGACAAGGGCGTCATTTGAGACCACATGTAAAACAGAAACATAAAAAAGTACCTGAAAAATCAAAAAATTACCAAAGCACAGGCCGTTTTTTTGAAAAAACAATAAAAATTACATAAACTCTTTGGTTTCATTTCTTAAAACGAACCGTAAAAATTGCTATACTGAGACCAACATTTAGAAAAGAAAAAGGAGAGAGACATGGAACAGGAAATTAAGTTAAGGGTTTCTGGGATTGAAAAGTCTTTCCCTGGTGTCAAGGCATTGAGCAATATTGAATTCAGCGTCCGAAAGGGAACGGTTCATGCGCTGTGTGGAGAAAATGGTGCTGGAAAATCTACTTTAATGAAGATTATCAATGGAATTTATAAGCCGGATAAGGGCCAGATTTTTGTGGACGAAAAGCCGGTAAAAATTCAGAGCCCCATTCAGGCCAGAAGCTACGGCATCGCAATGATTGCTCAGGAATTAAATTATGTGCCTGAAATGTCAGTGGAGGAAAACCTGTTTTTGGGCAGACTTCCGGTGAAAAAGATGGGAAATGTGGATTGGAAGCTGCTGCGGAAAAAGACCGAAGAGTTTTTGAAGAAAGAGGGGCTGCCCTACGGAGCATCCCAGAAGATGAAAACTCTGACAGTATCTGACATACAGATGCTGGAGATTATTAAGGCAATTTCCAATGATGCTCAGATTATTGTGATGGACGAGCCCACATCTGCCATTACCCAGAGGGAAGTAGATACACTCTTTGAGAAAATAGCAATGCTGAAGGAACAGGGAGTCAGCATTATCTACATATCTCATAAGATGGATGAGGTGTTTCAGATTGCGGATGATATTACCGTGCTGAGAGATGGCGCAGTAGTAGAAACTCATCCCGCCAGTGAACTGGATGTGGACAAAGTAATTTCTCTGATGGTCGGCAGAAAAATGGATAACATTTATCCGAAAGAACCGGCACAGATCGGGGAAACGCTGCTGGAAGTAAAAGACTTATACAGTGACGGAGTTTTTAAAGATATCAGTTTTAATGTAAAAAAAGGAGAAATTATCGGCTTTGCCGGACTGGTGGGAGCGGGAAGAACGGAAGTGATGCGTGCCATTTTTGGTCTGGACAGCTATACTTCAGGATCTATTCGAAAATCAGGACAGGAGATTACCATACATAAAGTGGCGGACAGCATTCGGAACAGTATCATTATGCTTTCGGAGGATCGGCGCAGATATGGTATTATTCCGGTTCGCAGTGTTACAGAAAATGCCAGCATCGCCAGTCTGGAGAAATTTATTTATGGCGGTTATGCCCATGAAAAAGAAGAACGGGAGACGGTCAGTCAATATTTTCAGAAGATGAATGTAAAGACTCCGACCATGGAAACTGCGATACAGTCTCTGAGCGGCGGTAATCAGCAGAAAGTTCTTCTGGCCAAATGGATGCTTCGGGATCCGGAAATATTGATCCTGGATGAACCCACCAGAGGAATTGATGTGGGCGCGAAATATGAAATTTATAAACTAATGACAGAAATAGCAAAGGACGGCAAGGCGGTTATTATGGTATCTTCTGAACTGCCGGAGCTGATCGGCATGTGTGACCGCATCTATGTTATGAATCAGGGAAAAATCAGCGGAGAACTGAAACGCAGCGAATTTTCGCAGGAGGCAATCATGCGGTTTGCTACGGGAACAAGGTAGTGTAAGGGGGAAAAGATGAACAAACAAAATAACAAAAACAAAATCATGGAGAAATATTCAATTTTTATTGTGCTCCTGATCATGATTATCATTTGCAGCATGCTGAATAAAAATTTCCTGTCCACAGGAAATATATCCAATATTATGAAGCAACTGGCAGTGGCAACTATTCTGGCCTATGGCGAAATGCTGCTGATCATCAGCGGAATGCTGGATCTGTCTTCCGGCGCTGTACTGGCGATGGCGGGTGTGTTTTCCGTAAGTGTGTATAAATCAACAGGCTCTCTGCTGGTAGCATTTCTGGTAGCCATTCTGTTCGGCGTGATCTGCAACCTGGTAAATGCGCTGATGGTAACGAATTTTAAGACACCTCCATTTATTGCTACGTTGGCAATGCAGATGGTGGCAAGAGGAATCGCGCTGCTGTTTACAAAAGGGCAGAACATTTCCCAACTGGGCGATTATGTGGTATTTGGTCAGGGAACCATCGGGCCGATACCAATTTCCATTATTTTCATGGCAGTGATCACTATTATTATCTGGTACATTCTGAGGCACACACGGTTTGGAAGATCGCTGTATGCGATTGGCGGCAATGAGGAGGCTGCAATTGCATCCGGTATCAATGTGGCGAAAAATAAGTATGTGGTATTTGCAATTAACGGTATCCTGGTAGGCGTTGCCGGAGTATTATTCATGTCCCGTGTAAATGCAGGTCTGCCAAATGGTGCAGTAGGATATGAGATGGAGGGTCTGACTGCGGCGATCGTAGGCGGAACCAGTTTTTCCGGAGGCGTTGGAACTACACTTGGAACCCTGGCAGGAGCGTTTATCATCGGCTGCCTGAATAATATCATGAACCTGATCGGCGTGGACTCTTATATCCAGCAGATCGTAAAGGGTGTCATTATCGCATTGGCTGTTATCTGGGATATCCACTCGAAAAATAAAAAGACAGCAAAGGTGATACTGGTAGAAGAAAAGAGCGAAGGAAAATAGTAAAATAATAACTGTGTAAGCAAAAAAACAACAAATAAATCAACAAAAAAAGAAAGCGAGGAAATGAAAATGAAGAAAAGAGTATTATGTGGTTTACTGGGTACGGTGATGGCAGCATCTTTGCTCAGCATGAGTGCTTTTGCAGAAGGTGACAGCTACCGGGTAGCTTACATTGCAAGAGCGCAGTCTGACTCATTCGCAGCATGGCTGGCAAATGAGATGATGACAGCAACGGAAGCATATGATGACATGACACTGGATGTATTTGACGGCCAGGCAGATGATGAAAAAGAAAATGCAGCAATTGAAAATGCAATTACGAATCAGTACGACGCAATCATTGTTCAGCCGAATAATGGAGAGGCACAGAGACCATATGTAGAAAACATTGTATCCGCAGGTATTATTGCAATTACCACAAATGCACGTATTGACGGTATCGAAGGCGCATCCTCTGTGGATGCGGATCCATATGCACAGGCAGCAGTCAATGCTCAGCTTGCACTGGAGCAGGTTCCGGAAAATGCTAAGGTTGTTGTGCTGAATGGTCCTTCCGGTAACTTCCATGCAGATAAAAGAAGAGAAGCATGGCAGGCAGAATTCTTTGATAAGAGACCGGATGTGGAAATCGTAGGGGAGCAGATTGCAAACTGGAATAAAGATGAAGCGGTACAGTATATGGAAGACTGGGTAACTTCAAATGATACGATTGATGCCATTATTTCCATGAATGACAACATGGCAGCAGGCGCTCTGGAAGTAGTTTCCGGAAAAGAAGAGTTTGCAGATATCCTTTCCTATGGAGTGGATGGTACCGCAGAAGCATGTCTGCTGATCGAAGAAGGCAAAATGACCGCAACCTGTCTTCAGTCCGCGATTGACCTGGCAGAACTGAACATGGAAAGTGTTCACAAGCTGCTGACCGGAGAAGAGACACAGATCGATACAGATATCGATGCGGTGCTGATAACAAAAGACAATGCATCTGAATATGTGGAAATGTATAAAGAAAGAGGTCTGCTGGATTAATTTCAGCTTGCTGCAGAACAGACTTCAGGCATGAAACAGGAACATATCTTTAATATAATAATTTAGAAAGCAAAGTGACAGGGGGAGGGGAACCTCCCCCTGTTATGGCATAGGATTCGGGCGCCCAAAAGAAGGCAAATTTGAAATGGGCTGATGTTCAAAGAAATGTGTTAAGTTTTCTGCGAAAACTTAACATGTAGCGTCAGCCCATTTGCCGGAGGCAAATTTAGAATGGGCTGATGTTCCAAGGAAAGGATAATCATAATGGATAAAATGATGAAAACTGCCGTAATGACGGACATAGAGAAAGTGGAAATTCAGGAAAGACCGGTTCCCGTTCCGGGAGAAAAAGAAGTGCTGGTAAAGGTGGAGAATGTAGGAATCTGCGGTTCGGATCTGCATTATTATGAATCAGGAAGAATCGGGGATTTTATTGTAAAGACGCCGTTTGTACTGGGTCATGAAGCGGCCGGAACCGTGGTGGAAACAGGAAAAGGGGTTACAAACCTGAAGGTGGGCGACCGTGTGGCTCTGGAGCCTGGAAAGACCTGCGGGGAATGCGAATTCTGCAAAGCCGGAAAATATAACCTCTGCAAAGATGTGATATTTTTTGCTACGCCCCCGGTAGACGGTGTATTCCAGGAATATGTGGCGCATGAAGCTGCCCTGTGCTTCAAGCTGCCGGATTCCATGGATACCGTAGAAGGTGCGCTGATCGAGCCGCTGGCAGTAGGAATGCATGCAGCCAGACAGGGAAATGCGGGCATGGGACAGACTGCTGTGGTTACCGGAGCAGGATGCATCGGCCTGGTTACACTGCTTTCATTAAAAGCCATGGGCGTGTCCAAGGTATATG
>JAQUWF010000068.1 GCA_028692975.1 Lachnospiraceae bacterium
CCAGCAGTTCCACATCTTCCGGGAACGGCAGGCCCAGCACGCCAAACAGCAGCCGCAGCACTTCCAGCATTTCCGTTTCCCTCCCCTCGCTGTACAAGGCGTTCAGGACGGCATAAACACGGCTGACCGTTTCGGCCTCGCCGCCTGTTACCGTCCAGACCATTTCAGCGAATGGCGGGGTATAGGCTCCGGCAAGCAGGTTGATTTTATCCTTGTTGATCTCGCCGGTAGAGAGTATAATGTTTGCAGCCATCAAAGGTTCGCTGGCTTCTATTGCATTTTTCACTATGGCAATCCTCCTTATAATTTGTGGTTCCCGTGGTTCCCAAATGGTTCCCAGCCTTACAAACGCCCAATATAAAGAGCCGTAAGCTGGCACATGAGGATATAAGAAAACGCCCAAAACACAAGGCTTTGAGCGTGGTAATATGCAGATTTATAAGCGGATATGAACGGTTTTTGAGAAAAAACATTCCTCATATTCACCTTACCCACCTTGACAAACAAATCAATGTTTCTCTCCGACGTGCAACCCCAGCCGATGCGTCCCCTCCCCATAAACAATCTCCCTATAACACAAAGATACCAGCGCCGGCAAATGCCCTGCGCTGGTATCTTTTTTCACCCCATCTTTACCGATGAGCCAGTTCTTTCGTAATATCTTCCCAGGTTACCCCTTTTTCTGCCATGAGGACCATAGCATGATAGAGGAAATCAGAAATCTCATATTTAATTTCTTCCTTGTCTGGATTCTTTGCGGCGATGACGATCTCGGTGCACTCTTCTCCAACCTTTTTCAGGATTTTATCAATACCCTTATCAAACAGGTAATTTGTATAAGAGCCTTCCTTGGGATGTACCTTGCGGTCCAGGATCACGTCGTACACATCCTGAAACACACGAAGTGGATTGGTATCGTCGTATTCTTTTTTCACCAGTGGCTTGAAGAAACAACTGCGGCTTCCTGTATGGCAGGCAGCCCCGATCTGAGACACTTTGGCAAGGACCGTATCGTTGTCGCAGTCCAGACGCAGTTCTTTCACGTACTGGAGATGACCGGAAGTCAGTCCCTTGGTCCACAGTTCATCACGGCTGCGACTCCAGTAGGTCATCTTTCCGGTGCGAAGGGTTTCCTCATAAGCCGCTTCATTCATATACGCCAGCATGAGCACTTCGTCCGTCTTATAATCCTGGACAATGATCGGTACCATTCCGTCTGCGTTTAATTTGAATTCCGACCAGGGAATTGCACTCTCGAAGGTATTTACTGGTACGCCCTGTTCCTTGCACATGCGTTTGAAGCCCATAAGATCCGCATCCTGCTTGCTGACCATCTCTCCGCTGATGCCAAGGATCGTCTCTTTCTGCAGCTGTGCACACATTTCCCCTGCATTGCCATGATTGGTATGAAGGATCATGGGAATCTTCGTAACTGCGATCAATTCATCCTGAATATTATCCAGCAGTAAAATACTGCCCGCATAGTTCTCAATAATTACCTGATTGTCCGTAAATTCCTCCATATCAGAGATACTGACCATGATCTTTTCTTTTCCGAACTTCTTGGAAACCTCTTCCATGATCTCCATATTTCCCGCCTTGGAAGCGTTCAGCACCGCCTTTGCGCAGCCCGCATAGACGAGTTTCTTCACATCCTCCATGCGCTTAATATTGCCCGCACCGATCACCGGCACCTCTGCCGCATCACAGATTTCCTTTATTTTGCCAATGGCTTCCTCGTGTTCCGCATCCCCGTTGGAAAAGTCGAAAACAAGCAGTTCATCTGCCCCGTTATCGCTATAATATTTGGCAACCTTCGTAAGGTTTCCGTCACCAAAACAATTCTTCTGTCCGAATCCGGTTACTGCCTGCCCCTTCAGCATATAGAGACATGGAATGAGTAATTTATTCATTTTATAAACTTCCTTTCGTAGATAATACATCTTTAATACGCGGATCAAACATAGTAGCCATATCCAGTGCCTTTGCAAAGGCCTTGAAACTGCTTTCCGCAATGTGATGATTATTTACGCCGCTCAACTGTTTAATATGCAGATTCATAGCTGCAGAATAGGATACTGCGTAAAAGAAATCATGTACCATCTCTGCATCCATTGTGCCAATGCGGTCCACTGTGAATTTTGCATCATACTCAAAGTAGGGACGTCCCGAGAGATCGATTGCACACAGAACCAGAGCTTCGTCCATAGGAAGGAAAGCACTTCCGTAACGTTTGATACCCTTTTTATCGCCTACTGCTTTGGCAATGGCTGTTCCGAGAACGATTCCTGCATCTTCTATGGAATGATGAGAATCCACCTCCAGATCACCATCTATTTTCAAATCAATATCAAACAGACCATGACGTGAAAATCCATCGATCATGTGATCAAAAAAGCCAATTCCGGTGCTGCAATTACATATTCCACTTCCATCCAGATTCAAAGTCAACTCAATATCTGTTTCTTTTGTTTTTCTTTGTACGGTTACAATACGATTTTCCATTCTCTCCTCCAACACTTTATCAATTTACAGTGCTACTTCATTAATCTGTTTTCAAAATTATAACAATTATACCTGTTTCTGTCAACAATACTTCTCAGGTATATCTACGCTTTATCTTACTGTTGTGGTTGAAAAAACATATTTATCACCGCTATAGTAACATTCCACATAATAAATGGGTTGATTTTCTTCTGAATAACCGGTACAATGCATTTTCAGTACAGGTATCCGTTTTGGCAAATGCAGTTTTTCCTGGACATCCTGTTTTGGCATTTCAGCTTCCAGGAATACATTTCCATAAGATAACCGTAATCCGTAAATTCCCGTATAAATATTATACAGAGATGTTTTCTCATGAAGATGCTGCTGCAAATTGGGGCAGAGACTATATGGAACGTATGTAATTTCATAAGCCATCTCTATGTTGTTACCATATCGAATCCTGACAATGCGGTACAGTTTTTCTTCACTTCCTATTTCCAGTTTTTCTCTGATTTCTCCGTGTGTTTCTTTTGTCAATTCTATGGATTCTATTTCTGAAGATGGAATTAACCCTCTATCTTTCATCTGTTCCTGTTGATAATACCACAAAAAAACTGCCCAAACAATTGCCCGGACAGTTTTTCGATCCTCGTTACATCAGCAAAAATTCTTTTACCGCATCCTGCGCTGCTTTTTCCACCATCTTATCAATTGCAGTTCCGACTACAAGGATATTCACTCCCGTATCCAGAAAAGCCTGGTAATTCGTTAAGTTAATACCACCTTCGCCCAGAGTCGGTACATGAACAGCTTCCACCATGGCACGTAATCTTTCATGCAGGCTGGCTGGAATCTGTCCGGCTTCCACTCCTTCATAACTCATGCCGGTCATCATACCTATCATATCGGTTCCGATAGATTCCATCTGTGAGGCCACATGCGCAACTTCTTCCGGTGTTTCAGCAGAAATACCAAACGTATGTAAATCTGTTGGCAATCCGATATATGCATCCACACACAATCCATATTGATGGGCTTTTTTCACCAGCATTTCAAGATCCTTCAAACTGGATTTATGTGTATGCAGTCCATCTGCACCGTGAAGCGACATCAGCAGAAACTCTTCATCGGTTATGATTCTCGGAACAGTTTCGGTAAATCCACCCGGGATACCAACGGTAATATAAATATCATTGCCAACTACATTGCGCACACCCTGTGTAGCCTCGGCCATTTGTGCCGTGGTGATCTCATGCCGAATCTGTTCTGCATTATGCATAGACGTAACACCCTTATATCCTCTTGCCAGGGCAAGCGCTGGATGATTTGGCTCAAGCATGGTCACACCGGCATCCACAACTGCTTTTGCCATACGTGCATCGTCACCGGTAATACCTGTACTGAGTATGGTATGGCCATTGCCGATTTTTATTGCCTTATGTACTTTATCCATGCTTTTCTGCATTTTTTTCTTCATATCATTTTCAATCATACGGATCCTTCTTTCCTCTCACAGGATTATTGTTCCTGTACTGCTGTTTTTTCGTCTTTTTTCTTATCTGATACGTTGGATAGCAATGCCAGTACAAATGCGCAGCCGATTGCAATCAGCATACAGATAATCATTGCAACTGCCTTTCCTTCATTTGCAAGTGTAGGGGCAATAAAAGTAGGTACATATGCCGTACATTTTACTCCTAACAATCCAACAAATGCTCCGGATAAGGTCGCTGCAGCAATTGCGCTTGCAAATACCTTCTTGCTGGAAAACATAAATGGATATGCCGCTTCCACAAAGGTACCAAAACAAAGATTAATAAATAATCCCGGAACAGAGGCAGCCACATCTCCTTTGTGTCTTGGTTTTACAATGTTCGCCAGCAAAATCCCCGCACACACCAATACCAGGCCACACATATCGATGGCTCCTAAAAAACTGAAACCGGTTGATTCCATTTCCAATAATACGATTGGCAAAATAGCTGCATGGTATACGCCGCCGATAATAGCAAACCAGATCATAAAACCAGCAATTGCTCCTGCAAGAACTGCGTTATAGTTTAACGCCATATCAATAAGTCCTTTTATGCTGTCACCAAGCCATAGGGCAACCGGGGCGATCAAAAACATTCCAATGACCCCGGCAACCAGACCGGAGATACCGCCCGCTGCAATATTCGCCGTTGTTCCCGGCACTTTGTGTTTCAGGCAGAACGTAATAATATAGTACGCCATTACACCGGCAAGAATACCAACAACAAGACCGCCGATAATACCGCCATCTACAGAAAGAATACCTGCCACAATACCTGCTACGATGCCAACTTCATCAAGTCCGGATACCTGTTTTGCCGCTATAGCTGCCAGAATAACCGGAAGGACACCAATCAGCGTATTAAACATATCTTCCATAGCAGATAAACCAGGCAATTTACTGAGTGCCAGACACAGTGCCATAGCAATAAAGCCTGGCATTGCCGCCATCATAATACCCCTGAAATTAATTCTTTTCCAAACATTCCCATCCTGTACTTTCGCACCGGCGGAAGACCCTATTACAGGACTGTACTTTAGATTCCATTCTTTTGCAAAAGAAGAAATGAAAGCCACCGCTCTTGTACGATTTGTAGTACCTGTAGTTCCTGAAGCAGAAACAACGTTGCATCCCATCGACTGGGTATTTGCCACAGATGTTCCGCCTGTTCCAACAATAGGAATTCCAGTTTCTGCTGCCGCCGTGATTGCCTTTACATTTGCACCTTTTGGATCGGCACTCATTAACACCATTCCATCTACCTGATGATCTGCAATCATTTTTGCCAATTCTTCATCATAGGAAACAGCCTTTGCATTGACTTCTGCCAGGGTCCCTTCTTCGCTTGCCTTTATTCCGCCTCCATCCAGCGTATAAAGTTTTGCAGGTGCAGTATCGGAAATATGATCCATTGAAGCGTTTGTTCCCACAAACTGGATATACGCTACTTCGATACCCGCTGATTTGGCCTGTGTAAAGATTTCTTTCATCATTGTATCCGGATCATTACCACCCTGCCTGAATAAATTTCCACCGCTACTTCCAACAATCGCTATTCTTTTCATGGCTAACCTCTTTTCCTCTCTCATTTCGCTGTAATTAATTACATTCTTATAATATAGGATTTATTCTTCTATATCAATTGACAGTTTAAAAGAAAAAATGTCTCTTTGTATGATTGTATTTCACATAAAATAGACTGTTTTTCTTCTTTTCACATACTATTTGCACAAATATGGACCATACAAAGATACCTCTTTGTATGGTCCGCGTAGTCTGCTAAAGCATTATTTTTCAAAACGCACCGCAATAGAATTGGCATGTGCAGTCAGCTGTTCTGATTTTGCAAAGGTAATGATATCTTCATGCAGTGGCTCCAGTGCTTCTTTGGAGAAATAGATCACGCTGGATTTTTTGATAAAATCATCCACACTCAAAGGTGAGAAGAATTTCGCCGTGCCGTTAGTCGGCAGTACGTGGTTCGGGCCTGCGAAATAATCGCCCAGAGGCTCACTGCTGTACTCGCCGATAAAGATTGCGCCTGCGTTCTGGATTCTGGTCATGACCATGAATGGATCTCGGGTAACAATCTCCAGATGCTCAGATGCGATCTCATTTACCGTCTCAATGGCTTCATCCATATCGTCTGCAATGAGGATATAACCGAAATTTTCTAAGGATTTACTGATGATTTCTTTTCTGGATAATACTTGCAAAAAGCCGTCCACTTCCTGGGACACCTTGGCCGCCAGTGCTTCGCTTGTAGTGACCAAAATAGCACTGGCCAGTTCGTCATGCTCTGCCTGAGACAACATATCTGCCGCAACGAAACGAGGATTGGCCGTCTCGTCTGCCAGTACCAGGATCTCGCTTGGGCCAGCCACAGAGTCAATGCTTACATGTCCGTAAACAGCCTTCTTTGCCAGCGCAACATAAATGTTGCCAGGGCCTACGATCTTGTCTACTTTTGGAACGCTCTCGGTTCCAAAAGCCAGAGCCGCAATCGCCTGTGCGCCGCCTACTTTATAGATTTCATCCGCACCGGCTTCTTTTGCAGCTACCAGTGTGGAAGGATTTACTTTGCCGTCTTTTCCCGGCGGCGTACACATGATAATCTTTGGAACACCTGCCACCTTGGCCGGAACGATATTCATAAGGACAGAGGACGGATAAACCGCTTTGCCGCCCGGTACATACACACCAACCTTTGCCAGTGCCGTCACCTTCTGGCCCAGCATAGTGCCGTCTGTGGTGGTATCAAACCAACTGTTTTGCTTCTGTTTCTCGTGATAGTCGCGGATGCGGACCAGAGCCCTGCGGATCACGCGGATCAGATCCTCGTCCACCTGGCGGTACGCTTCTTCCTCTTCTTCCCTGGTCACACGGATGGTATCATCACTGATTTCCACACCGTCGAACATCTTCGTATAATTGAAAAGCGCCTCATCCTTTTTTTCTTTTACCTGATTTAAGATATCCTGTACCTGCTGCTCCTGCTTTGGATAGCTGGAAGGGCTTCTCTTTAACATGTTATCCAGAATGCTTGCTATGCTGTCTTTTGTTAATTTTACTGTTCTCATCTGATTACCCCTTTTAAACTGTTGATGATTTTTGTGATCCGTTCATTTTCCATCTTCATGCTCACCTGATTGACCACCATGCGGGCGGACAGAGGGCACACCTCTTCTAAGACGCCCAGGCCGTTTTCCCGGAGGGTAGCACCGGTCTCCACAATATCCACGATGACCTCTGAGAGCCCCACGATAGGCGCCAGCTCAATGGAGCCGTTTAATTTGATGATCTCCACGGTCTGATGCTTTTTATTGTAGAAATAATCCTTGGCGATATTCGGATACTTGGTCGCTACACGGATCTGCTGATTGTGCTGCAACAAGTCTCTGGCACTTTCCGGACCACAGACGCACATGTTGCATTTGCCGAATCCAAGATCCAGCACCTCGTACAATTTACGGCCTTCCTCCATGATCGTATCCCGGCCCACGATGCCGATATCCGCAGCGCCGTATTCTACATAAGTAGGCACATCCGGCCCCTTGGACAGGAAAAATTTCAATTTTAATTCTTCATTTACAAAAATCAGTTTTCTGGAATTTTTATCTTTCATTTCCTCACAGGTAATGCCGATCTGCTCAAACATTTCCAATGTCTTTTGTGCCAGACGGCCCTTGCCCAAAGCAAATGTTAAATATCTCATATGATTATTCTCCCATCTTTATCCCTTGTCGTGTCATGCCGTTCATCAGCTGTTCAATATAAATACCAACGCCCACAGCCGGTGCCGATTTGCCGAAATGCTCCAGCAGATTGTCGTAGCGTCCGCCCTTGGCCACCGGCTCCCCTGTGCCATAGGTATAAGCCTGGAAAATAATACCTGTATAGTACTGATACTTGCTCAGCATACCAAAATCGAAGGAAACATACTTTCCATAGCCCTTCTGATCCAGTATCTCATAAATGGCTTCCAGCCGTGCAATCGCCCCATCTGTCCGCTCATTTACCGAAAGTTTTTTCGCCTCTGCAAGGATCTCCACACCGCCAAAGAGCTGCGGCATCTCCATAAAGGCTTCTTTTAATTCTTTGCGCATGCTTACTGCATCCAGAAGTTCTTCCACGCCGAAATAATTTTTGTTGGAAATCATGGAGCGCACCGCCTCGATGGTCTCCTCATCCAGCTGCGCCTCATCCACCAGGGATTTGAAATAATCCACCTGGCCAATGCTGATCTGGAACTCTGTCAGGCCCGCTGCTTTGAGCAGATCAACGGTCATGCCCAGCACTTCCGCGTCCGCCTCCACACGGTCATCCCCGATCAGTTCCACACCCATCTGGGTCGACTCTTTGAGACGTCCCTGATAATTGGTATTGTTTACAAAAGTGCTGCCCTGATAACAGAACCGCAGCGGATCTTTTTCATCCATAAAATACATGGCCGCCGCTCTGGCTACCGAAGGCGTAAAATCAGCTCTAAGCACCAGTGTATTGCCCTCCCGGTCAAAGAATTTATACAAATCCTTGGATGGGATCGTACCTACTTCCTGACTAAACACCTCGAAATATTCAATCGTTGGAGTCTCTATATCTTCATAATCATATTTTTCAAATACAGAATGCAGATTTTCCTGAAGTTTCCGCTTCCCTCTGCACTCCCCATTGTAAACATCCCGGAATCCTTCCGGTGTATGAAATAAACGTTGCATGCTTGTTCTCCTTTAGTATAGTAACGTGCTACCATGTTAGTGGCATGAATTGTTTGTATTATATAGTACCTGCCAAAACTTGTCAACCTATTTTTCTCGCTCTTCCAGATCCATGGCGATCCCGTCCAAAAACGGTACCAGCACCTGCCTTCCCTCCTTGAGGAAATGTTCCTGCCGTAATTCCGGGTAGGTAAAGCTCTTTCTCCCACCCTGAGACTTCCGGTCCCAGAACTTCATCATTTCTTTATAGGAAAGGTAATAATATTCATTTCGATGGCTGTAATAAAGCAGCAGAAAGGCGATACCGCCCTGCTTTTCAAATTCCGTCATAAAGACCACCTGATGCTCATGGATATTATGCAGGGGAAAGGTATCCACCTTGCATTCCTTGGCATCAAAGCAGACCGGATAGCCCTGTACCACGCCGATATAATCCACCGTACTTTTCTGATCAAAATAGGCCAGCGTAATATGACGGCTGGCCTTATCGATGTTAATGGGGGTGATGGGTGTTGGAATCTTCTGAATGAGAGCCAGACCATTTTCCCGGTACTGCTCTATGGTTCGATTGATCAAATCTTCCAGGGTCGAGCCCCGGAGTCCTCTGCTGTTCCACGTACTCATATGCGTCCCTCTTATTCCACCAGGCCAAACTTGGTAAGCGGCCAGTAACGCAGCAGTGCTTTGCCCAGGATCTTATTTTTTGCCACGTAAGTGTTCGTCCAGTATCTGGAATCCCTGGACAGATTCCTATTGTCACCCAGCATAAAATAACTGCCCTCCGGCACCTCATAAGGCCCAAAATTTCCAGTGGGCGTTTCTGGGCAGAAGGAATCATCCAGCGGTGTATCAGAGCCATCTATATAGACCTTGCCATCCACGATGTTCACCGTCTCTCCTGGCAGTCCGATAACACGTTTGATAAAAAGCTGTTCCTCATTGTCCGGATATCGGAAGATCACGATATCAAAACGCTCCGGGTCGTCAAAGAGATAGGCTAGTCTGTTTCCGAATATCTGGTCTTTGACCATGATGGTGTTTTCCATGGATGGGGAGGGAATCCTTGCATTAATCAGGATGAAATTATTCACCAGCAGTACCACCACCACTACCACTGCGATCATTTTTACATACTCCCATATCTCATCTGCCACCGGATTTGTCTTTTTCTCATTTCTCTGTGTTATCTTACTTGATTTTGCCATATTTTCTATTCTCCTCAAGCCCCTCTCCCTTTAGAATCTTCTGAAAAGATTCAGGAATCGGTGCTGTATATGTCTGTTCCGAAAGATTTGCCAAGGCACCGCTCATCCGTGGGAAATGCAATTCCCGCGCATGAAGCAGCTGATGATGCAGCCCGTATTTTTTCTGAAACAGACGATTGATTCCCGGATTGCCATATTTACTGTCTCCGATAATCCCATGCCCCATACTGGATAAATGTGCACGGATCTGGTGCGTCTTGCCCGTAACCAGTTTCACACGCAGAAGCGTCACCTGTCCGTTGGAGCAGATCGGCTCATAATGAGTCTCAATGGGCCCGCTGCCTGCTTTTTCTTCCGTGTATATCTGCACCTTATTGGCGGCCTCATCCTTCACGAAATATCCACAGATAATCTGCGGTTCCCGGACAACGCCTTCCACCAGACAGATATAATATTTGTCCAGGGTGCGCATCTTAAATGCCTGGGATAATTCCTGCAGTCCCGCAAGGCTTTTCCCTGCCGCCACGATCCCGCTGGTATTGCGGTCCAGACGGTTGCACACAGAAGGCCGGAAAGTCTGCAGAGATTCCTTCGTGACGCTTCCCTGGTCCATGAGATACCCCAGCAGATACTCCACCAGAGAATCCCTGCTGTTGTCCATGGGCTGGGAGAGCATCCCCGCCGGCTTGTTGATCAGTATCATATTGTCATCTTCGTATAGAATATCCAGTTTGCGGTGTCCCACACGTACCTGTACGTTCTGGAATTTCGCGATGGTCTCGTCAGCCAGAAAAAGTCTGACCTCGTCCCCCACCGCCAGCATCTCATTGCCTGCCGCCTTTTTCCCATTCAGAAGAATATTCTTCTTCCGCAGCATTTTATAGAAAAAACTTTTTTGGGCTTCATTCAGGTATTTTGCAAGAAATTTATCCAGACGCTGGCCGCTCTCGTTTTTCTTAATCATAATCGACTGCATAACCGCACCTATAAAGAAATAGCCAGAATCGTATGCTTGATCAGGTCATTTCTACTGAGATCCGGATACCGCTCATCCGGCGTAAATGGAATGTCCGCCTCCAGGGAAGCCTTATGTTCATTCATGGAATCCAGACGCTCCAAAAACGGCTTGACGTCCTTTAAAACTTTCACATCTGCTTTGTATCCATTGTGATGCAGGATCTTTTGTATATGATTTGCAGCAAAGGCTGCATCCGTATCCTTGTGGCTGGAATAGGCTACCACGGTGTTGCCGCAGATGGCCACCGCATCGATATACGAATTTTTATCATAAGTCGTGACAACCAGCTCATAGGCCATGGTCAGATCACCGCTGTGTGCGGCTATCTCATCATATATCTGCTGCTCCGTGGGCTTTTGCATGAACATGACGATCATGCCTACCATGGACTTACACGCAGGCAGACATCCAACAATAGCAAGGATGCTCCATAATGTCTTATTCGTTCCGAAATAAATATATGCCGTCACGAAGATAAAAACCGGAACCGCCAGCAGAATCAATGTAATCAGAAAACGTTTTTTCTTTTCATAAGAAATGTAGCCAAAATTGCCTTTTGTAATTTTTTTCATAAGCATTGCTCTCCTCGTATAACGTTTACCGGGTTATTCTACCACATTATTTCTTTTTGTGCACGTTTCGTATAGTTTTTTTCTTTCTGGTCCGTACCGGTGCCTTTGCTTCCACATGCTCACCTTTTCTCGGCCGGATCAGACATTTCCGGTCGAAACCGATTAGATCCTGTCTTCCTTCTTTGATCAGAGCTTCCCGTACCAGATCATAATGCTTCGGATTCTTATACTGGAGCAGCGCACGCTGCATAGCCTTCTCATGGGGATTTTTCGGCACATAGACCGGTTCCATAGTCCGCGGGTCAAGCCCCGTATAGTACATGCAGGTAGATAATGTAGACGGTGTGGGATAAAAATCCTGCACCTGCTCCGGCGTAAAGCCAAGGTCCCGCACATACTCAGCCAGTTGGATAGCATCTTTCAGGGTACAGCCCGGATGAGAGGACATAAAATACGGTACCGCGAACTGTTTGAGTCCCATCTTCTGATTCAGTTGATTGTAAGACTGCAGGAATTTCTCATAAACCCGGTGAGGCGGTTTGCCCATAGCAGAGAGCACCCGGTCTGACACATGCTCCGGTGCCACCCTCAACTGCCCGCTCACATGATGCTCCACCAGTTCCTTTAAAAAAGTCTGGTCTTTGTCCTCCATGACATAATCGAAGCGGATGCCCGAACGGACGAATACCTTCTTCACCTTTGGCAGGCTGCGCAGCCTCCGCAGCAGTTCCAGGTAATCCTTATGGCTCACCTCCAGATTCTTACAGGGGGAAGGCACCAGACACTGGCGGTTCTTACACACGCCCTTGGTCAGCTGCTTCTGACAGGAGGGAATGCGAAAATCAGCCGTTGGGCCGCCCACATCATGAATATAGCCCTTGAAAGCCGGATCGCTCGTAAAAGTTTCTGCCTCCGCAAGCAAGGATGCGTGGCTTCGCACCTGCACGGTTCGTCCCTGATGATAAGTAAGGGCACAGAAATTACAGCCACCAAAACATCCCCGGTTGCTGGTCAGGCTGAATTTGATCTCCTCCATAGCCGGGATATCCGCACCCTTTCTGGTATAAGGCAGCGCGTAAACATCATCCATCTCCTCCTGAGTCAGAGGTTTTGCCGGAGGATTAGCGATGACATATCCCTGAGTCCCGTAGGATTCCACCAGGGGACGCCCGGTGATAGGATCTGTATTTTCATACTGCAGAAGAAAACTTCTGGCAAAAGATTTTTTATCTTTTTTGATGGTCTCAAAATCAGGCAGCACAATAGGACGGTCCGCCTGGTCCGTACTCTTCGCCTTATAAACCGTGCCTGGAATAAAGGTGATATCCTCCACGGCAATACCGCTGTTTAAGGCATCCGCTATCTCCACGATAGAATGTTCTCCCATGCCGTAGGAAATCAGATTGGCCCCACTGTCCATAAGCACAGAACGCTTGATCTCATCCGCCCAATAATCATAGTGGGCCATACGGCGAAGAGACGCCTCGATGCCGCCCAGTATGATGGGCGTATGCTTGTAAGTCCGGCGGATCAGATTGCTGTAGACAGTGACCGCCCGGTCGGGACGAAGGCCCATCCTGCCGCCCGGTGTGTAAGCATCCGTACTGCGGTGCTTTTTGGCCACCGTGTAATGATTGACCATAGAGTCCATATTGCCCGCAGAGACCAGAAATCCAAGCCTTGGCTCTCCATAGACGCAGATACTGTTATCATTTTTCCAATCCGGCTGCTCGATGATGGCCACCGTATAGCCCCTGGAGCGCAGGACCTGGGTAATGATAGCACATCCGAAGGAAGGGTGATCCACATAGGCATCCCCGATCACATAGACAAAGTCTACCTGTTTTTTCTCTTCCTGCATAACCGCTTTCTTGTTTTCTGTCATTTTTCCTCATTCCCTACTGGATACGCCAGCCCGGGTAATATTTATTCTTCAGTATGCCTCTTTGTACTTTGCCCCAGCCAAGGGGATAACCATCCACACAGACCAGATGATACCCACTTGCGCTGCTGTCTGTCTCGATAGTCTCACCTTTCAGGTATTTGACTGTGCGGACATCCTCTGCCGCCAGATCCACCGTATGGGCGAATTCTCTGCATTTCAGGTACATAGCCAGAGCCTGGGACGGTTCGAAGCGTTTCTTCTTCCATTCGCCCATATACAGCCCCGTACGCAGGTAACGCAGTTGGGCAGGTACATACTCCTTTGGCAGATAATACAATTTGTCCTGAAGCAGATAAAAGGTATCCCCGAAGGTGCAGTGGCACAACTGCAGGAAATCCTGTATCTCTGCCGGAAGTTTCTTTGATGAAACGCTGCAAATGCCGCCCGCATACTGTCCGTTCGCTTCTTCCTCCGCTTTTTTCATAAGTGCCAGGAAATGGCCTTCCCCATGCATTTTATGGGGCCAGATCCGCACCGCTTCACGGAGTCCCTGCAAGCCCTCAGCAAATCCCTCATAGTCTTCTATAGCTGCCAGTTCCAGCCTGGGATGTTCTGCAAGGATGGCCTGCACCACCCCTTCATCCTCTTCCGGGGAAAAGGTACAGGTAGAATACAAAAGCATTCCTCCGGGACGCAGCATGCTTACCGCATGGCCCAGGATTTCTTTCTGCAGGGGCGCATAATACTCTGGTCCATGTTCTTCCCAGTAATGCATCATGGTAGGTTCCCGGTGAAACATACCTTCTCCCGAGCAGGGTGCATCCACCAGAATCTTATCAAAATATTCCGGATAGAGCCCTGCCAGCCGCTCCGGTTTCTCACTGGTCACAAGGATCTGTCCCTGCCCCGCCAACTCCAGATTCTTTAAGAGTGCTTTGGCTCTGGAGGCACTGATATCATTGGCCAGCAGAAAACCCTCACGGCCGCATTTGCTGCCAAGCTCCGTGGCCTTGCCTCCCGGGGCCGCACACAAATCAAGCACCTTGTCCCCGGAACGGACCGGAAGACGGTTCGCCGGAGTCATGGCGCTTGGCTCCTGAATATAATATAGTCCGGCAAAATAATAAGGATGTTTTGCCGGCTGTACCGTATCCGGGTACGTATAACCATTCTCGATCCACGGAATACGCTGCACCGGGAATGGGACTATCTGTTCAAAGGCTTCACAAGTGATTTTACTTGTATTCACACGCAGCCCATGATGGGACGGCTGTTCGAAGGCTTTGCAATACTCCCCGAACTGCTCCCCCAGCAGGCTGCGCATAGTTTCTTCATACCGATCTGGTAATTTCATAAATATTTCCTTTATGTATTTTCTGTTTTGACGGACTGGGCACGGTAGCCTTCCGCTATGATGTCCAACTGTTTGTGAAACCGCTGCAGCTGCTGCAGGTCATGCATGGCATAGATGCGGTAAAACTCATCCTGTATCTTCACGACCTCCCGCTTGTTGGATAATTTGTAGAGATTCTCAATGTTATTGAGAATATCCGTGACCAGATTCATCTGTATCTGGGAGAAATTCTGTGCATCCATAATCTCATTGCGCACGGAAGACATTTCATTATCCAAGGCAATGATCGCATCCGCCGCACGGGTCAGACGATCTGCCACGTGCTGTGGAATGTTCATTTTATATTTATACTGCAGGGAATGCTCGATGGTGGCCCAGAAATTCATGGCCATGGTCCGGATCTGGATCTCCGCCTGTAATTTCTTCGGTCCCTGCACGGTCTCCACCGTATAGTACACAATCAGGTGATAACTGCGGTAGCCACTGTCCTTCATATGCTTGATATAATCTTTTTCACTTTTGATGATAATGTCCGAACGATTCTGTATCAATTCCGCCACGCGCTCAATATCTTCCACGAACTGACAGATAATCCGCACACCGGCGATATCTTCCACCTGCTCTTCCATCTGGTCAAAGGGGATCTGTTTTTTCTGCAGTTTTTCCAGAATACTGGACACACTTTTGACACGGCCGCTGACACTCTCAATAGGTGAATACATGTCCCGGTCTTTATGCTCCTTGATCAGATGATTGAATTTTGTCGTCAGTTCCGATACCGCTAATTCGTAGGGGTCCAGTATTTCCCGCCATAATTGTATTTCCATTTTTGTCTCCTTATAGTTACTTTCTACGCAGCTGCTCAGTACCTGACCAGCCACTTTCTACGCACTATTTAATCATATGCACGATACGTGGAGAGTATGACAAGAACTATTTTAATAACTCCAATAATTTTACTGTATAATCATAAATACGTTTTACAGAAGAGATGCTTAATTTCTCCTCGGTGGTATGGATGTTTAACATATCCGGTCCGTAGGATACACAGTCGAGTCCCTGGATCGCATCGTAGAAAAGTCCACATTCCAAGCCGGCGTGGATGACTTCCACCACAGGCTTTTTCCCTTCCATCTCCTCATAGAGCGCTACCATCTTATCACGCAGAGGCGATACTGCATTGTACTCCCACGCCGGATATGCACCTTGCACAGTGAATTCTCCGCCGAGGAATTCCGTCAGATAATGGATTTTGTCAGCCAGGGCATTCTTCCCGGAGGTAACGGAGCTGCGCACGCTGGAGGAAGCTACGAAGGAGTCTTCCAGCAGATTAAATATGCCAAGATTGGTGGAGGTCTCAACCAGATTTTCAATCTGCGCACTCATTTTCTGAATACCCGTAGGCACATTCATAAGATAAAACACAAGGCGCTCTCTGCTGGATGGGTCCAGTGCTGAATACTCCTTACATCCCTGGTCCGTCACAACAATACGAATCCCATCATCACTGCCCTGGTATTCTTTCAGCAGATCCTGATTTAGATTCTCCAGCAGATCACGAAGCACCTGCTCCTGACCTGATTCGGTAACGATCACACATCGGCATTCTCTTGGGATCGCATTGTCCTTGAGTCCGCCTGCCATCTGTACAATAGAATACGGAAGCGACTGGCCGATGGTATATAAGATCCGGCCCATCACAGCATTGGCATTGGCACGTTTTTTGTCAATCTCCACGCCGGAATGTCCGCCGTTTAATCCTGTAAGCAGCAGTTCAAATGCCTGCCCCTCTGCCATATGGTATTTCACAGGCACCGTGCTGACAGCCGTCATGCCGCCCGCACACCCGGTGACAAAATGCCCCTCATCCTCAGAATCCATGTTCAGCATGATCTTCCCCTTCAATACAGAAGTATCCAGCACAGCCGCACCCAAAAGACCAATCTCCTCATCTGTAGTAACTACCACTTCAAGTGCCGGATGCTGTAGAGCATCGTCCGCCAGAATCGCCATGGCAGCCGCCACTGCAATCCCATCATCGCCGCCCAGTGTGGTGTCTTTGGCATAAAGATGATCTCCCTCTATGGCAAGATCCAGAGGATCCTTAAAGAAATCATGGTCACTGCCCGGCTTTTTTTCGCAGACCATATCGCAATGGCCCTGGATAATCACCGTAGGCGCAGACTCATAGCCTGGTGTAGCCGGTTTGTAGATAATCACATTGTTTGCATCATCCTGAATATATTTTAAATCATGCGCCTTCGCGAAAGAAACGATATAGTCGCTGATTTCTTTTGTATTGCGGGATCCATGGGGTATTTTACTGAGTTCCCCAAAATAATGAAATACCGGTATTTCTAATAATTCATGTAAATCTGTCATAATTGTGCCTCCTAAACTGATCTTCTGATTTTTTCTTCTCAATATTACTATTTTCCCATAACTAAAACAAAAATGCAAGGCATATATATAGGAATAAAAAACAGGTGCAGCCTATGATCGTGCAGGCATCCAGAAACGCGCTTCTTTTATGGTTTATGCATTTGATTCCATCTCTGCTTCCCTTTATGATCCTGTCCAATTACCTGATTTTACGCGGAACACTGTTTACCCATGTGAAGCCGCGCATCTACTGTCTGCTGGTCGGTCACCTGTGCGGCTACCCTATGGGTGCCCGCACCACCGGCGAACTGCTGAGACAGAATTATCTGACCCAGCAGGAGGCAGAGCAGCTTATGGCCGGATGCAACCTGCCTTCCCCCGCCTTTATTATCGCCTTCACCATGACGGAAACCTTACATGCCCCGGCATTTATTCTTCCCGGCCTGGTGCTTTTGTATGCAGCCAATTACGCCGTCTACCGCATGTATGGTGCATGGCACAAGCTGCCGCCCCATGCGGCCACCGGAAAAGTACCACAGCCTCGTCTGCGATCCCGCATACAGTCTCTGGATCAGGCCATCGTGGACGGTTTTGCCACCATGAACCGCATCTGCGGCTATCTGATCCTGTGCTCGATCCTGCTGGCCGTTCTATCCAAACTCTTTTCTCTGTGGGGAACAGGAGATCCCCTTTTCCTGTCCCTCATAGAAATGACCAATGGAGTAAAGCTTATCGCCGCCTCCTCATTGCCTGACTCCAGCCGGGTCACCCTGGCTTTGTCCTGCATTTCATTTGGCGGACTTTGTACAATTGCACAAATAAAAGGGATGCTCCTCGGAACATCCCTCTCTGTCAAGTCCTGTATATTATTTCAATGTATACATGCCGCACTGACTTATATCCTGTGCCGCTTATTCTTCATCCTCATCCAGTTCTTCATCTAAAGAATCTACAACCGCCTGGGAGGTCTGTGGTGCAAGTTCTGCACGATTCTGTTTTACTACGCTGTAGCAGCTTTGCAGTGACTCTACAAATGCATTGTATTTCATAGCAGCATCATCCAGAGTAGTGCCCATGATATTGCTCAGATTTGCCAGCATATCATCTGTATAAGTAATCGCGCTGAGACGGATGCTATTAGCATCCTGTGTAGCTGCATCAAGAATCCCCTGTGCCTGTGCATTGGCACTGTTGATGGTGTCATTTGCCTGAGTGTACGCCTGCTGCATAATCTCATGCTGGCTGACCATCTCCTGTGCTTTGACCTGGGCATCAGCGATAATACCGTCTGCCTTAGCCTGTGCATCTGCCAGAATCGCGTCTTTGTTGCTGATGATCTTCTGGTATCTCTTGATCTCGTCCGGTGTTTTCAGACGCAGTTCTCTCAAAAGTTCTTCCAGTTCTTCTTTGTTGACAACAATCTTGGTGGTAGACAGCGGCTGGTAACGGCAACTCTCCACATACTCTTCGATTTCCTCAATAATTTGCTCGATTCTACTGCTCATTTTACTCTCTCCTTGTTCATTATGGTTTTATCTATCTGACATTCTTCATCTTTTCATTTAATTTTTCTGCCACATAAGGCGGTACGAACTTGCTGATATCCTCACCGAACATTGCAACTTCCTTCACCGTAGTAGAACTCAGGTAAGCATATTCCAAACTGGTGGTCAGAAACATGGTATCGATATGCGGTGCCAGCACGCGGTTCGTCTGTGCCATCTGCAATTCGAATTCGAAATCCGTAATCGCGCGCAGGCCGCGAAGAATAATCTGTGCGTCACAATCTTTTACAAAATCAACAGAAAGCCCTTCAAAGGAGCGCACCTGTATATTTGGTAAATCTTTTGTCACTTCTTTAAGTATATTAACACGTTCTTCCACAGAAAACAACGGACTTTTTTGAGAATTGCACAAAACACCGACGATCACCTCGTCAAAAAGGGCTGATGCACGCCTGATCACATCCATATGTCCATTGGTAGTTGGGTCAAATGTTCCTGGGTATACTGCTCTTACCATGGTTGTCTCCTAAACTCTGCGAATAAAGGCATGTTTATTCGTCTTGTACTTTTTCTCTTTGTATAATTCCATCTGCAGATCCTCCAGATATGCAAATTCTGTCTGCAGCGATGCCTCCACGATGACAACGGTATCTTCATCCATAAGGGAGGACTGTGCCAGATACGTCAGCACCTCCTGTTCCAGGCCCTTATCGTAGGGTGGATCCATAAAGATAAAATCAAATGGTGGTTTGCCCTCCAAACTGCGCAATACAAACACGGCTTCAGACTGATATACTTCTGCCTGAGGCGCCAATCTGGTAAATGCAAGATTGTCCTGTATGCATTTGACCGCTTCCCTGTTGTTGTCTGCGAACACTGCCTTGTCGGCCCCGCGGCTCAAAGCTTCGATACCAATCCCACCGCTGCCGGCAAACAGATCAAGAAACCTGCATGCACGGATATACGGCTGCAGCATATTAAACAGCGTCTCCTTGATGCGGTCTGTGGTTGGTCTGGTAGCCATGGTTTCCACGGTCTTTAAACGCAGCGATCTTGCTTTTCCTGCTATGACTCTCATGGCTATGACTCCCTGACCTGGTTACGCCAGTCCAGATCACCTCTGCTCAATCCCAGTATGAGCATCTCCGCCGTGGCGATATTCGTCGCTACGGGAATATTATACTGGTCGCAGGCTGTTACCACACGATACAAATCCGGCTCTCTCGGATTGACCATGGACGGATTGTAAAAAAAGATCGCCATGTCCATGTCCCCGCGTTCTATCATTTCTGTAAATTGTTTGTCGCCTCCAATGCTGCCTGCCAGAAATTTGTGTACATGCAGATTAGTCACGTCCTCGATGCGTCTCCCGGTAGTCCCGGTAGCATAAACCTCATGCTTTGCTAGAATCCCTTTGTACGCGATACAGAAATCTTCAATCAGACTCTTTT
>JAQUWF010000005.1 GCA_028692975.1 Lachnospiraceae bacterium
TTGACAGATGAAAATCTGTCTTATTTGTATGCTATAAATACAGAAAAGGCAGGAAAGCTGATTCGCTTTCCTGCCAGTTTTCTTTTCGAGCCATCCTGCTTACAATGTTAACTTAATGACATTGCGCGGACCGCCTCCAGTCCTTTATCGTTTTTCACTGACAGATTCGACACCTGCAGGACTTCTTCCTGCTGTCTCGCCGTGCCGTCATTCTTCTCCTGCTTCTGCTCGCGATCGCCGATAATGGCCTTCGTCATGCGCTCGATAGTCGCCTCCTCCGCCAGCATGGTATCCTCCACACAGCCGCCCTTTAATACCGTGACGCGGTCTGCGAACTGCATGACCTCCTGCATTTTATGGGAAATAATGATCACACATTTGCCAGCCTCAGCCATAGTGCGCAGGACCTTGAACATATCCTTCGCCTCCTGGGCCGTCAGCACAGCCGAAGGTTCATCCAGGATCAGAATATCCGCCCCGCGATACAGCAGCTTGATGATCTCCACCCTCTGCTGCTCACCTACAGACAGCTGCCAGACCTTCGCTGCCGGGTCCACCTGCAGCTGATACTGCTGGGAACATTCCTTTACCTTCTGTTCCATCTCACCCTTTTTCAGGACCAGCCCACATTTGGACGTATAGAGAAAAACATTTTCCGCGACACTCAGCGTAGGGATCAGATGGAAATGCTGATGCACCATCCCGATCCCCATATCTACCGCATGGCGGGGTGATTTGATGGATACCTTCTTTCCATTATAATAGATACTTCCGCTGTTGGGCTTATAGATGCCTGTGAGAATATTCATCAGCGTACTTTTGCCCGCTCCGTTTTCCCCCAGCAGCGCATGTATTTCACCTGGATATAAAGACAGATTCACATCCTTATTGGCTACGACCTTGCCGAAACTCTTCGTTATATTATGCATCTCCAGTATTGCTTCGCTCATCTTTTCCTCCGCTCTGTATAAAATGAACCGTAAAAAAACCGACAGCTATAAGTTAAGGTATTCCCCTGCTTACAATCCTGTCGGTCACCCTTGACACAAATCGTAACTGTTCAGTACCTGAATAGTTACCACAATTCCATATATTCTAATCACTATTTATAGCATACACCTTATGTAAAGTCAACCATGCCAATGTTTTTTTGGCCGCCGCAATATTTTTTGTTACATGCAAAAGCGGCGCCTCCCTTTCGGGCTGCACCGCCATTCTTTATCCTACCATGTATACATCCGCATACTGTACGCCGAAATCACTTGCGCGCTGATGATCTGTAATAAACACATCCACGTGAGCGTAAGGTGTACCTCTGTCTTCAACTGTAAAAATCTGTCCATTGATATTCAGTTTTGTGCCGAATGGAACGCCCGCCATAGCGACTGTTCTGCCTTCTGTTGGCCATGTACCACTTGCCGTCAATCCATCTGCCCATTTTCCACAACAGATTGCACAGTTACAATACGATGTCAGCTTGAAGGTTCCAAGATAAGTACCTTCTGTTGCGCTGGACGCCATAGTAACTTCTGTTGCCCCGTTTGTCAATTCTGTTCCAGATAATACAACTCTGTCTGTATCCGAAATAACACGCGTAGCCCAAACTGCATTATTATAATTAATATCTGTAATCACAATACCTACACTTGGTGAGCTGGCATGTATTACCTTGCCATCTCCTATGTACATTAAAACATGATATACCACACCATTTCTGGCATAGAAGATCAAGTCTCCCGGTTCTGCGTCTTCTATGGGTATCTGTGTGCCGTATTCAGCCTGATCCCTTGAAACTCGTGGAATCTCATAACCAAATGCTGCGTAAATACCCTGTGTAAAACCAGAACAATCTGTACCATTGATCAAATCTGTACCACCCCATACGTAAGGATTACCCAGAAACTGCTCTGCGTACTGTACCATAGAGGTCCGGATCGCCGAAGTTTCTGCCACGTCCTTTGTGGTGGTGGTTGTGTAACGATAGGCTGCGTTTTCTGCTGCCGAAATTTTCAATTCTGCCAGTGCAAGATTATCCTCTCCCTGCTCATTAACAAAAGCGACGGCCTCGTCACCTGTTAACAAATACTGAGCATAGACAAATCCTCTGACCTCTCCTGATTCCACATAAACCCATTCCTGATCTGCATCTGCAAGGATGAAGCACAGTGCGTCTTTGTTCAATACACCGACGACACGCGAATCCGTCCCTTTACCTTCCCTTACGTTCAGGTAAGTGTTTACATTTGCGATCGCGTAGACCTTGTCTACATGGGTAAAAAGTACTGGCGCTGTAACAATCTGCTGACGGGCAATCAAAGCATCATTGGTAGTCACTTTATTGTTGTCAGTATCTGGTTCCTCTGCCGGTTCTTCAGGCACTGGTTCTGTCGGAGCCGGTGTCTGTGTTGCCTCAGGTACCTGGGGCACCCCTGGAGTTGGTGTCACCGTTGCTGGTGGCGTCTCCTCTGGCTGCTGTGTTGGAACTGGAGTCTCCGTCACCTGGGGAGGCTCTGTTGGATCTGGTGTTATGACTGGATCTGGCGGCACCTCCGGTTTGGGGGTGACGGTTGGATCTGGCGGCACCTCTGAACTGGGGGGTACACTTGGATCTGGCACCACCTCTGAATCAGATGGCACTTCCGTTTCCGGTGCCTTATTGGCCCCATCCTCAACTACTACTGTTCCTTCACTCGACGGATCTTCATCCGCTGCTGCAAGAATTGCACTCTGTTCTGAAGTGGCTGGCTCCAGTGCCTCTGCCCAAGTCAGACTTGGTGCCATGAGACTAAGAGTTAATCCGGCTGTAAGAATAGCGCAAACCATTTTCTTTCTATAGAACAATGGTTTACCTCCTTTCATGCCAATTTTTAAACTAGCCTACGGTCATTATATCACAATTTCCAATAATTGCATCTTTTTTAAAAAAAATTCACAAACATTACATTTTTTCATGGCGTTTTCTCTGCCGCTTCCTTCGGATAGCACTCTGTTTATCCCTGATAAATAAGGCTTCTTCCTCCGAAATCAGCTTTACCGTCTTTATTGCAAAAAATTTATCATCTTCTGTTTTCTTTATTCTTATCTTTCCCTTCAGGTATCCATGTCTGGGGCAATAAGCCACCGCAAAATGCAGCTTTGCATTATTGGAAAACCATTTCAGTTTCCGTTTGGCATTCTTCCTGCACAGGACACAATGCATGCTGGTCACCTCACGGTCATGCATTGCCTCCTCCTTCGTATTAAATTCCCTGGATACATATTTTTCATAATCCTCATACAGAATATGGATCTCATCTTCCTTTAACTTTGGATTCTGATAACAGTCTATGGAACAATTCCCATGGATGCAGTCATCCTGGATAGTCTGCAGGACCATGGCCGTATACCTGGCATCTTCCAGTGCCAGGTGGAATTCCCCGGCCTTTTCAAGCCCCAGATAATCCACCGCATATTCCAGGGACCTGCGCTCATGCCGCGTCTCGTACTGCACGGCAAAGAGCTTCTGCACATCATAGTAATAGACCGGTCCCTGGATAAAGGCCAGCAGCCCATAATACTTCAGGTTGCGCTGCAGTTCCATAACATCCAGTGTCCCCCAGGTGCAGAACGCATAGTCATCCCCGCACCAGCGAAGGAAATTGCACACCGCCTGCTGGAAATACTCGCCCTTGTCCAGTTCTGCCATATCCACGCCTATGATTTCCCGCGTGCGGAAATGTATCTTTCGGTAAACGACCGGATGTATAATCTGATGGAATTCATCGATCCGTTCTTTCTGCTCATTTAATTTAATGGCACCGATTTCTATTATTTCAAAGGGCAGCCTCTCATTTTCCTGTTCTTTTCCATAAGGACACTGATTCCACTCCAAATCAAATACAATATAGTCCATTTGCTTTTCCTTTTTTCCTCTATCCTGCCGTAGATATCCGTGCCCAGAAATCTGACTCCGTTTTGTACGGTTCTATCTCTTCCAATGTAAATGGTGCGGTCAGCCATCCTCTTTCTATGCCTTCGGTATCGCCAAAATGATAAGAAAAACCTACCTGCACACCGTCCGCATCCACATAAAAGGCCCGTCCATACTGGAATGTATTTTTCCCGGTCCCATCCATGATTCCCTTAAAGTCGTCATTTGTCAGTTTCCCAAACAGCATGCTGTCCGCAACCTCATTCTTCACACTGATCAGCCATGCATTGATAAAATCATCATTCACATCAATAATATCCGATATGTCATACGTTGTCCCATCATCCAGATTAATATTCAATGTCCGGATATCCTTAAATTCCGAATACTCACTACCAAGATAATAATGATCCTCAAATGCAATACTCAGGAACCCTTCTCTTGCATAAGAAATACTGTATTCCACATCCGACATAAGCTCCGTCGTCCCAAAGGCGGCACGCTGGGCCGCAATATACTCCTTAACATCCTTGGATGGATTCGTATACATAAAGTCTACCATATACGTGGCCTGTGCGTAGATCATTTCATTGATCTGCGTCTGCAGCTCCTCGTTTGCCATGCCCGAAATCACCGGATAATCCACATCAAAATCAATACTTTGTTCCTCCTGCGATTCCTCCTGACTATAATTTTCTTTTGTTGTGGTATAAGAAAGGCCTTCCGCTATGTCTGTAGGTATCTGATCCAGCGAATGTTCCTGCCATTCCTCTCCAGCCGTGTCGTCATCATAACTGTCGTCATGGTCATTGCGGTCATCCCCATAGCTGTCGTCGTAACTGTAGTCATCATCATAGCCATGGTCATAACTGTAGTCATCATCATAGCCATCGTCGTAACGGTAGTCATCATCATAGCCGTCGCCATAACTATATTCATCATCGTATGAATAGTAACCATCTCTATTATATGCGTCTCCCAGATTATTCTGAACTCTTTTTACAAATAATACACTTAAAACAATAAGCGCTATCAATAACACACCGCCGCCCACACATACGGGAATGAGCCAGATTGCGTTAGAACGCTTTTTTATCATGGACATAGGGGTAAACCGAATGCCATTCACCGTCTGTTCCGGTGCCACTATAGTAAATCCCATACGCTGATAAATTCCCACTGCATAGGGAGATGCATGTACCGATATATCCGGCACATGAAGCTGATCAAAAGCATATCGGTACATGGCCTGCAGCAGCTGTTTGCCTATGCCCCGGTGCTGCCACTGACTGTGCACGAAGAAAAACCGTATATGTCCATTGGGGGTCATGGCACACATGCCCACCAGATAATTCTGCTCAAAATCACCCCAGAAAACCACCTGACGCGCCCTTACCTCTGCCAGCACCCTCTGTTCATCCAATGCCTTCTCAAATTCCGTATTCCCCTCCGGTGTATATCCCGGTGCTACATATTGTCCAAATACGTCCCGCGCCAACGAAAGCGCCGCCGGTATCTCATATTCCTGCAAAACACGTACCATGTTAAAACCTCCTGTCCTTTGCTTTATTGTACTCTATTTGATCAAAATGCACAACAAAATAGACAGACACTTTTACGCTCTGCCTATTTCTTATCACTGTTTACATTAGCGGGGCAAACACTCGTAGGATATCCTGGCCCATCCGAGCGACTATTCCACATTTACAATCCTCCAGGGTGATCCGCTGGCAGATTTCCAGGGTGTTGAGAAAATCCTGTTTTACTTCCATCACCGCTGTACTGTCCGCCATCCAAACTCCACATTCAAAATGAAGATATAGGCTGCGAAAATCCAAGTTCGTTGTACCGACCGTGCCGATTCTATCATCTGAGACGAAGGTTTTGGAATGAATAAAGCCGGTGGTATATTCGTATATCTTCACACCTGCGCCGATCAATTCGCGATAATAAGAGCGCGTCGTCATATGTACCAGCCGTTTGTCCCATATATGTGGCGTTACAATGCGAACATCCACGCCGCTTTTTGCGGCTAAGGACAGTGCCGACACCATACTGTCATCAACAATCAGATACGGCGTATTGATATACACATACTTTTTTGCGTTGTTGATGATTTGAAGATAGACATGCTCACCCACGTTTTCCTTGTCCATGGGGCTGTCAGCATAGGGCTGGACAAAGCCGTCTGCACGCACTGGACAGGCACTGTCTTTCCACGGATAATAAACAGAGTAATCCTCATCTGTGTCTGTGCACAGTTCCCACATCTGCAAAAACATCAGGGTGAAGCTCCATGCGGCCTTGCCCTCAACCATAATGGCAGCGTCTTTCCAATGTCCGTATTTTTCACAGGCATTGATATATTCGTCCGCAAGATTGATTCCGCCGGTAAATGCCACCTTGCCGTCGATAACCGTAATCTTTCTGTGATCTCGATTGTTTTGTATGGCGGTAAGCAGCGGCTTAAAGTGGTTGAAGATTTCACATTCAATACCAAATTGTTTTAACTGCGCGGGATAATCCTTGGGAAGCATGAAGAAGCAGCCCAGATCATCGTACATCACCCGTACCAACACACCCTGCGCTGCTTTGCGCTTTAATATCTCCAAAATAGAATCCCACATAATGCCTTCCTGCACAATAAAATATTCCAGGAAAATATAGTGCTCCGCTTTTTCAAGTTCCTCCAGCATACAGAAGAGCTTCTTTTCGCCGGGACTTAAATACCTTGTGCTGCTTTGTGTATAAATGGGAAAGCCTGCAAAGTCCTGCAAATACTGGATCTGCGGCAAATACTGCCCGATTACCTCGGCTGCCTGATCCTCACCTGTCCCGGGCAGCGCCAAAAGTGCCTTTGCCTTTTCTTCCGTGCCAGAAACACGCTTGCGGAACTTTGTCGTAGAGGACTGGAAGTTCACAAGCAGATAGAACAATCCTCCAAACAAAGGGAAAAGCAGGATTTGAAACACCCAGATCAGTTTATAGGCACCCTTATCTTTTTTTGAAATAATCGTCAGGCACACCACAAAACTGACGGCGGTTAAACACCCACTCAGTACCGTGGATGTTTTAGTCCGGCTATTTAATATGTAAATGAAAAACAATACCTGTATAACCAGTAAAAGCGCGATAAAAACCCGCCGCCGAAACAAGGCACGAAACCACTTTTTATTCATTGGATTAACCCTCCCTTTTCTTTTTCATCCTGCGCTTGTAAATCGCATATCCGCATACGGAAAGCACCGCAAGAAGAACGGTTACGCCTGTGGAAATAAGAAACATAGGCGAAGCCGGATCTGTTATACTCGTTCCCATTAATGTTTCAGCAATCATTCTCGGAACAGTTCCTAACATACTGCCAAGGAAGTATTTAAGGAAAGGTATTTTAATTGCTCCCAAATACATACTTACCGCATCTCCTGGCAGACATGAAATAATCCGCAGAAAAAAAGAGAGGAAAAACGTGTTTCCTTTTTGATGAGCGATTATCTCCTCCAGTTTTGGATACTTTGCAGCTAACCTTTCTGCAGAATCCGTCCGGGATACCCTACTGATCCAATAGGGTACCATAAGTGTGACAGCGACACCCAATGCATTGACCAGCACGGCTATCATCGGCGGAAACAAAAATCCGCCAGCCATATATAAAATAATGATTGGAAAGACAACGCTCATGCCTTTTACTGCGTACATCAGCAGGAGAAAAGCCGCTGTCAACCACGGGTTTTTAGGTGCATAGGATAAAATTGTTTCTACTGAAAAATCTTTTCCCCAGATCAAGTACCCAACCACAAAAGCAAGGCAAAGTAAAAGCGGGATCATGCGGAGCAGATTTTTTTTGTTCCATTGGTGCATAGCTGCAGCCCTCCCTTTCATCAAAAAACGGCTATCGAACGGATCGGCAGCCGTTTTTTACTTTAATGCTGATGCTTGATCAGGCCAAACGCCTTTGAAAGTTCCATTACCACAATAGGAATCAGAGAAAGGCCAAAGCCCCTCAGATACATGGTAGGCGTAAGAGCCACAAGTCCAAAGGCAATGCGAACCGGAGTAAACAGCACAAGCGCAACCAATGCAAGAGAAATCAGGCAAGCCCAGTTGAGTTTATGGTTTTTAAACGGCCCGATTTTAAACAGTGAATGCTCGGAACGCATATTGTACGCCTGAATAACCTGAGAAGTCGCAAGTACCATGAAAGCCATGGTCTGCCCGCCTGCCAGTGACCCCATTGCTCCTTCACCCATACGGAAACCGACCAGTGTCAAAACAGCAAACATGAGTCCCTGCAACACCACACGGATTCCTAAGCCATGGGCAAAAATGCCCTCATTTTTCGGCTTTGGTCTGCGTTCCATAATGTCGGATTCAACCGGCTCCATGCCAAGGGCAATGGCTGGGAGACTGTCGGTGACTAAGTTGATCCACAGAAGCTGCATGGAAAGCAGTGGTGTTTTATGCCACAGCAGCATGGCGACAAACACAGTGATAACCTCGCCGATATTAGTACCCAGGAGGAAACCAACTACCTTCTTGATGTTGGCATATATGCCACGGCCTTCCTTAACAGCTTCAACAATGGTGGCAAAGTTATCGTCAGTAAGTGTCATGTCGGCAGCACCCTTTGCCACATCGGTTCCCGTAATACCCATAGCGCAGCCAATGTCGGCGGCCTTCAGTGCCGGGGCATCGTTTACGCCGTCACCAGTCATGGAAACCACCTGATCCTTGCGCTGCCATGCCTTGACAATGCGGATTTTATTTTCCGGTGAGACACGCGCATAGACCGAAATATGTTCCACACGTTCGTCTAATTCGGTATCTGTCATAGCATCCAGGTCTGCGCCGGTAATGGCCAGATCACCAGATTGAAGAATTCCCAGCTCTTTCGCAATAGCCGAGGCGGTGACTACATGGTCGCCGGTAATCATAATCGGCTTAATGCCAGCCTTACGGCAAGTGGCAACGGCTGCTTTTGCTTCGGGACGAGGCGGATCGATCATGCCCACAAGTCCCATAAAGGTTAATCCATTCTCCAGTTCATCTGAGGTAGGCTTCTGTGGGATTTTTCCTATTTCCTTATATGCAATGGCCAAAACGCGCAGGGCATCTGAACTCATTTCCTCCGTCACTTTTTTCGCGGTTTCCAAGTCGCCCTCTACGCAGCGCGGCGCCATCATATCAAAAGCGCCTTTCACAATGACGATGTTTTTGCCGTCCATACGGTTGACTGTTGTCATCAGCTTGCGGTCGGAATCAAATGGAATTTCCGCAAGACGAGGATAGTCCTTATTCAAATCATCCTTTGGCATTCCATTTTTGTGTGCTGCCAGAACAATAGCCGTTTCTGTCGGATCGCCAATGTGCTGCTCCTCTTTTCCGTTGAACACCACCGAACCATCGCAGCACAGCGTTCCGTATCGGAGCAGTTTTTGAACCTCGTCAGTGTTCTGCGTATTGATTTCTTCCAGATCTGCATCGCCGTCCAAATATGCCTTTACAAGGGTCATGCGGTTCTGTGTCAGGGTTCCGGTTTTATCGGAGCATATAATCGATGCGCTGCCCAGGGTTTCCACCGCAGGTAAGCGGCGAATCAAGGCATTGCGCTTTACCATACGCTGCACGCCGATAGACAAAACGATGGTCACAATGGCAGGAAGCCCTTCTGGTATCGCGGAAACAGCCAACGAAACCGCCGTCATAAAGATTTCCATGACCGGAATTCCATTAGAAAGACCAACGATAAAAATAACTGCACAGGCTGCCAGTGCTACGATTCCAAGATATTTGCCCATCTGCGCCAATTTCTTTTGTAAAGGGGTCTGGGTTTCGCTCTCACCGTCCAAAAGGCTTGCGATTTTACCCATCTCTGTGTCCATTCCGGTAGCAGAGACAACAGCCGTGGCTGTACCGTAGGTAACGGAGCAGCCCGAAAACGCCATATTGCTGCGGTCACCCAGAGGCGCTTTTTCCGCAACAGACGCTTCCGCATCCTTTTCAGAGGGAACAGATTCGCCCGTCAGTGCGGATTCCTCACTTTTCAGACTGACACTGCGAAGCAGCCTTGCATCCGCGGGAATAAAGTCACCTGATTCCAGACGAATAATATCGCCCGGTACCAGTTCAGCGGCATCAATCACTTTTTCTTCGCCGTCACGCAAAACCCTTGCATGAGGGGCTGACATACTTTTCAGCGCATCCAGTGCTTTTTCAGCCTTGCTTTCCTGCATCATGCCCATGACTGCATTGAGTATAACAATCAGCAGAATGAGCACCGGCTCAAAAAATTCTTTTGGATCGCCCTCCACACAGGCCACCGCAAAGGATATAATAGCGGCAGCGATTAGAATTAATATCATGACATCTTTGAACTGGTCGAAAAACCGTTGGACATTGGTTTTCCTTTTCTTTTCCCGCAGTTTATTGGGACCGTGCTTTTGAAGCCGTTCAGATACCTGCTCTGAGGTAAGTCCGCTTTCCATATTCGAGGAAAGTTCCCTGAGAACTGCTTCCCTCTCTTCTTTGTAATACAACATATGTATTCCTCCATTTCTTGACCATGGCCCAATTTTAGCAAACTCCGCAGCAAGTTGCATTGGACAAAAAAGGAACCTGTTACATTTTGCTACGCTATCGCTTATGTGTAACCTTTTGGGACACTTTGATGAAATTGTCCCAATCCGAAAAGTGGGGGTTTGTTGAAGATCGGCAGATTTTATGATAGTATAAAAGTTAATATACCATTTTGGAGGTGAGCTTTCTGGCGGATTCAAACATTACCAAGCGTGCACTGTCGGCGGCGCTGAAGGAGCTGATGGAAAGTTGTGCCTTTTCCAAGATCAGCGTGGCAGATATTTGCGAACGGTGCGATATGCATCGCAAAAGTTTTTACTATCACTTTAGAGATAAATACGATCTGGTCAACTGGATTTACTACACAGAATTCGTGACAAGAATCCAGCAAAAAGAATATCGGGCAGGATGGGATCTCCTGGAATACTTGTGCGACTATTTTTATGAAAACAGGGCCTTTTACAGAAAGACCCTGGGCATAGAAGGACAAAATTCATTTTCTGAATATTTTAGAGATATCGTTGTTTCTATTATCTCCGAAGATTTGGAAGAGATTTTTAAAGAGGATGATGCGCAAAACTTTTATGTTGATTTTTATGCCGATGCTTTTGTCTGTGCGATTAAACGGTGGCTCCTTGATAAAAACTGCATTCCCTCCGCCCAGTTTTCCCATCTTTTGAAAAAATGTCTGCTGGGCGCATCAGATAAGATTGTTCGTGATTTTTCCGAAGAAATGAATTAAGTATATGTCTTCGCATTCTTTCTACTGATTCCCCAGAATAGTAGTCCTATGACTGACACTAACAATTCTGTTGCAGGGAATGCACACCACACACCATATACTTCTCCAATAACTGATAATATAAATGCCATTGGGATAATAACAACAAATCCACGAAGCACTGAAATAATATGTGCCGGTCTTGGATACGCAGTTGACGTAAAGTACATGGAAATAATAATATTGAACCCAGCGAACGGGCAGGCAACAAAATACAGCCGCAGGCCTTCTGTCGCAATCTGCTGTAAAACAGGGTTTTGCTCGCTGTTAAATACAGCGGTTATTTGCGGTGCGCACATAAATATGCCAGTATAAATTATAGCCGAAAAAGCCAGCATAGTAACCAGCGCATATCGAAGAATCGCTTTTACATGTCCTTGTTCTCCCAGCCCATAATTCTTGCTTATAATCGGCTGAATCCCTTGTGCAATGCCTGTGTAGATAGCGATAATGACAAGGGATAAGTTGGCGATCACACCATAGGCCGCAACACCCACATTGCCAGCCAGCCGCAGGATAATACTATTAAACACAATCATCACGATACCGGAGGATACTTCGGTTATCAGTGAAGGAACTCCACTTGACAGAATTCCTGCCGTCCGTTTTCTTTCCATTTTGCACTTTGTAAAATGGAATCCATTCTTTTTACGGATAAAATGCGGTGTAAGAATCAGTATGCTGATGATGGGCGCCAGGCCTGTTGCAAGCACGGCACCAAATATCCCCATCCCCAAGGGAAACATAAACACCCAGTCCAATAAAACATTAGAAAGGCTTCCCCCAATCATTGCCGCCATAGAAAGCTGCGGTGCTCCGTCATTGCGCACAAAACACAGCAAGACATTATTGATTAAAAACGCAGGCGCAAATAAAAGTATCACGAACAAATAGGTATTGGACATTTCAAGAACACTGTCTTTTGCACCAAATAAAGAGAGAATGTCTTTCGAAAAGAAAAGTCCAAGCAAAACAAAAAACAGACCGAAGCAGGCCGCAATGAAAACAGAATTGGAAAAGGTACGATTTGCGGCAGCATCGTCACGTCGGATTTTTTGAATAGAATATTTTGTGCCTCCGCCCATTCCAATCATCAAACCACTTCCATGAATGAAACTGTATATAGGTATTGCCAGATTCAGAGCCGTCAGGCCATTTGTACCGAGACTCTTTGAAACAAAAAAGGTATCCGCAAGAATATAACAAGACAGACCCAGCATACCAAGCACATTTAGAGATGCATACTTGGCAAAATCCCTTAAGCAATTTGATTTCATCATCATAATTTCCCTCCTAATAAAAGAGCAAAAAAATAAGCGCCAACTTCGTATCTTCATGGCCTAACGATACGAGATTAACACTTTTAGTTTGCCCGGCGGCAAACAACTTTCTTGCTTTTTTGCATTGTAACATATGACCTCTCACTTGTCAATCCGCCTATTTCTTTATGTGCGAACGGTCATATTCTAAAACGCAAAAGTAATGCACTCTATTCCAAAAGAAACAGAGCGCATTTTTTAATGTCTTTACTTTTTCATTGCCCTTTGCAGAATATCCGCCAGCGGATTCTGCAAAATGTTCAGCTCCGGCTCCCTTCGTATGCCCTGATGCGTGCGCAGACTGCCGTCTGGATCAAATCCTACCATACATACACCGTCAGAAATAATTTCATCAATCATCATGACATCCCGCTTCATGTCCATAAACAATACCGGCTGTTTTTGCCCGCTGCGTACAGAAAGAATGTAGGCATAAACCTCCTGCTGCGTCTCGGCAGAGCAGGTGACATCGGCCATTAAAAACGCAAATAGCGGGCGGGGCGATAAAGCGTCAGACAGCCATTGTCCGGTTACGATGTTCTTCCGATCCTCTTCGGTATATCGCAGATAAACTGCATACAGCAGCCTTGCACTTCGCAGGGTTTTGCAGGTTTCCTGGATATCCGCATCCGCATAAACAGCAATCATCGCATTTTTTTCAGATTTCATCTGTTCAATAAAAGAGTCGGTGATCTGATTCCCGCGTAAAAAAAGAATAAAGGCACATTCCGGTTGACTTTGCAAAAGAGGAATTACACTTTCGGGGTCACCGGTAACAAATAAAAAATAAGTGTGGATGCCAAGTGCCCTGCCCTGCTCCATAACCGATGGATAAAAGTCAGGCTCTGCTTTCAGTTTATCATGATTGATGATCAAGGTCAGGGACCATGGGATATTTATATTCCGCTGTGCTTCAATTTCCCGTATGATTTTTGCGCCCCGCGTGCAGCTGTTATAGCCTAAATTGATACCAAAGGTAGTCAGCGCCCTCTGGTCAACACTGGTGATGGCGTCTTTACATAAAGTATAGTATGCACTTTTTTCATTGCGCAGCATTTTCTGCGCTGTACCAAAAAAATTTTTTTGAAATCTTCCATTCGTGAAGTTCAAGCCCAAATCAATGAGATTGCGAATGGTTCGCTCCGGTGATTCCCGGATATCCTTTAATGCTTTATTTACAGCTGTTTCAATCAGCACTCGATTCATATCCTTTTTCATTTATCAGTCTCACCTTTCCTTATACGCGTACTTATAAAATAAGAATAGCGTACTTGCTTTTAAAAAAATAGGGACAAATCACCCAATCTGTCCCAAAAGGTTACAGTTTTTTCGTTTGTCGCAAAATTTACCACACCTACGCACCTGTCCCATGACTTTTCTTTTTGCTGCCGATACAATACTCACAAACGGCGGATCACATCAAAGGGATGCACATCCAGTCGAAAACGAAAGGATAAGAATATTATGAACGAGAAAAACATGAAAGAAAACTTACAAGGCTTTGCAGTTAAAAAGGTGCTAGACTATTTGGACGGCGACCCGGACAAAAACCTGCCGAAGCTGCTGGCATGGGCAGACAAATTTGACAAAGACAACCTCTTTGCCGGACAGCGCAGGATGTTCCATGAGGTTATTGAAAACCCGGACAATAACTGGTATCGGCTAATCAAAAGCCTGTTTACAGACATTGATCCTGCGGTACGCAAGGTTTTCTTTGAAAACTTTATTGTCAACACCTCCCTGGTCGGTTCTGCCAGACAGAAAAAGGCCAGAGAAGAGCATGGCTGCAACATTCCGTGGGCTATTTTGATGGATCCCACCTCTGCCTGCAATCTCAAATGTACCGGCTGCTGGGCGGCGGAATACGGCAACAAGTTGAATATGAGCTACGAGACACTCAACAGCATCGTTGAGCAGGGAAAAGAACTGGGTACCTACATGTATATTTACTCCGGCGGCGAGCCGCTGGTACGCAAGGACGACCTTATTCGACTTTGCGAAGCGCATCCGGAATGTGAGTTTCTTTCCTTTACAAACGGTACACTCATCGATGAAAAATTTGCAGATGAAATGCTGCGGGTTAAAAACTTCGTTCCCGCTATCAGCATCGAGGGCTTCGAGGACGCCACCGACTTCCGCCGCGGCGCAGGCACCTACCAGTCAGTTATTCGTGCCATGGAGATTTTGAAAAAGAAAAAACTTCCATTTGGTGCTTCCTGCTGCTACACCAGTAAGAATGTGGACTCCATCAGTTCAGAAGAATTTATTGATGATCTGATTGCACACGGCGCAAAATTCGCATGGTTCTTCCACTATATGCCGGTTGGCAACGAAGCTGTTACCGAACTGCTTCCGGCACCTGAGCAGCGTGAAGTAATGTACCATAAAATCCGTGAATACCGAAGCAGCAAGTCCATTTTCACCATCGACTTCCAAAATGACGGTGAGTATGTTGGTGGCTGTATTGCAGGCGGACGCTGCTATTTACATATTAACGCAAACGGTGATATTGAGCCTTGTGCCTTTATCCATTACTCCGACTCCAATATTCATGATAAAACGCTGCTGGAGGCGTACAAATCTCCACTGTTTATGGCCTACAAGGAGGGACAGCCCTTTAATGAAAATCTGCTGCGCCCCTGTCCTATGCTGGAAAATCCAGAGTGCCTGCGCAGTATGGTAAACCGTTCCGGCGCACACTCCACTGATATGCAGTCGCCGGAGAGCGCCGACCATCTGTGTGGAAAATGTGTTTCCTATGCCGAAAACTGGGTGGACACTGCCGACAAGCTGTGGAGCTGCACGCATAACTGCATCACCTGCGACGCATGTGATGGCGGAGATAATTAAGGAGAAAAGCCCTGCCCTTCATTTTAAGGCAGGGCTTTTCTTTTATATACTACTTATGAATATCTGCCAAGACACTTTCGTTGAGAATTTCCGTTAATTCTTTAATTGTCTTTACAGAATCATCCTGTTTTTTCTGCTCCCGGTCTATGAGGATCGGTGTAATTCCTACGTTTCTGGCTCCCTTCACATCGGAGGACATGGAATCGCCTACGTGCAATACCTCCCCTGCCTGGCAGCCGCTTACCTGAAGTGCCTTTTCAAATAATTCTTTATACGGCTTATAGGCCCTCACCATATCACCAGAAATGATTCCTGCTGGCTTCAAGTCATTGATCCGCATACATTCCTGAACATACTCCACTCCACATTCTGACACAACATATAGATCTCTTTATACATTGGTTTGAACTTCGGATAGTTTGTTATGATCTCCATAACCCGCTCCGGCGTATCAGAACTCAGGAAAGACAGCCACGCTTCTTCCCGGTTGGTTATACGTTTATTCTGCATGTTGCATTTGAAAATGTCAAGGGTAATCAGGAAGCAACTTATTCCATTACAATTTTTTATGAAAAATTTGCAGATATTTTTTTAGGTACTATTGGCCCTCACGTATAGTGATAATGTAAGATGATGCTTTACCCACCAGACACTTCCTCTATTTCTTTCTCATACAAGAATAATGTAATTGTTTTTCCCCCATACGCCTGAAAGTGAACTGTCTTTTCACCTATTCGTTTTACACCCTGATGTTCATAAAAGCCGAAATTACAGGTTGTGTCCGTGAACAGATAAAAGTTCTTGATTTTCTCCGCATTAAAATAAGCCATTAATGCTTCATAAAGTTTATTGCCTACACCCGTCCCTCTTTCACTGCCTTTTACCACAAAAAAGCAAAGCGTACCATCAAAGTTTTTTTTACTTTCTTTTAGAAGGTTTTGATCAATGCTGTCAAAGCCTCGAAACATTTTCATTACTTTTCTGCCTTCTGATGATAGCATCATTGCCACGCTGCACTTTAATAGAAACCATTTGTTTCTAAACGGCGTCTGTGATGTTCGATTATTATTTCCCATAATAATTCCGACCACCTGGTTCTCCCTGACCGCTACCATATGAAAAGTTTGTTGGCAAAGGCAGCTGGCAAGATAGAGCCGCCCCATCTTATGCGCTGTTTTGGCAGTGCAAAATTCCTCATATCTCCATGTAGCACTAATAATACCTGCAAGATCATCATAATCCTTTTTGTCGATTTTTCTTAGAATAATATGGTTATTCATCGTATTTTCCCTTCCTTTATTTTACTTTATTTTTATGGTACACTTTACAGTAGATGTAAAGTCAACAAAAAGGAGGCTCGTTTCATGAAAAGTTTATTAACAATAAAAGAGTTTGCTATGTTACATAATGTAAATACAAGAACACTTCATTATTATGATGAAGTTAATGTATTCTCACCCACAGAAACAGGCGCAAATGATTATCGCTATTATAGTTATTTGCAAAGCCCGGAATTTGAAATGATTTTAGCATTTCGTGAACTGGGTATGAGTATTAATGAGATCAAACAATATCAATCAAACCGAAGCAATGGCACTTTTTCACTACTCCTAAAATCAAAACAATCAGAGGTAGATGATAAAATAAGGCAGCTCAAGCAAATCAAAGCTGTCCTTAAGGAAAAAGAAGATCAACTTAATTTAGCAAACTCAGAAAGACTCCATGAGATTGAAATAGTTTCATTAAAAGATGAGTATTTAATATTAACGAAAATGTATGAGGACTACCACCAGAAAGATGCTTATAATATGATTCAGCAAATCGAACAGCAAAGTGGTGAAACGAAAAGATTGTTTAATACAAGTTACGGTTCTATGTTATCCGAAAAAAATATTATGATGGGTAACTTTGAAGATTATGAGTATTTATTTGCCAAAATCAAAAATCCAAAGTTTAAGAAAAAACTATTTCTAAAGCCAAAAGGTGATTATATCAGAACATATTGTAAAGGAGATTGGGGTAATATCCCTAAAACATACCATAAAATTCTAGACTTTGCGAAAGAGCACAATCTGCGACTGGCAGGATACGCTTACGAGCAGGGTCTAAACGAGATGGCAATATCCTCCATGGAGGAATATGTAACACAAATCACGATTAAATGTGACAAAGCAGATTTTTACGCCCTTATTTAAATACCCCAAAAACAGATCATTTCCGCCTGTTTTCAGGGTATTCTGCATGAATATTTTTAATTTTTCGCATAGTTCTACACATTCACAATGAAATCGCAGATATGGCGGTTACGCAATACGGCAGCCTTAAAAAGTCTTAACCTCAATCCTTCTATACCTGGTATGTGCACCTTTGGATGCAGATACGCCTATACATCCAGTAAGATATGGATTTTCCTCATCCTCTGCTAAAATAGATATTTCGTCCTGAATCGACGCCTCTATCTGGTTTTGGCTGACTCGGATTCTTATTGTGTACTCTCTCTCAGGCTCCCAACTATATTCTGCTTCACAAAGCACTCTGTATCCATTCTCGTTTTTTAAAATGGCAAATCTGCCATCTGGCAGAAATCCTGCCGCATAGGAACGTATTGCCCCCTGCACCCGAACATTCATCATATGTTCCCCAGCATTAAGTGGCGTGAACGTAAATGTGGCTGTATAGTCTTTCCAGTCATGTCTTCCGGTGTATGCTTCTGCAAAGTCAGCGCAGGAAATATGCAGCTGTCCTTCCTCGAGATACAGCATTCCCTTTAACCTGGTAAACTGTCTGATTTCCCTATGAAGTCCTGGCCAGACTTCCTCCTCCTCTTTTTCGAATAGAATCGCATAATCTGTTCTGCCATCTGTATAAAAACTGTCAATCATGCCTGCAAAACTTCCGCTCCAACTGTTTTCTTCTTTGATACAAAAGCAAAAACCAATTTCTGCAATCAGACCACCTTCCATCCCTGGGATTTCCCAGTTCATCTGTGCCCACTGTCCCTTATCTGGATTGATACTTTCTCCGAAAAACATCTTCCCCGAATTCTGTTCTTTTGCATAAAGACTGACTTGTACGTTACATCCATACTCCGGAATAAATACACTGCCATGAATTGTCTGTCCTGGATACACAATTGGTGAAAAGCTTGGGTCATAACGGCTGTCATGAAAATCATCCGGGCTATAATATGTTTTCTTATAAACATATACATTTTCACCTGTTTTCCCTTGGTTCATGACAATCTTTAAACACCTGGAGCCATCAAAAGCGGTCTCATCTGTGTTCTCAATATGGATTTTTGAAGACCTGTCATTCCGAACTCGGATAGCATGCGTAGAACCCGGAAATTCAAAATGACAACTGTCAATCCGATTTTCTGCAATGTGCCTCCAGGGTTCCGGCATTTCTTCCCCTGCAACGGCATAAGCTAATCCAGCGATATACAAGGCTCCGTAAGGAATATCCTGAATATTTAGTGAACCAATTACGCTGGAGCATGCCAGAAAATCATTGATTGGTTGTCTCCATTTGGAATAGTCGATTCCTGCAAGTCCCCCTCGCACCCCCATGATTACAGCCAGATTCCCTACATTGCAATCTGTATCCCAACCGCACATATTACAAATATTCAAGGTATCAGAAAAATCACCTTTTCCATAGAGCAATGCTACTATAATCACTGCTGCATTGGGGATAATGTGACAATTTCCGGGGTATTTATCATATCCCCAATTCGTGCGCACATATTGGAAGCCTTCCTGCCAATCATCAGGGTGATCACGATAAAACTGCTCCACCGCACGAACCGCCTGTGCATATTCGCATTCTTCCGGAATATAAGACAGGCCCTTCTCAATGATATTCCCTATATCCGTCTCTATAAATGCATAACTAATGCATACGGCAATGAATACCCCACCATAGATTCCATTTCCTCCGTGCGTAACACTAGCTGCCTTCTGTGCATAATCCGCTGCCAGATCAGGGTTCCCAGGCGTAACAAGCCCCCATGTGTCAATAAAGATCTGTCCTCCGATCTGTTCTGCCATTGTACTTCCATTTTGTGCAATGCTTCCACTAAGCGGTGCAGGGATGGAATTCCTGAGGTTCAGGTAGGCGGTGTGTTCTGTAGCTGTCCCATATCCACCCCACCAGAAAAACCCATGCTCAAAGGGTGCATAGTTTAGCAATGCCTCTGCTACGTCCTGTGCCTGAATGGAATATCCGTGGCGGCTGTCTTCCAATGCCCGCAGGAAAAAAAACGGTCCATTACTGTCATCATCGGCTGCAAAATCTCGATAATCTACCAGATATCCGTCTATTTCTCCATATAATTCCCTGATTTTTTCATAGGTCCACCCCTCAATAGGCGCACCCAGACGAATACCTATTATCTTTGCCAGCCACCCGGCATAAATCTGTTCTATATATTTTTCCTTCATCTTCCATCTCCCTAAAAGTATTATCCATAGAGCACTAGATTGACAATAGTGCTTCCGTATCTGGAACAACAATATCCGCTTTTTTTAAAATGTCTCTGGCACCGACTCCAATGCATTTCATACCGCCCGCTATTGCTGCATCAATTCCAGCGGCTGCATCTTCTATCACAATACACTGGCTGCATGGAACCCCTAATAATTCTGCCGCCTTCGTAAATACCTGAGGATCTGGTTTTGCACGTTCCACAAGATTCCCATCTACAATCACATCAAATTGTCCAGCAAGGCCCAGTTTTTCCAATATCATGCCACCGCTCTTACTTGCGGAACCGAGACCAATCTTATATCCCGCCTTTTTCTTTCTGCTTATAAATTCGGTAATGCCAGGAAGAATCTCCGATTGATTGATTCCTGAAATCATCTCCAGATAGTACCCGTTTTTCCGTTCTGCCAGTTCCTGTTTTTTCTCTTCACTAACCCCTGTAATCCCACCGACTTCCAGAACAATTTCCAGGGAGCGCATCCGGCTTACACCCTTTAGCCTCTCATTATGCATTTTTTCAAAGGTAAACCCAAGTTCTTGTGCCAGTTTCCGCCAGGCCAGATAATGGTATTTTGCAGTATCTACCACAACGCCATCCAAGTCAAAAATGATCGCTTTCATGCTCTTCTTCCTTCTTTTCTTTCTGCTATGATTACCTGCAGGGAATCTTTCAGCCTATATACTTCTCCACCAATTTCCACCTTAATAATGTCTTCTTTATTAATCCCAGTATTCTCTAAACGAACCTCTGTATTGCTTAAAGTTAATTGGATATTCTGTCCTTTTACTTTTATGTGAAAGTTCATTGTCTTCCAATGTGCAGGCATCCGCGGTGAGATATGCAGAACTTCCCCCTCATAGTTCACACCGGCGAACCCAAATACAACGCAGGTCCAGATGCCCCCAAGAGAGGCTGCATGAATGCCATCTGTGGTATCATTTGGATTCTCATCCAGATCAATTACCATACACTTCTCAAAAAATTCCCATGCCAGATCCATTGCCCCTACTGATGCGCACGCCTGTGCATGGGCGCAATAGCTCAAGGAGGAATCATGGATTGTTCTGGACTCATAAAATAACACATTCTTCCTTACAACTTCCGGAGAAAACATCTGAGGAAACAGATTTAACAGCATTACTGTATCAGCCTGTTTTAATACCTGCATATCGACCACTTCATCCCTTGAATAATCCTGCAGTACCGCCTGCTTCGTCTCCGCCTTTTTATATTTTTCAATATCCTGAAGACATTTCTTTGTGAGGAACGTATCATCTTGAGGAATGATCTGCTCTTCATTAGGCACTGGAAGATAAATTTTCTCTGCAAATTCTTCCCAGGACTTTCTCTTTTCCTCTGCATTTAGCCGGCTATAAAGATTAGGATTTTCTACTTTTACTTTCCCTGCCAGCATTGCCGCTAATGCCACGCAGTATCTCGCCATGTAGTTGCTGTAAGCATTATTGTCTATATGTTCCGTATACTCATCCGGTCCGATAATATCCAGAATGACGTATGCCTGTTTCTTCTCATCCCATTCTGCCCTCGATACCCAGAAATCAGCAGATTGAAATATCATTTCATAGCCATACTTATCCATAAATGTGTTATCACCAGTCATGCTGTAATATTGCCAGATGGCATAGACAATATCTGCCGTTACATGGTGCTCTTTAATGCCCGACCAAACCTTATTGGCTTTGCCCGTATGAATATTCAGTGCAGCATATAGAGGTGTCTCTTCCTTCCCACTGGCAGCCGCTTCCCAAGGGTACATAGCACCTGCATAGCCATAATCTGCTGCCTTCTCTTTTGCGCCCTCCAGACCCCTGTACCTGAATTCTAAAAGCTGCCTTGCTGCTTCCGGAAAATGATATTGGAAGAATGGGAGCATGAAAATTTCCGTATCCCAAAAAACATGCCCTTTATACCCTTCTCCTGTAAGTCCCTTGGCTGCAATGCTGCTGGAAGAACTATTCCATGGCATCATACCAAGCAAATGATATTGTGCGAATGCAATCGAGGCCTCTTCTTCCAGGGTTGCCCCATCTATCCTGATTGCCGCCTGCTGCCAAAGTCTTAACATCTTCTCTTTATGGACCGACAATACCCTGTCATATGTCTTGTGGATACAATCCTTTAGAATGGCTTTCTGTTCATCCAACTTTGTCGTGTCTTCCCACTTGTGGATGTAAACATACTTTTCAAACGTCCAGTTTTCTCCCTCTGGTACCATAACAGCATATGCGGCATCCACGCCACGCCGCTTCAGCGTAAATACCGGTGTCTTTGCATCACATGCGTTCGCTTCCAAAATACTTAAGGAATCCTCCTTCAGATACCCTTTTGTGTGCATTATTTCCCGGTCATACACCCTGCAGTCAACCTTTTGGAAATGTGAAACACCGCTGTTTGTCTGCTGCCCATTGATTCCGGTAATCAACTTCCCGCTAACGCCTTTACCAGTCAGCACAGAGACCGTAATACACTGTGCAAACAGATGTCTGTTATCCATAGATGCAAAACGTCGTTCAACAACCTTGATCTCTCCACCTGATTGCAATTCAAATACGATGGAAATAACCAATTCCCCTGTATGTATGTTGAATTTCCGCTCATACTGCTTAACCTTTGAACCGTCAGGACTTATTTCTTCTCCATCCAGTATGAGCCTGAATTGTGTTACGTCAGGACAATTTACCAATTCGGTCACTTCCTCTTCATAGGCACAGTTAAACAGACCCGCAACGAACATCCCCCGTTTTCCTGTAAGCGATGGCAGGCCTCCTGCCGCCCTTACTCCAAAGTAGCCATTGCTCTGAGCAAATGCAGATTCTGTCTTTAAATGAAACCACGGATTATACTCCCGTTGTAAAAGCCAGATTTCATTTTCCTTTTTTTCTATATCATAATAGATCATTCCATTATCACCGGCCTTCCGCTGCCTGCTGATTTGTACAATGCATCAATCACTTTCTGGACATACGTGCCCTGCGTAGCTGTCACAAGAATATCTTCCTGTCCCAGACAGGCATTCACGAAATTTTTGTCACTGTCTACATGCCAGTCTCTCATTTCCAAAAATGGATACGCGCTGTCTGTGAGCTGCTCATCCTTCTCCCCGTATATCTCCAATGGAAAAAGACTTGCACCAAGTTTATCTCCATACAGCATGACATTTCTCAAATCTCTTTCTTTCTGATTGATGGCAAATGAAGCCTCAACTTCAAGGCTGGTTCCGTCCTCAAATCGAATGAATCCAAATATACCATCCTCCACAGAAAAACGTTCCGAATTCCAGCTTCCCATCAGACCGGTTCCACCTCTTTTTCCAATACGGTCACTTGAAGTTGCACAGACATAGGAAACTTTTGGATAGTCCATAAGATATAATGCTGAGTCCAACATATAAACTTTACGTTCCTCCATGTCTGTGAAGGCTTTATCCTCACTTACTTCTTTCAGTACCGGCTGGATTCCACCTGGTGCCATATTCAACCATTTAATGTTATTTTCTTTTTTCAACAGGTAGCTTACGAATTTTTTAGATGCCTCTGTCTGTGCTTCATCCATGCCTTCTGCGATTCCAAGTACTGTAATGGTTCCATATGCGACCTGTTCCTTCTGGTTTGGCAGAACAAGTGCTAAATCGCCTGCAAATCCGGCTTCATTTACTGCACCTAAAATGTATGTGGAGTATATTGCCATTGGAGCATTCTTTCCTACGAAAGCATCTTTTACATCAGCAACCTCTGTGGAACCTGGCATTGAATATGACGCAAGTTCTTTATAATACTCTACTGCCTCTTTCATCTCAGGGGTATTTACTGTAACATTCTTGTCACCGTCAAATACATTGGCTCCATTTGAAAGTGCAAACTGAGAAAATACCTGTTCTGTAAATGTAGATTCAGATGTCGGCATAGCAATACCATATTTCTTATTTGCCGGGTCATTGAACGCTTTTGCAATTTCAAGTACATCATTCCAGTTTTTCGGAATATCGAATCCTTTTTCCTGAATCATTGCTGTGTTTACCCAGATTCCCTGCACCCAGCTGCATAGCGGAACACCTACGTAACCGCTTCCGTCTTCTGTCTTGGTTACTTCAAGTGCGCCGTCATAGAATACATCTTCCCCAGCTTCATCCACAACTGCCTTCACAGCATCTAAACTGGTAAACTGGTTCGCAACACTTGTCTTTGCCTGATCCTGACTGTACTCTATAATTGCAGGAAGCTCTCCACTTCCACCAAGCGCTACGATTTTAGAGTCATAGTCATCCTCATTTACTGGAATAGACTCCACCTCAATGCCTTCATTTTCTGCCTCAAATCCGTCTATCAGCCCCTGTACCACATCCTGTCTTTCCTGCTCCACCTGCTGATGCATGAACTGGATTTTAACGTTGCCATCCTGCTTTTTGCTGCTTTCCGTTTTCTTTTCCTGTCCTCCACATCCAACTGCAAGAGTAGCTGCCATTGTTGTGACTAACAATACGCTCAATACTTTCTTCTTCATATTCCTTTTCTCCTTTTCCTATAAATGAATTCTTTTTATTTGTGTCAAAGAGTTCTTCCCTTTGCAACAATCGTTCTGTGCACTAGCCTCTGTTTTTGATCCAGGCTGCTTCAAATGGTGTGAGCTGTATCTTATTTTTTACTATATTTCCATTTAGAAGGTTTATCCCGTAAAGTCCATCCCGTTCAATCTGTACTGTTTCACCGGATACATTGATCAATGCTTCTATACATTCCCCTGATTTTTCATGAATCCGCCTGATTGCGAGCACTCTGTCATCCATATCCAGCACTTTCTGTACTGCCTGCGGTGCAAATGCCTTTTCCTGTTTCCTGATATTCAGTCTCCTGAGCATTTCTTTGAATATCCTGCCTCTGTTCGTATCCCCATCTAATTGTTCTTTTAGGAAATCATAATCAAGCTGTTCCCTGTTGATACGTCGTGGTATGTCAGAGACTGTCATTCCATAATAATCATTTCTTGAGCCCAGCAGGCTGTGTATATAGATGCCCGGAACTCCCTGCATAGACAATAAGATTGTCTCTGCGGCGAGAAATCTTCCAATCCTTATTTCATCAGAATCTTCCGGACCTGCCAGCGCATCCTGATAATTGATATTTAATTCATATGGGCTTTTTGTTCCGTCTCCGTTATCTTTATAGGAAACTCTCCCTCCGTGCTTCAGCGTTGCTTCCACAAGGAACTCTCTCTGTGTATCATCCAGAATCCCTTCCGTAGGTCTGACTCCGATTCCATCATGCGAACTCAGGAAGTTAAAAAATGTAACATGTCCTCCTGGCAATTCAAGTCCGGCCATCCATTGTCTCAATATAGAGGCATCACCTTTCAATAAGGAATACATAATGAGCGGCGGTAGCGGAAATTGATATACCAGATCCGCCTCATCTTTGCCATCTCCAAAATAACTGATATTATCTTTGTGTGGCACATTTGTTTCTGTAATAATCTTTGTTTCCGGAGAATACATTCGCAGGACATCCTTCATCAGCTTAATCAGCTCATGTGTCTGAGGAAGATGCATACATGTTGTCCCCAGCTCCTTCCACATAAAGCCGATTGCATCCAATCGAATAAACTTCGCTCCCATTCGCCCATACATAATCAGTATATCCAAAATCTCTGCTAAGACATCCGGACTGTTGAAATTCAGATCAATTTGATCCTCACTAAAGGTTGTCCACACGAACTTGGGGCCTTCTGCCGAATCGAACTCTGTCAGCAGCGGTAATGCCCTCGGTCTTGTTACTTTACTGTAATCAGCCTCCGGGGCGCAGGTAATAAAATAATCTGTATATGGCTGTTCGCACCGCAGATACTTCTGAAACCAGTCGCTGCTCTTAGAAATGTGATTGATTACCGCATCAAACATTAACCCGTATTTTTCCGCCAGCATCTCAATCTTTTCCCAGTTGCCCAATACCGGATTAATTTCTTTGTAGTCTACTACTGAAAACCCATCATCCGATGTGTACGGATACATAGGCAGCAAATGTACGTTGCCTACTGCATCTTTTACATAGGTATCCAAAAAATCACTTAGAACCTCCAGCGCTGGTACATCTCCGTTGATAATAGAATCACCATATGTAATCAACATGGTGTCTGCCTGTGTCAGTTCCCTGACTTTCGTCTCTGCCAGTGCGTATTTTTCCAACCGCTTTTCAATCTTCTGCTTTGCCTCAAATGCCTTTTCCTCTGTACCGTAAATAAACTTCAGACGCCTCTCAATTGTCTTCATTGAGCTCTCCTTTTTTATATTTTCCATCGTTGTCCTTGTCTTAAGTTCTTTCTTGCCGCCTTTCATGACAACGTTGTCAATCTTTGGTAAAAAAAATCTACTTCTCAGGTAGATTTTCTTTCTATAATTTTGGTTGGGAACTTAAATCTCTTCTTTTTATTTGAATCTTTCCCATTTTCAATCTCTCCTACAACAAAATCCATACAACACTTTGCAAGAATATCAAAATCCTGCGCTACCGTAGAAATAGGGGGATAATAAAACTCTCCCAGCGGAATGTTGTCAATCCCAAGAACAGCTATATCTCCCGGAATCTCTAATCCTCTTTCATAGATTCCGCGGTAAACCCCCAACGCCCGCTCATCACCTGATACAAAGAATGCTTCTATGTCATATGCTTCCAACACTTCTTTCGACTTGCGGTAAGCCTTTTCCACCGTATCAATGCCTGCAAATATATGATATTCGGCATCCATGCTTTGCATGATCCGCTCAAATCCTTCGATACGGAGCTGCGTAGACAAAAACTTCTTTTCACCGATAAATAAAGCAACCTTACGGTATCCCTGCTCTATGAGGTACTTCCCGCCATTATATCCTACATCAAAATTATCCAGGCTGACTGATGGAACATCCTGATCCTCGGATTCCCCAAATATTACATATGGAATGTTATGCATTTCAAAGTATTCAACTCTGGGGTCATTGAGAATATTCTCCAAAAGTATTACACCGTCAGCAAGTCCGCTGGAAATGAGATAAAACCCATCTGTCTCATCTTCCTCAAAACGCTCACTATTAGACGGGGAAAGTACAACCTTCATGTTCCTCTGCTTCGCATACTGAAACAGATATTTCAATATAATATTATGCCAAATACTAAGATGTTCTTCATGATGACGGTCTGTAAAGACTACAATAATGTTGGTTCTGTTTCCCTTAAGTCCCTTTGCCAGCATATTGACCTGATAGCCGGTCTTCTTCATAGCAGCATAGACCTTTGCTTTTGTCTCTTCACTAACATGTGGGTTATTGTTCATCACCCGGGAAACTGTCTTGATTGAAACGCCGCTTTCTTCAGCCACATCAATAATCGTTGCTTTTTTCATAGTCCTTCTCACTTCCTTTGTCCTACGTTGTCATTATATATAATACCGTCGCAAAAAGCAAGACATTCCAACCATATCCAGAATTTTTGTAAAATGCAGACAAGAATGAGTTGTGATTTTTAGGTGTTTTTCACAACTCATCCAAGTTTGCTCAAAATATATAAAGATTACTTTCTTTTTCTCTGATAATCCCTGTTTGTCAAGAAATTATCTGCGAATTTGGCTGAATCTGTCAGATACAAAATGCTGCATAAAGAGGGACGATCTTTTTATTGTCCTCAAATCCAAAGTTTTTAGCCGAAAGCTTAATCGCATAAGTTGGCTTATAGGTTTCCATATACACGTTCAAACTCTTAGCCCTGGTGTTGTCAGCGCTCTTGACCTCAATAGGGATGAGTTCTCCTTCACGCTGAATAACAAAATCAATTTCTGCTCCACGCTTGGATTCCCAATAGTAAGTGTTGTATCCATTTGTTGTGAGCTGCACATTGACATAATTCTCAGCCATACCACCCTTAAAGTCATTCAGTTCCTCAACCATATAAAGAATATCGTTTGCAGCCAAGTCCTTTTTTGCACACAGCAGACCCAAATCTGAAACATAGATTTTGAATGCATCAATATCACGGTAGTTCCCAAGAGGTTTCTTGATTTGCTCTGTCTTGTATACCTGCGACACAATACCCGACAGGCAGAGCCACTCAATAGCATTTTCAAATTCGGAAGCCCTACCGCCTTTTTTCATCAATTTGTATTGAAAACGAGTATTTTTCTTGGAGAGCTGAACAGTAATGTTATCGTAGGCAAGCCTTGTTTTCTTGATTTCATTCAAGTTGTTGTACTTGCTCATATCGTTCAGATAGCTTACAAGAATAGTATCCTGAATATGGCGGACAAGAATATAATCCTTTGTTTCTGCAAACTGCAGTACACATTCCGGCATACCTCCGATAATCAGATATTGACGGTAAAGCTGCATAGCGGCATCATGCAAAGCAGACGGCATTGGCTCATTGTCTGCAAAGCAGTCTTTGATTTTACTTACCAACACTTCCTCGCCCAAAGCTAACAAAAATTCCTCCATATCCATAGGGTAGAGAGTCTTCATATCAACCTTTCCCACGGGAAAAGAGAACCTGGCTCTGTTGACTGCCACACCGAGTAAACTGCCTGCAACAATAATATGATAATCTGGCGCGTCCTCGCAGAAATATTTCAGGCTTGTCAATGCTCTTTCGCAAAGCTGCACCTCATCAAAGACGATCAGGGTTTTTTCCTTGACTATGGTTTGCCCTGCAATATGCGAAAGAATGGGTATCAAATAATCTGGGCTGATATTCTCATCAAAGGTTTCGTTCAGCTTTGGATTTGTTTCAAAGTTAAAATACGCAACATTCTCATAATGCGTGCGCCCGAACTCCAGTATTGAGTAAGTCTTGCCTACTTGTCTTGCCCCCTGTATAATAAGTGGCTTGCGGTGTCCGCTTTCCTTCCATGCTTCTAAAAACCCCATAATTTTTCTATACATTAATCATCCCTCCTTAAAGGTATTGACTATAGTATAACACGTATTCATGTAAATATAAATGATTTTTCTTTTTATTTTCACACAATTATACATGAATATTTTTTATTATTCAACATATTTTTACACGTATATGCATTCTCAAATTACTTTCAAAAACAAAAGACGATCTACCTCCCATAAAAAATGAAATGTAGACCGTCTGCTTTTGTTATTTATCTGTATTCCATTCAAGGGTAATCCTGCCATCCTTTGCAGGGGTAATCGTGCCAGCCTTTTGAATAGCCGCTGTCATCAAATCCTTATTTTTACCAGCATCTTCGAAGGTTTGCGCAATGCCGGTGATATATGTCTCATCGATGGCTTTTGGCCACGCGGCAACTGTATAGGTCTTTCTGTCATCAATCTCTGTGCCATCTGCCAGAGTGACAGAAACAACATTTTTATCTGCTTCTGCCCACGGAGCATAGGTCACTTTCAGACCGGACACCCCATACAGAATGTTCACCTCATTGCCAGCAATGATGGGATGCTCTAATAGTTCTTTCAGTTTTGCACCGGTTATCTCATAGGTTGTCAATCGTGCATCGCCATCAAATCCTTTTTGCGTAAAACGCTCCGGCAGCACAATGTCACCTTTGAAAATCTGTGCGATATTTCCGCAGTAAAAACTCTTATTGGGTACAAGTGCAATGTCTGCACCGGCAGCATCACGAAGAACATCTGCGTTGTAATTGCTGGTATCCAATACCGTAAATGTTTCACTGGCAGTTCCAATGGGAGCTTCCGACAATCCTTCAAAAGGATCATTATTTTTAGCAGCTTCATCGATTGCTGCAGCCAATTCCTCAAAGGGAATCTCACCGGCTGCATATTGCTCAACGGTAGGAAGAAGTGCATCGCTTCCAAAGTATTTTGCAAAGAAAATATTTCCGCCATTGATACAATCAGAGACATCCTGTGACATTGCCGTGATATTTTGCTGATAGGATGTCAACGTGCTGACACCTGAAATCACCTGAAAGATTGCGTCCTGACCTTCATTTGTACTGATGTAATCAATCGTAGCATTGATTATATCTTTTTTGGCCTTATCCTCCATAGATGTTTTATTCACAGAAAGGTTTACCCCGGGAACAACCTGCATAACTCGCTGGTTCGCCTCCGTCGTAGGGAATCCAATAAAGCCAATTTCGGCATCCGGCTTTTCCGATTCAACCAATGCGATAATATCCAGGTTGCAAGGCATCATTGCGATTTTGCCACTATACAAATCCTTGCGATTGGTTGTTGCGCTGGAATAAAAATCATCCGCCGTTACAATGCCTTTGTCGTAAAGTTTTTTTAATACTTCACTGGACGGCTGCAGAATATCCGCACTGGAAGTCTTTCCTTCCACGAAACTATTGTATGTATTTCGCTCCTCAGCCGAAGCAAATGTTTCATTGTAACCCAACCCGAACAGTAATGACTCCACTGTTGTGTAATACTTCATACAAGTAACCATCGGCCGAATACCTGTTTCATCAATCGTGTCACACAAAGCATACAGTTCATCTAAGGTAGCCGGAACATTCCAACCATTCTGCTTGAATAAATCTTTGTTATAGGCAATACCGAATGTGGTGTTGCTTACCGGGATCTGATATAAATGTCCCCCAACTGTAATCGCCTGCAGGGAAGATAAATTATATCTGCCTGCATAACTTTCACCACCAAGGTCATATAAGAAATCATTTTCCGGAATGGTCTGATTCGTCAGGAACATATCGGGCAGAGCGCCATTGTCTGCTAAGACTTTTATGTATGACAGCTGCTTGTCACCGGCGCTGCACTCATCAAAGACAAAATCAACCTCCGGGAACTTTTCTTCCAAAGATAACTCCAGCTTTGTATGATCAAATGTATAGAATTTCCCCACAGTTATAACGGTCTTGTCTATTGCGATCGCTTCATAGCTTATTATGTCATTCTTCGGAGTATAGGCACCTCCGGTTTTTGTTGATGCGCAGCCTGACAGCAGGACGCTGGTCATACAGAGTATTGCGATTACTTTTCTTTTGAATCTCATGATTTATTTTCTCCCTTAACAACCCTCATCAGAACTTTTTTCAGTTCAACAACATCTACCGGTTTAGCCAGGTGCATTTGCATACCTGCTTCGATAGATGCTTTCATATCTTCTTCAAACGCATTCGCCGAAAGCGCAATGATTGGAATTGTTTGTGCATCTGCCTTGTCCAAATATCGAATTGCTTTTGTAGCTTCCAGGCCGTCCATAATCGGCATCTTAATGTCCATCAGTATGAAAGAATAGTAATCCACCTCCGAAGAACAGAACTTATCAACACCAATCTGGCCATTCTCCGCAGCGTCAACGATCAATTCCATTTTTTCTAAAAGTTTTGTAATGATTTGACGGTTAATTGGATGATCTTCCACAAGCAGTATGTGTTTTCCACTCAAGGCTGCTTTTAAAACTGCTTCAGAAACCGTCTCTTCTTGTTCTTTCTGAACTTTCTCTTCTTTTTCTACTCTTTGAAGTGGTAACAGGATTTCAAAACGACTGCCAACATTCTTCTTGCTGGTGACAGTAACCGTACCGCCCATCATCTTTACCAGATTGTAAACGATGGAAAGCCCCAGCCCGCTGCCGGTAATAGCCGAATTCGTCATAGAATTTTTTTCCTGCTCAAAAGGAGTAAAAATATGCTGTATATATTCTTCGCTCATGCCCACACCAGTGTCCTCAACAGCAAAACTGATCTGGTCTATTTGATCATCAAGTGGAGTTCGTCCTACAGATAACAAAACCGTACCATCTGGCGGTGTAAACTTGATTGCATTACTCACAAGATTCATAAGGCACTGTCTAATTCGTACTGAATCACCCATATAGTCTGTACTGAATTTTTCTTTTTCTTCATAAGTGAATTTAATGCTGGCATCTAAAGCGGTTTGGCTTTCCATTTGCATCACATGATTTACTATTTCATCTAAATCAATGCGATCGTTATTGATTTTCATTTTTCCAGCCTCAATACGACTCATATCCAACACAGCATTAATAAGTGAAATCAGATATTTATTTGATGCCTGCGCCTTGATAATGCAGTCATATACCATATCCTTATCATCAATAGATTCCAGCGCAAGCTCATGTAAGCCAACCACCGCATTGAGTGGAGTACGAATATCGTGAGACATTTTATTCATAAAATCGCTTTTAGCTGCTGCTTTTACGAACTGGACCTGCACATCTCGTCCTTTTCGCATCAGGTTGTACTGATTATAAAACAGAATGATTCCTCCTGCCATGCAAACCACCGCCACCGCTATCATTAGATAGGTAAGCCCTGCGTAGGTGTCTTCTGCTGTAATGGAAGTTGGCACAGTTACAAGCAGTTCATACTCTTCTGTACTTGGCATGGCTAAAACAAGCCAGCTTATATTGTCTGCAACGTATGTAGTCTGATACTCTTCGTTGGAGGAAATTGCTGTTTTCAATTCAGCATACTGTTCTTCTTCTATACCGGCATTTTTTAACGACGAATAAACCGTGTATCCCTGAAACAAACTTTCTGAAGTAACATTGTCCGGGTGCATCACGATAACGCCCTCGCGGTCTACAATATAACTGCTGCCCAGATGATTATATAGCGATACTGTCGTTGTATCAGCAAATGTTTTTGTGGGAACGAGTCTGCACAGCCCGATTATCGTTCGTCCGGAAATCTCCAGATTACCCAGTGAATGCGTAAACGCCCAATAGTCCCCTCTGCCTTGAACAGAAACAAAACTGGAAAATGTATCCTCTTCTCGCAAAATTCTCTCTGTGATGCGGCTGTCTTCCACCATGACCGCAGTATCACCGCTCATGGTAAAAAAGTTCCCCTCCTGATCAAGCAAAAGCCATTCTTCCGGCCCTTCAAAATAATCCGAAAGATTATCATTGACTTCACGGTTTTCTTTGGAAATCACATTTACAACGGCATCAACCTGCGCTCGGTAGGTGTCTTGCAGCTGAGATATTCTCTCAGTCAGCAAATACCCGATTTGATCAACAGCTTCTACACGTTCTTCTTGTACCGAATTTCTCAGCCTTTGATTAAACAAAACCAAAAATGTAATACTGCATGCAAGAACACACAGCAGCACAATATTTACAAACACTTCTTTATGGTTACCGACAAACACTATAAATCTGTTCTTTTTAGCTCGATCGCTTTTATCTTCTGTCATGCGTTTGCCCTCACATTTTCTAAAATCTTGCTCCATCACATAAATTTCTCCAGTGTTTCGTAAAGTTCTGCCGGTTTTATGGGCTTTGCCAGATGAGCATTCATCCCTGCTTTCAAGCTCTCCTGTATATCCTTTGGATATGCATTAGCTGATATGGCGATAATCGGAATAATGGCTGCATCCGTCCTGTCCATACTGCGAATTGCACCCGCAGCTTCCAGCCCTGACATCTCCGGCATCCGAATATCCATAAGAACAGCGTCAAAACTTCCTATGGGAGATGCCGCAAACAGTTCGACTGCCACCTTTCCATTTACTGCGTGAATCACATTTATCTTTTTCTTTTCCAGCAGTTTTCGGGCAATCTGTGCATTTAACGGATGATCCTCTGCAAGCAGAATATTCTTTCCGGCTAAAGATTCTTCCGCATGTTTCTGCTCACGATACTCCCCGGCTTCCGGTATGTTTATCTGACTTTTTACTGCCAGATCAAAGGTCATCTTCACGCTTACAATGGTTCCTTTTCCCTTTTGACTCTCGATCTGTATTGTTCCGCCCATCTGCTCCAGCAGTCGTTTGGCTATGCAGAGTCCGAGTCCGCTTCCTTTCAATTCCGGGCTAATGCCATTATCTTCCTGGGCAAACGGTTCAAAGATATGTTTCTGAAACGCTTGAGACATTCCGATTCCATTATCCTCAACACGATATACGGCAGAGATTCTTTTCTTAACATCATTAAGCCTTACATCATAGGCTCCCATGCTGATTTTCCCACCAGGCGGTGTGTATATGACCGCATTGGAAATAATGTTAAAAAATATCTGTTTCAACCGCTGCTTGTCTGTCATGACGATAGGATTCAGAGATGGTCTTTCCACCTCCAGCACAATATCTTTCGCCGTACACTGAGCCTGGAACAAAGTCGCCATCTCCATAAGAAACTCATTGTAGCTATACGGCTCTGGCCTCAATACGACTGCATCCTTCTCCGCCTTATCCATATCCAGAATATCATTGATAAGCCCCAGCATATAATTACTGGCAGATGAAATATGAGTCATGTTTTCCCGAACAGCCTCCGGATTATCAGCTTCATCCAGTGTAGCCGCTGTCAATCCCATGATAACATTCATCGGTGTCCGCAGATCATGACTCATCCGTGACATAAACTCCATTTTTGCCTTTCCGGCTTTTTCCGATACCTCCAATGCAATCCGCAATTCTTCATTTTGCTTTAGTTCTTCCTGCATTCTTCTGGATTCCATCAGCGCACGGTTCAGTTCTCTCTGCATATTGATCATCTGATTATTCATCTTCTGCATCTCTTCCAGATAAAACTGTTCTTCCGTAATATCTGTTTTTACGAAATGTTCATCTGTGCCCATTGAATTAGTCCCCTTACATCTGTTGTGTAAATGTCTGCATTCCATTCACGCCAAATATCTGGTACGTCCTCAAACGCCTTACCTCCCACAGCAATCTTTAAACCGGGAGTTTTACTACGTAATTCTTTAATCATATTTTTACACAGGACTAAATGCTGCGGCATGGTAACGGACAGAGCAATCAGGTCTGGTTTTTGTTCTTTCACTGTACTAATAAGTGCTTCTTCCGGTACCCCTGCCCCTAAAAACAAGCTGTTCCATCCCTCATATGTAAATAAATCAGTAATCATACGCATTCCCAGTTCGTGAAGTTCCCCTCCAATACAGCATCCTATCATGGTATGTCCATTAGGCGGGGTTGAAAAGATAGTAGAATACAGCTGGGAAATCGCTGTCTGGGTCAGTGCCGTACAGTAATGCTCCTGTGCCACGCTGATTTTTTTCTCAAACCACAATTCACCTATCTTATACATAACTTTCTGCACCACTTCCAGATAAATATCAGCAATATTCATTCCATCCTGATACAGTTTCAGAAAATACTGCATTGCCTCTTTGGAATCTTTTTTCAGGATAATGGCAATATATTCTGCTACGATTTGATTATATTTTTCTTTCGGTCCCTGATTTTCTGCTGCCTCGGTTCTCTGAAAGCCTTCTTTGTAAAGTCTTTCAATTTCCTGTATCCCCTGCTGAATACATCTTTCTGCGAATTCATATTCTTCTGATGGCAATTCATCTTTCATGCATACGGACATAGCAACATAAAAATCAATACATTGCTTTGTCATCTTCTCACTGGTCACATAGACCATCAAGTAGGTCAGATATTCATAAGTCCACCTCACATAGGATACAAAGATCTGTTCCTGCTTTAAATCAATTGCAGACTTTAAATATGAGATTCCATAAAAGAAGTCCCGTTTCATAAATTTCCTTGCCCGTTCAGGAAGTTCATCGTATAAACCTGGTGACTGTTCATACTGTCTTTTCGACATCCGTTGTACCAATTCATTTAATTCGTCCGCTTCATCAATATAGAACAAACTCATACGTACATCCCCCTCGTATTTTTATCAATGAGTATCTTTTGCGAAAACGGTTTATTTATCTGAAATGATTCCCAAAATAGTATCTCTCTAAATACTTCTTAGTGTAATACATCGTATCACACTAAAGTCATTTATTCAACATTTTGCACCCGATTGATTAGCAATAGCATCCCCATGCAATCTTGAAAAATTTGTTGAAATACACTTGCTTTCATTGTATAAAGAAATGGCAGGATGGCAAACACCATTATTTATGTACAAGAGCATCAGTACGATACAAAGGAAAGGCTTGATTCTACATTCAAAGAATAGGGCTCTCTATCGGCAGGAACACTTGAAAGAAATGAACGCCTACGAAGAAGCCCCTCAGAAGAGCAAAGAAAAAGAAGAGGCGCTTTAATAGTCGATTGCTTCATCTAAGGAATACTATGATTCCAAGTTATTATCCGTAAGCAAAAAGTCCATCACATTCATAATTAAATATCCTTTTTTATTATGCCATGGTTTAATATTATCTGCCACAATAATCATCTTTTTAAAAGAATCATCAATTCGATCTAGCGATCCCATTTCTTGCTTTATTTTTTCTTCATCAGGCAAAGAGTATGTAGATTGAATATAGTACCTGCTACTTCCTAAATTACATACAAAATCAATCTCTAATTGAGTTCTCTTCTGTTTCCCATTTTCATCCATATAGTATTTCTCAACAACACCTACATCTACATTGTATCCACGAATAACTAACTCATTGTATATAATATTTTCCATAATATGTGTTGGTTCCTGTTGCCGGAAGTTTAATCTGGCATTGCGCAGCCCAATATCCGTATAATAGTATTTTAATGGAGATCCAATATATTTTCTTCCTTTTACATTATAACGTTTGGCTTCCTCAATCAAAAATGCATCTACAAGATGTCCAATATAGGTCTTCACAATCTTATCACTCGTTTTTATTCCATTTGAAGCAAATGTATTTGCAAGTTTATTTGCATTGGTTAGTGAACCTACTGACGAATCTAAAATATCAACCACTTGATCAAGAATATTATCTTCTCTAAGATTATTTCCTTCTACCACATCTTCTAAGCCCAGTAATTACCTTAATAGCTCCATTTTCTTTTCGTTCTATTATTTTATTAAGATATAAGTCTCTTTTTATTTCTTTCATGGCTTCCTCCACTTCGAAATATTTCATTTTACTACATTTTTCCGAAGTAACCATATTATCTTTTTTGTTTTATAGCAATAGTATGTCCGAATCAAAAAATATATTACAATATTACCTCATCATAGCTTATTATTTCATCGCTGATGCCAGCGAGCAATGTTTAATTCAATAGCATTAACCAATAGTTTTTCTATCTTTTCACTAGCAATTTATTTCCTTGTTTTGATGCTGATTAAGTGCTTCAAAAACCCACTGTTTCATCAATGTGCTGTTTATCGAAAATCTACCCTTAGGCGCAAAACGTGCCGTTACCGTTTTATTAACTACAACTTCCGTTATCTCATTACGATTATACGAATTGAATGGCTTACAAAACTCATCTAAATATTCTGCGTCTAACAAAGCCAACCAGCTTATCAAAGTATGCCATTTTTGGCTAAAAATCTTTTCACCATTTATATATTCGAAAGGTTTAAATACATTAACTTTTGCAACCACATTCTCATCTTGTAGAAAAGTATAATAATTATCCTCATCCTCATTTAACGGATCATATCCATGGTTGTACATAAGGCTTTTAAAGAAACTCCTACTTTCCTCCTCTTTATCTTCTAGTTTTACCTCATCAATAGCCTTGTTTTCTTTTAAAGTTTCTATCATTCTTTCAAAATCGCGCCCCATTGTATAAGCCGGGTCTGTAACATCAGGATTATTCTTAACACAATAATGACATTCGTTACAGATATCAACAAAATCCTTTAATTTCATATTAAACTATCCTTTCAATTTACATTACTGTCATCGCACTATCTACATACAGTTTACCACCATTTCCCATCCCTTTTCAACTTCTGTTGCATCATCGCCTTCTTCTCCTAAAATGGAATTTACTCCTGCGCAGTCGCTCACAAATACAGATACGATGCCCGTTTCGCTGACCGGAAATATCGTGAAAGACTGTCAGTTTCAAGAGCCGGCATAAATATGACAAAGCATGAACTGCATAAGAAGGATGCGATCGTTTCTCCTTTAATTGAACAAGGCCAGTCTCCTTACCATATCATAACAAACCACCCGGAACTGGATATGTCCGTCCGTTCCTTATATTTCTATCTTGACCAGGGTTTGTTTACAGCCAGAAATATCGATTTGAAGCGCAAGCCCGGGTTCAAGCCTCGAAAGTGTCATAAAACACAAATCACAAACAGGGCTGTATTTGAAAAAAGATTATACAGTGATTTCTGCAAGCTGCACTTATCTTCCTTTACTGAAATGGATACCGTGCACTCATCCAGAGAATCAAGCAAAACGCTGCTGACCTTTTTCTTTACGGAAGAGAAGCTCTTTCTGGCTTTCCTTATGAACCGATGCACGAAAGGTGCTGTCCGGCTTATCTTTGATCGTTTGGAAAAACGAATGGGTACCTATGAATTTTTATCCGTGTTTGAATATATATTGACCGACAGAGGCTCTGAATTCGGTGATCCGCTTTAACCACTAACAACTACTTAGAAATCTGCTGTCGGACTAGATCTTAAACTTTCACATTTTTAAAATGAATTTTAAATAGGTGTGCTTTCAGCGGATGGCTGGAGGAAATGGACTACCGACCTTACCGCACGGAGGTACAGCTTTACAAATCCCTTCTGTTTCTGAAACGGAGCGTTGACCGAGATCTGATCATCACCTCGCAGCGTGAGGCACTGCAAACGCTTAAGTGTATTATTTCCAATATCGAATACCGTTTTTATAAGGCTTATGATATGGAGATTGAGGATAAACGCACCGTGTACGGTGACTGCTCCTACCGCCTTGTGCCGAGGGAGGACGAACCAAGCGTATGCCTGATGCACGACTGGATTTATCTGCCGAGTGCGTAATGATGTCACGAAAAATACACAATATTCGTGACATTGTTAATGCAACGAATACTACATAAAATTTGTTGTAAATCGGAAATATCGGCTAATTTAAAATCTTATTTTAGTTTAGACGAAGTTGTCCTGAATAATGTATTTAATTCGGGACAAAAAAGTCTTGTTGCTCTCACCAGTCTTTTCAAATCATGTCAGGCAAGATGACACAATTCATGTCAAAATCCGTCTAAATTAAAATGGCGATTTAGTTTGGACGGATTCAGCATTGACAATCGCCCCGTTTATGGCTATAATAAAATTGCAATTTAGTTTGGACGAATATTCTCACCAGAATTGTCTATACTATAATCGAAGGGAGAGATTGTCATGGCATATATTAAGAGAGCTGCGGAAGGAACCATTGCACGGGTATCAAAAATGTTCCCGGTGCTGTTAGTAACCGGTCCCAGACAGGTCGGAAAAACGACATTGCTGCAAAAACTGTTAGATGCACAAAAAGCCGAAGGAATAGACCGAAAGTATGTAACACTGGATGATCCTGACGTAAGATACTTAGCCAAGCATGATCCGGCGCTGTTTCTGCAAAGGTATTCTCCACCAGTGCTGATCGACGAGATCCAGTATGCAACAGAGCTGTTGCCCTATATTAAAATGAGTGTGGACCGCTCCAAGAAAAAGGGAGATTTTTGGATCACAGGGTCACAGGTTTTCCGTCTTATGAAAAATGTAAGCGAAAGTCTGGCAGGTCGTGTTGGGATCGTCAACCTGTTAGGATTCTCTGATGCGGAAATTTACCAGGAACCAAGCGAGCCATTCCAGACGGATTCTGAACACTTAATGAAACGGCTGTCCGTAAGGACCAGGAAAGACCTGAATGAAATCTACAAAAGAATATTCAAAGGTTCCATGCCGGAGCTCTACGCAGATGAAAATGTAGATTGGGAAACTTATTACCGTTCCTATGTGGACACCTACCTGCAACGGGATATTCGGGATCTGGCACAGGTTGCAGATGAAATGCAATTCTACAATTTTATGACGATTGTTGCCGCACATACATCAAAGCCTGTTGTATATGAGGAACTGGCAACGGCTGCCGGTATATCGTCGCCAACTGCGAAAAAGTGGCTGTCTATTTTGGTATCGTCTCATATTATCGCACTTGTGCAGCCATACCATAACAATGCACTCAAACGTGTAGTCAAGATGCCGTTGGTTCATTTCTTAGATACCGGTTTGGCCGCATATCTTTTGAAATGGGGAAATCCCGAAGCATTGGAAAAAGGCGCAATGTCTGGAGCGTTCTTCGAGAGTTATGTATTCTCCGAGATTTACAAAAGCTATCTGAACGCAGGTAAGGAACCGCCGATATTCTATTACCGGGATAAGGATCAAAAGGAAATTGACCTATTGCTTTACCAGAACGGTACACTATCCCCGATTGAAATTAAAAAGGCTGCATCACCTGGAAAGGCAGCTATTAAGAATTTCAATGTTTTGGAGCCTGTAACCCGTGAGGAACATTTCGGAGGCATAGAGTCGTTGAAAGTCGAGATAGGAACCGGAAGTGTGGTCTGTATGGCAAACGATCTGCTGCCTGTGGATGAAAAGAACTGGTATGTACCGGTTTGGTTGATTTAATACAAATTCAATATAGGATGGGAAAACGAGGACCTGACTGCCCTCGTTTTTTCTATGTCATTTTTCATGGAAAGGATGTGGTTTTATTACACAAAACGAAGTCAACAAAGTGTTTGACGAGCAGGTGGCGCTATGTGCCAGAATCCTGCAACAGAAAACAAAGGAATACACCGGGGACGATACGGACCGGCTGGGTGCATTTAAGGCGGCTGCGGCATTGCAGCACTGCACACCGGAGCAGGCCCTTGCCGGGATGCTGGCAAAACATATCGTTTCCCTGTATGACATGTGCTTTGATAAAGGAGACCAATATGACATAGGCACATGGGATGAAAAAATCACAGACAGCCTCAACTATCTGTTTTTACTGAAAGCCATTGTAAAGGAGGGACATACCGATTAACCGAATTGAAATTAAGATTTTGAACTGTTCCGCAGTCAAAGAGGCGGAGAAAAATATGGTCTTTGCGGCCAGACTTACCCAGCGCGGGCACAGGATTTCTACAATGGAGGATCTGCTGACGCTCTATGAAAAGTCATTCAGTAATGACACCCTAACCGCAATCAGCAGCCTTCCACATCCGACAGTCCAGAAGTTTTCTGTGATTACTGTTGCCGTTGTAGGTGCAAGCAGGCGTTTCCTGGCACAGATTACCAGGCACCAGAATGAAGTAAAATTTATGAGTGCGTCTCTGCAGTACAGCAACTACGCAGGGCAGGCGGACTTTGCTATTCCTTATGAGGTTATGGCGGCTGACGAATCGATCCGGGAGCTTTACTTAAAGAGCTGTCAGTCAGATATGGACTGCTACGAGCAGTTATGTCACGCCGGGCTGGGGCATGACGCGGCTGGTTATGCTACACCTCAGGGGCTTCGGAATGTCCTGATTATCAGTGCCACCCCTTACCAGTGGAAACATATCATCGGCCAGCGGGTCTGCCGGCGCAATACAGACGAGACCAGAATTGTACTCTTAAAAATCTGGCAGGAGCTTTATGCCTTGAGCCCGGCACTGTTCGCACCGCCGCTTACCGGACCTTTCTGGCAGCGGATTACCCCTTGCTTTCCAAAGGAGGCACCTATGAAGATTAAGCTAATCGATTTTGGGATAAAGGAAAACCAAAAGCCCTACCGTCCACATGGAAACGACGCCGGTGCGGATGTATATATGCCTTATGACTGTACCTTACAGCCCGGACAAATAGAAAAAATTCCGCTTGGATTTGGGATTGAAGTACCGGACGGTTATGCAGGCTATGTGTTTCCCCGCACCAGTATGGCAGTCAAAGGACTTGTCTGCGAGCTGCCTCCCATTGATTCCGGCTACCGCGGAGAAATCCATGCGATTCTCAGCAATGTAAGCAATTATCCACATACCATTACCAAAGGTTCAAGAATCGGACAGCTTGTGATTACGCCGGTTGTAATCGCGGACTTTGTTTCCCAACTTGGAGCCGAGCGTGGCACGGGCGGATTTGGCAGCACCGGAGAATAAACTGCTTTTCAGGATATTTCTTGGATTATCGCCGATATAAGGAATGGATAAAACAGGGATACTGCAAGGTACAATAAGAAAAAGCGGTCATCACCGTGGCCGCTTTACTTTTTGTTATTCAGTTCCTTCATAATACCGAGGATGTAAGTCATAGATTTGGAATCCAGCCGTTTTGCCTCTGCAATGAACTCCTGCAGGACTTCTGGGTTTGGGTTTTCTTCATCAAAAAATTCCTGTGGTGTTACGCCGAGATATTCGCAAATATAAAAGAATGACTGCATAGCGGGAAGTGACTTTTTGTTCTCAATATTATTGATGTAATTGTTAGCTTGCCCCAACGACAGCGACATGTCGCGTGCAGATACTCCCTTTTGCGTTCTCAGCTTTGCCAAGCAGTAATCTATCTAAAAGAGCACGGCGATATGAGCTTTGCAGATTTGCAGGAAAAGACATCTGCTGCCACTTCCAGATTTAATGAGCTGTCCGAGCAGATTAAAGGTCTGGAATCACAGATGAATGCCAACGGAGAATTGCAGAAGCAGATCGTAAACTATGCCAAAACAAGGGCTGTCTATGTGGACTACCGCAAAGCCGGTTACAGTAAAAAATTTCGTGCGGAGCATGAGGCAGATATACTCATTCACCAGGCGGCGAAGAAATATTTTGACAGTCAGGGAATTACAAAGCTCCCCTCCGTCAGAGCTTTGCGGGAGGACTATGCCGGGCTATTGGAACAGAAACGAAAAGCCTACGCTGCCTACAAACAGGTGCGGTCTGATATGCGGGAACTGCAAAATGTCAAGGCAAATGTGAGCTATCTATTGGATATTCCTGCCGGACAGGAAATGCAGCTTGATACGCAGAAGTCACGATAACTGCAGGTTTTTTTCGTTCGTTTTTCAGCGTTCGCAGAACGCGCAGCCGTCACCGCAGGTGGCGATCTCAGGGGTTGGGGATATTTCACCAACAAGCATTATTGCAGGTTTTCCGGAAACGGAAAATCTGCAATAATACGCAATCTTACGGAAGATTGCATTGCTTGCCAGTAGTTTTAGAAACCTTACAAATCGGCAGAAACAAGAGAATGTTCACAAATGGCGCATTGATATTGTTCGGTCAACCGCCTATAATATAGAAAAGAGAATTTTATAGGAGACTGGCTATGTTTGAATATATGACCGTACAAGAAGCCGCAAAAGAATGGGATTTGTCCGAGCGGCGGATTCAAAAACTTTGTGCAGATAACAGAATTGATGGTGTGATACACCTTAGCCGGGTATGGTTAATTCCCAAAACTGCAAAAAAACCCGTCGATGGACGAAAAAAAGAAAATAAAAGTTGTTTGCTGTAACATTTCTCGGACATTTACCTGCTATACTATCTGCAAATCCCTAAAGGAAGTGATTACATGAAGCAGATTTTGATTGTCGAGGATGACAACCTTTTGAATAAGACCCTTGCCTACAATCTGGCGTCGGATGGTTATGCCATTACCAATGTATTAAACGCAAGGGCAGCCGCCAAAGCTCTGAAAGAAACAGCTTTCGATTTGGTGCTGCTGGATATAAATTTGCCGGACGGAAACGGCTATGACCTGTGTCGCCTTATCAAGCCGGAACACCCGGACACGGTGGTTATCTTTCTGACTGCCAACGATCAGGAGAGCGACCAGATACGGGGCTATGAATCCGGGGCGGTGGACTATATCACAAAGCCTTTTTCCATCGGAGCATTACAACGGAAAGTCAAGGCTATGTTTGCCATGCTGGAACACCACAAGCCAGCAAAGGACATTTACGATGACGGCAACCTGTTTCTTGATTTCTCGGAGCAGACCGCCAGTTTGAACGGCAGGCCGCTTACCCTATCCGCAACAGAATTTAAGATGTTGAACCTGTTCCGCAAAAATCCTAAACAGGTACTTACCCGTCAGCAGCTTTTAGAAAAGCTGTGGGATGTGGATGAAAAGTATGTGGACGAACACACCCTTACTACGACGATTAGCCGTATTCGTAGCAAGATTGAAGCGGACGGCGGCGCATATATCAAGACTGTTTACGGCATGGGCTATCAATGGACGGGAGGCGAAAAGAAATGAAGCTGAATAACCTTTCTGTCAAAAAGCTGTGCCTGTTGATTGGTGTCGGGATGGTTTTCTCCCTGTTGGCGATTACCGTTATCCTCGGTGTCGTGATGAAAGATATATGGATTTTCATAGCAGGCGGAACATTGACACTCTGCGCTCTGATCTGGCTGTGGGTGCTGGTGCTGTGCTTTGGAAAACGGCTGTCCCTTTTTACCTCTAACTTGTGCCGGACGTTGGATAACATGATTGACGGCAGAGAAGAACCCCAGAGAGCCAGTGACAGCGAAACGCTCTTTGCCCGTATCAGCCACCGCTTGACCCGGCTGTATGGCATTACGCAGGAGAACCGCCGTAAGGTGGACGAGGAACGCAAGGAACTTCAAATGCTGGTGTCCGATATATCCCATCAGGTAAAAACGCCTGTCAGCAATCTTAAAATGGTAACGGACACACTTCTGACAAAACCTGTCACCGAGCAGGAACGGACGGATTTTCTACAAGGTATCCGAAGCCAGACCGACAAGCTGGATTTCCTTTTTCAAGCACTTGTTAAAACTTCCCGATTGGAAACCGGGGCGATCCGGCTGGAAAAGAAAGATGACAGCCTGTTCCGCACTTTAGCACAAGCAATGAGCGGGATTGTGTATGCGGCAGAGAAAAAACAAATCGCCGTGTCCGTGGACTGCCCGGAAGATCTCATCCTCTCCCATGACAGCAAATGGACAAGCGAAGCCCTTTTCAATCTGCTGGACAATGCGGTGAAGTACACCCCGGCAGGCGGGAAAATCACGGTGTCGGTGGTGCTGTGGGAAATGTATGTGGAAATCAAAGTAGACGACACTGGCAAGGGCATTTCCGAAAGCAATCAGGCCGCCATCTTCCGGCGTTTCTATCGTGAGGAAGAAGTACACGAACAGCAGGGCGTGGGTATTGGCCTATATCTGGCCCGCGAGATCGTAACGCGGCAGGGCGGCTATATCAAAGTGGTTTCGGAGCCGGGACAAGGTTCAGCTTTTTCCATTATGCTCCCTGTGAAGTAAAGGACAGCGGGCGGCCTTTTCCGGCTGTCCGCTGAAATTTTTTTGAAATGTCCGAGCGGTGTAACATTTCACCCTGATTTTCAATGAAATTTTTTTGCCGCTGTAACATTTCGCGGACATTTGGGTTTTACAATAGCCTTATCAAATATGGAAGTATAATGTTATGACAACAAAGTGTATTGAAATGAGGAATGTAACAAAACGGTTTCGTGATTTTAAGTTGGATAATGTCAGTTTTGATGTTCCGCAAGGAAAAATTGTAGGGTTTATTGGAGAAAATGGTGCAGGTAAAAGCACCACGATAAATTTATTACTCAATCTCATAGATAAAGATGAGGGCGAAATCGAGGTTTTTGGTTTACATTATCCGAAAGATGAGGAAAAAATCAAACAGCAAATAGGTGTTGCTTTTGATGAATGTTTTTATCCAGAAGAACTAACGCCTCATGATATAGGTATCATTCTTTCTGGAGTATGCAAAGTCCCAAAATTCTTCAATACTATTTTCTTCACATATTATTTCGGATGTTGAAAAGGCTGCGGATATTGTGGTACTGATAGATAAGGGGCATATTGTTTTTCAGGAAAAGAAAGAGCAGCTACTTCAACGATATTGTATTTGTGAAAGCAAAACAACTGTTCCTATAAAATACATTTCTCAAAAAGAAACCGAAAAAGGTGTACAATATCTTATTGAGAAGATAAATGCACAGCCAAACCTAAAATATCGCACTGCGACCTTAGAAGAAATTTTACTCTTTTTTATGAAGGGAGATACAAAATGCGAGGATTGATTTATAAAAACATCAAATTATCAATGAACGCCCCCAAAATAAATTTGCTGTTTGGCGTATTTGCTATTGGAATTTCATTTGTGGGAATTTCCCCAGTTGTTGGAGCATTATTTTTCGCTTTTGTAATTAGCACTGTATCTACTTATTGTTTCTATCCTGAATATAAATGTAATTGGAATAGATATGGAAATATTCTGCCTTTGAAAAAGTGGAAAAATATTGCAAGCAAATATCTAAGTTGCCTTATTTTTGTGTTGTTTTCAGCTTTGGGTGGAATCGTAATCAATATCATTTATGCTGTTATAACACACACATATTCTTTAGATATTATTGCGTTATCGTTAGGTATTGCGATTGCTTTTCCGCTTCTATGGACAAGTGTTTTCTTACCAGCAGTTTTTAAGTCAGGAATACAATCAGCTTCATATTTTCGATTGTTGCTTATTCCAGCATTACTACTTTTAAGAAAATTTACGGAAACCGATGTAACACTTTCAAATATTCTATTAGTTCCAGGCTTGATTTTGTTCTGCATGATTATTTTAGGGATTTCCTTTTTGGTAAGCGTCCTTATTACTGGTAAGAGATTGTAAATGTTTTCATGGGGGCATTGTCAAAGGCAAATGCCCCCATTTATTGTCTGTGCTATTAGGTAAGTTTGAAATGTCCGAGCTTTGTAACAATTCAGCCCGATTTTAAGAAAATCTTTAGGGTGCTTCGGACATTTCTGAGACATTTGCGTTTTACAATACTCCTATCAGAAGGCAGAACGCCTTGAAAGGAGAAAAATTTATGGAAATCACAAGTACATTGATTGCTAATGCTGCGCTGCTGATCCTGCCACCGATTATTATTGTGTTGCTGTTCCGGCTTGTGCTTGCCCGTCACATCCGCTGGGCGACGGTGGTTGTGGCTGTGGTTGATCTGGCGTTGTTTCAGGAGGCACTGTTTTACTATGAAAGCGTCTGGATTACGGGATTTTTTCTCATTGTCCAGTTAGCCGCAGTCGGTGGCGTGTCGCATTATCTTTTCAAGAAACACTCTGCTCAAAACAAGCAAGAAAGGTAGGAATGACTTATGAGCATTTTACAGACCATTGACCTCAAAAAATATTACGGCACAGAGCCGAACATTACCCGCGCCCTTGACGGCGTGAACTTCTCCGTGGAGGATGGCGAGTTTGTGGCTGTCGTTGGTACATCCGGCAGCGGTAAGTCTACGCTGCTTCACATGATGGGCGGGCTTGATACCCCTACCTCCGGCAGCGTGATTGTCCGGGGCGAAGAACTGGCGAAGAAGAATGATGAAAAACTGACGATTTTCCGCCGCCGCAACATCGGTTTTATCTTCCAGAACTACAATCTGGTGCCGATTTTGAATGTGTATGAAAATATCGTCCTGCCCGTGGAGCTGGACGGCGACACGGTAGATCAGAAACTTATGGACGAGGTTGTGCGTATGCTGGCTTTGGAAGATAAGCTGAAGAATATGCCCAACAACCTCTCTGGCGGTCAGCAGCAGCGTGTGGCTATCGCTCGTGCATTGATTACAAAGCCCGCTATCGTCCTTGCCGATGAACCGACCGGAAACTTGGACAGCAAGACCAGTGCGGATGTGCTGGGGCTTTTGAAACGCACCAGCGGAGAGTTTAACCAAACCATTGTAATGATTACCCATAACAACGAAATTGCCCAGCTTGCAGACCGCATTGTGCGGATTGAGGACGGCAAGATTGTAGGCTAAAGGAGGTGGCAGGCTATGACTTGGCCTTTTGAAAATGATACCAGTGCGATTACAAAAAAGCTGGCAAAGAGAAGTTTGAAAAGTGAAAAGCGCCGCAATCTCATGGTGGTTATCGCTGTTGCACTGGCAGCATTTCTGATCTGCTTTACAGGAATTGTGTCTACCTCTCTGGTGCAAATGCAGCGCAATCAGGTTGTCGATACTTACGAGGCTACTTATTTGGGAGTTGAGGAATCTGATATTGAAACCTTAAAAGGTCTGCCGGAATTTGCCCGTGTGGGTGGCTACTATGCACTCGGAGAAGAACACTCCGAACAGGGCTATAATGCGTCCTATGTGTACTGCGACGAGGAAATGATGTATATTGCCCACAATCAGATGAATTTGTTAGAGGGTCGGGTTCCTGAAAAAGCAAATGAGGTTGTGGTGAGCGAATACTTCCTCTCCACCTATGGAAATAACGCCAAAATCGGGGATACTGTTACCTTAGATACAGAGAGTTTTCATGGCGAATACATTGTAAGTGGTATTATGGACAGCGTGGGAGAAAAGGAAGCTAATACCTGTGCTATCGTTCTTTCAAAAGAAGCTCTGACTGAATGGACGGGCTTCAATCCTGCTGGGTATCGTGCTTATGTGCATTTCAAGAATAGCACACATCTAAATGAAGAACTGATGACCTCTTATTGTAGGCAGGTTGCGGAAGAATACCAGCTTCCTATGCCTAAACTGAACAGCAAGTATTTTACCTATTCCTCTAAATCCTTTGATTTTGTTCTGATGGGTGGTGTGATTGCCATTGCGTTGATTGGTGGATATATTGTCATTCAGAGTATCTTTCGTATCTCCATCAATGACAAAATCCAGAGCTATGGACAGCTTCGTACCGTTGGTACAACGCCGAAACAAATTAAAAAGATTGTGAAAAAAGAGGGACGGCAGCTCGGCAGTATCGGTATTCTAATCGGTACTGTGCTGGGGGTATGCGGGGGCTTTCTCCTGTTTTCTAAAGGCTTTCATGCTCTATATTATGTAGCTGCTGTTGTTTTGACGGTGTTGAGCTGCTGGATTATGGTGTCTATCTCTATCCGCAAGCTGACGAAAATTGTAGCGGGGATTTCCCCTATCGAGGCGGTACGTTTTGCCCCGGCACCAAAAAGCATACACAGCCGGAAGAAGAATATTAAGCTCAATCCTGTTTCAATGGGAATCGCAAATTTCAAGCGTGACCGGAAAAAGACGATCAGTATTGTAGCGTCCTTGAGTTTGGGCGGAATTATCCTGCTTGTAGTATCTTCTGTTGTTCTGTTACGCTCACCGGAACAGCTTGCAAGGCAAGATTTCCCAGACAGTGATTATAAAATCTATGTGAAGTCAGAACTGCCGGAAGAAGAAGTTATGGCAGCAGGGAATCCCTTGAACGAGGAATTGGAGCAGGAAATCTTATCCATTGATGGTGTGAAAAATGTGATTGTAGAAAGGCAAAGCCTCCATGCCACTTATACTGTAAATGGGTTCACGGGAACTGGTATGTGTGATATGCTGACAGAGAAAAATTATGCTACGGTTGAGGCAGCATTAGTAGAGGGAACCATGCCCACAGATGCACATAGTATTATAATTGATTCAGCAACGAGCAAGCAATGTAATATTCCAGCAGGAACAACGGTTGAATTTACCTTGGGGCAGTCATCTATTGCTGTTACCGTAGCGGGAGTGTTCGACAATAGTGCTATTAAAACCAAAAACGGACATGGTGCGGTATCATTGGATGGTGCCCTTGAATTTGCGCCAGAAGCATTATTCTATAAACTCCACCCAGAAATAGCTTCTTTCGATTTTTCTTGGAGCATTGTACACGACACGAAAAAAACAGACGATATAGAAGCGGAACTAAAAAACATTGTAGCCAGCCACAGTAACATAGCGTTAGACGAGATTGATACTAAAATAGATTATGAAAAAATGACAAATTCAGTAGCTTTTGGAAGTATGCAGGTACTTTCATGGTTGGTATTCCTGTTTGGTGTTGTGAACCTAATCAATACAACGCTTTCTAATCAAATGTCCAGAAAGCAGGAAAACAGTATTTTGCGTTCCATTGGATTAACTCAGAAGCAGCTATGCAAAATGAATGTCTGTGAGGGTCTATGCTATGCGCTTTTTGCGACATTGGCGACCCTAATCGTAGGGCTTCCTATTTCCGTTTTTGCTTGCAGAAAAATAAGTATAGTAGCCTTTGCCGGAAATGTAGTACCTTATCAATTCCCAGTTTTGGAAATGGGACTGTTCATCCTGGTGCTGTTTGGAATGGAACTGATCTTATCCGTCTGGACGGTGAACAGGCAGAAAAAACAATCCTTGATTGAACAGATGCGGGCAATGGAATAACCGTATGGGATCAGCGGGGCGGCGTGTGCTGCCCTGCTTTTTCCGCCATTTCTCAAAGAAATTTTTGAAATGTCCGAGCTTTGTAACAATTCAGCCTGTTTTTCTGTCGAATTTCAGGCTGCTTCGGACATTTCTGAGACATTTGTGTTTTACACTCGTATTTGGAACTACAATATGGAGGGGTGATAAAATGCGAAAGATACTTTTAGTTGACGATGACACAACTTATACATGGAGCTTGCAGAAGTATTTACAGCGGCGTGGTTATGTTGTGAATACTGCCACTGCTCTGGCAGAAGCAAGAGAAATTATAAAGATTCTTAATATTGGCCGAACCTCTGCCTACAATCTCGTAAAAGAGGGACATTTCAAAATTGTACGAATTGGTAATGCCATACGAGTTTCTAAAAAATCATTTGATGAATGGTTAAACGCGCAAGCGTTCTAACTTAGAAAGGAAGATCGTATATGGCATCTATTATTAAAGGAAAAAAAGCATATTCCGTTGTTTATAACTATATCGATGAAAACGGAGATACAAAGCAGAAATGGGAAACCTGGCATACACACAAAGAGGCATTAAGAGGATGAAAACATCGCGGCCGATAATGCTTATGTTTACATAGACGCTGAATTGACGCGAGCCTCAAAACAAGCGATTGAAATGCTTTGAGAAAAGGACATCTACTACATTTTCACTCCGCTCATGCCTAACACCAGTACCCGGCTTATTTTGAAAAAACCTAAGACCAAATCGAGTGAAAGAAAGGTCTGGCTGCCAAAGACGCTTGCATATATCCTTCGGGAATGGAAGAAGTCTCAGGATGAATTAAGGGCTTTTCTTGGCAACGCATACCAGGACTTTGACTTAGTGGTTGCACTCCCGAATGGAAGGCCATGTGAGAACCGTATCATCGAGAAAGAGTTTTCACTGCTGAAACAGAGTGCAGGGCTGCCTAACGTGGTATTCCACTCTCTCAGGCATTCCAGTACCACTTATAAGTTAAAGCTCAACCACGGCGATCTGAAGGCCACACAGGGCGATACAGGACATGCAGAGATCGATATGATTACCAAAGTTTACGCCCACATTCTTGACGAGGATCGAAAGATCAATGCACAGAAATTTGAATCTGCTTTCTATGCAAATCCTGATTTGCGTAATGTAACACCTCCTCAGGAACCTGCTCCGGTACAGACTGTTGACCTTGCTGCATTGATTGAACAGCTTCAAAAGTCTCCTGAACTGGCAAGCACCCTGGCTGCTTTGATTTCAGGTCAAAAGGCAGTACAAAGCTCCAATTAGCAAAAAGTCCATTTTTATTAGCAAGGTGCAGATTTTTGTTCGTGTCCAATTAGCAAAAAATGCACCATAACGCATAAATAATCAACTGTCCTTCATTCGGCGGAACATGGTTTTGTTTAGAGCTTGCAGCAATTAAAAAAGCTGTAAACCCTTGAAAACAAAGGCTTACAGCGTTGTTTGTGGCACCCCCTGCGAGAATCGAACTCACAACTAACCCTTAGGAGGGGTTTATTATATCCATTTAACTAAGGGGGCATTTATCAAAACTATTCAGTTGTATGCAATATTTAGACTCGAACCATCTACCACTTAGGAGGCGGTCGCTCTATCCGACTGAGCTATAGCGACATTTGGAAAATCTATATTTATTTTTTACTTGATAGCACTTTATTAAAATGGTTCTTATATATTGACAAATATCGATTAGAAATTCACATAACCCTGCAGCCATACGATGCCTTTGAATCTTCTGCCTACCTCTGGTTCGCCCATAAGGCTCTCCTTGTTAATGCACACATCCATACGGATATCGTTGCACACCAGTTCCATCTGGTATAATTCTTCTCCGGTGAGTCTGTTTTTCACCTGTTCGCAGGATTCTATGGTACCCATAACATTGTACTGATCACATTCCACGCCGAAAGGCATAAAATACGTATCGACAATCGTGAATACATCTTCCGTGGCGATCCTTCTTGAAATCATGGAGTACGTATCGATATCTTCCATTGTGAGACTTTCCATGGCTTCTTCATCACCATTGCGTGCAGCGGATATCATACGGTTTCTTTGTATCGACATATCTCGATTTGTTTGTTCCTGTTCCACTGTTTTCTGCACTGGGAGAAGTATGGTTCCTTCTTTTGCCAACGCTGATAGCATAACAGAAGTTTTCGTCTGTGGCAAGTCTTTTTTTATTTTAAGGTTCAAAAAATCTCCCATATTCTGCAGATAAAATATAACTGTCACGCCCACGCGCACATCTTCACACGCCCCTGCATAGGACTCCTTGCCTGCGTGCCGCTCCAAGATGACTTCCTCCTGCATACTGATATTCACGCCGCGAAAATACGGATAATAATATTCCATATGAAAGTCATTATTCTCATCATATTCACCGCAGATCGTAATGCCGCAGTCCGTCCCAAATGACTTGGAGATTTCCCCTATGAGATGCCCCTCTTCATCTTCTACGACCATTTTATCATCATAATGCTTCAGCACATCCTGTAATATGGCATCGGTCTGTTTTCTGTCTTCCATATGCGAAAACCCGATTGCCTGCATAAATTGATGCATAGAGCACCTCCTTTACTTATATACGTAATCTGACTTTACATTAGTCCCTAAAACCAAAATACATATTTTGCTTTTCTGTCTTACCTCTGGTGTTCTAATTTCATAATATAATACTTATTATAATTAATCCAGTAGATTATTTATTTTTTTACAATCGCTTTCATGCCGCCCATGTATGGCTGCAGTGCTTCAGGAATCTTGACAGATCCATCTGCCTGAAGATTGTTCTCCAGGAATGCGATCAGCATTCTCGGCGGAGCAACTACTGTATTATTTAATGTATGCGCAAGGTACTTTCCATTTTCTCCATTAACGCGGATTTTCAATCTTCTTGCCTGTGCATCGCCCAGATTAGAGCAACTGCCTACTTCAAAGTATTTCTTCTGTCTCGGAGACCATGCTTCTACGTCCACAGACTTCACTTTCAAGTCAGCCAGATCACCGGAGCAGCATTCCAGCGTACGGACCGGAATATCCATAGATACAAACAGATCTACTGTATTCTGCCATAATTTATCAAACCACATCTTACTTTCTTCCGGCTTGCACACAACGATCATTTCCTGCTTCTCAAACTGATGGATACGGTATACACCGCGCTCTTCCAGGCCGTGTGCTCCCTTTTCCTTACGGAAACAAGGAGAATAACTGGTCAGCGTCTGAGGCAAATTTTCCTCCTGAATAATCGTATCAATAAACTTACCGATCATGGAATGCTCGCTGGTTCCGATCAGATACAGGTCTTCGCCCTCGATCTTGTACATCATGGCATCCATCTCATCAAAACTCATAACACCGGTAACCACATCACTCCGGATCATGAAAGGCGGTATACAGTAAGTAAATCCACGGTCAATCATAAAATCACGGGCATAAGAAATCACTGCAGAATGAAGTCTCGCAATATCTCCCATAAGGTAATAGAATCCGTTTCCGGCTACCTTTCTTGCGCTGTCCAGATCCAGGCCATTGAAACTTTCCATGATCTCCCCATGGTAAGGAATCTCGAAATCCGGTACTACCGGCTCACCATAGCGCTGTACTTCCACGTTCTCACTGTCATCCTTGCCTATTGGCACAGTTGGGTCGATAATATTCGGAATAACCATCATGATTTTCTTCAGTTCTGCTTCTACAGTCTTTTCTTCTTCTGTTAATGCATCAATCTTTGCACCGTCGGCTGCAATCTGTGCCTTCACCTTCTCGGCTTCTTCCTTCTGACCATGTGCCATAAGAGCACCAATCTGTTTGGATACCTGATTTTTATTAGCGCGCAGTGCTTCTACTTCCTGCTTGATATCACGATTCTTCTGGTCTAATTCCAGCACCTGATCTACCATTTCCAATTTACGATCCTGAAATTTATTTTTAATATTCTGTTTCACAACATCCGGGTTTTCTCTTACAAATTTAATATCTAACATGACAAGCCTCCTGGTTTCTATATTTATATTAGCAATTATTATTATATTCACACAATGATATCCTGCAGTAATATGTACGTTGCAGTCCATTGTTCCTTTTTTCATATCTATATTTATAAATATGTTATAAGCACACTGTGTTACTTATTATTATTTTTTGTTCTTCAATGCCTATATATCGATTTCTGACGATATATAGGCATTTTTATCTTTTCTTTTTACTTAGAGTATTACCATCTAATCCTGTTTTAATCTCTTTGTTTTCCCAGTTCAAAACCTGCCAATACGGTTTACATAATATTTTCATTATTTTCGATTTCACCATACCGTTTGGCAATACGCAATGCTTCTATTTCTTCATCACTCAGCATAATGTAAGACTCGCCCTTGACGATTTCTTTTACATACAGGAAACAGTTTTCCTTACTATGAATAGCATTCAGAACAATTCCTGTGTCAGCCGTATTCAAAAGTGCCAGTGCAAAACTGAGTTTTCCACCAACATCATCAAAAGCATCATACTTAACCACACCATACTTGTTTAAAGTGTTATCCTGCACATGCTTTAATGCAGCTATAGCCGCTGCATGATTCTCATCCACCTGCTCCATTTTATCCAATTGAATAAACTTTTTCTGAAAAATACGTTCTAATGACTCCGCATCTTTTCCACGCATAAACAGGCGATATTTCTTATTTAATCTGTTCATCCCCATATGCAATTTCATAGTGATGATTATCAATATGATCACTATGAGCATCAGAAAAATGACCACAATACCAAGATCAATCCCCATATTTTCGAACATTGTACTCATATATGTCTCCCTTATTTAATTGTCTGCAAAAGTTCAATAATACGCTCCAGTTCTTTCTCTGAATAGTATTCTATCTCTATTCTGCCTTTATCTTTTCCCTTTTTGTTGATAGATACCTTTGTTCCGAGAATCGTTTTCATTTTTTCTTCCAGACTCCCATATATAGCGGTTCTTGCAGCATCTACATCTTCTTTCGGTTTTACTTTTTTTGGATTCAATAATTCTTTGACCAATTTTTCAGTCTCACGTACACTGATTTTTTCATCAAAAATACGAACAGCCACATGGTGCTGTACTTCCGGATCTGTAATCGCCAGTAATGCACGAGCATGTCCTGTACTAATCATCTCCTCCACCACCATCTCCTGCACACGACTATCCAGTTTCAGTAATCGCATAGAATTTGTCACTGCAGTACGGCTTTTGGATACCCGGTCCGCAATTGCATCCTGTTTCAGATGAAATTCTTCCATCAGACGCTTATAAGCAACTGCTTCCTCAATAGGATTCAGGTTTTCACGCTGAATATTTTCAATTAATGAAATTTCAACTGTCTCCAATTCTGTAAAATCTTTCACTATAACTGGAATTTCTTTTACACCAGCCAGTTTTGCAGCTCTCCAGCGTCTTTCTCCGGCTATTATTTCATAATAATCATCCTTTTTCTGCACCAAAAGTGGCTGTAATACACCGAACTGCTTAATAGATTCGGATAATTCCAGCAAAGCGTCCTCATCAAACCGTTTTCTTGGCTGTTCCCGATTAGGTTCTACCAGAGATATTTTTACCATAGAATCTATGGTTTTCTGCTCTTCTGGAACTGCTTTTTCCGACTTTTCTGTTGTTTTCTTTGTTGTCTCAGAAGTTTTCTTTGCCGGTGTTCTTTTTACCGTTCCAGCAGGGATCAGAGAGTCCAACCCTTTTCCAAGACCAGTTCTTTTTACTGCCATTCTTCATCCTCCCTGTGTATCACTTCTTCTGCCAATAATTTATAACTTTCAGAGCCAGCAGACTTCGGATCGTAAAAATTAATCGGAATACCATAACTGGGAGCTTCCGCTAATCGTACATTTCTAGGTATAATCGTCTTATATATGTTCTGTTGCAGATTATTCTTCACATTTTCCACAACCTGTAAAGACAAATTTGTCCTTGCATCATACATGGTAAAGACAATTCCCTCTATTTCTAATTCCGGATTCAGACGTTCCTGTACCAATTCTATGGTATGCATCAACTGTGACAATCCTTCCAATGCATAATATTCACACTGAATCGGAACCAACACCGTATTTGCCGTGGTCATGGCATTAATTGTCAACATACTAAGTGCCGGTGGACAGTCGATAATAATAAAATCATAATTATCTCTTATCCCATCGATCTGATTTTTTAATATGTATTCCTTACCATCCATCCCAATTAATTCAATCTCAGCCCCCGCAAGATTAACATTAGAGGCAATCAACTGCAGATTATCATACTCTGTATCTAAAATACAGTCTTCCAACTTGCAATTTCCGATAAGTAATTCATATACCGTATTTTCAATAGACGCTTTATCTATACCGATTCCACTGGTAGTATTCCCCTGCGGATCAATATCAATAGTCAACACCCTTTGTCCCATCTCTGCTAAACATGCTGAAAGGTTAATGGCCGTAGTAGATTTTCCAACTCCGCCCTTTTGATTTGCAATAGCAATAGCTCTTGACATGATTTTCTCCTCTCATATAGCATAAATTGATTATACCATAACTACATATCTTATACTACAAAATGTTTCACGTGAAACATTTTTTTCTATTTCTAACAAATAATTCATCTTTTCAAAAATATAATTGGAACAAATTCACCTTGCAAAGTTTATATTTCACAAGCATGTTGCAATTAAAAATGTTTCACGTGAAACATTCAGATGTCTTTTCTCCTATTGTATATTTCATATACTATATTTTTAAACAACTTCAAGTTACACCTAAATCATAGATGTTTCACGTGAAACATTTTAATAATTCATTTTTTACAGACTCCTATCTTCTTATATTAAAAACATACAATCCAATAATTAGTTTAATAATCTATTTTAGATATTTTTACCATAATGCATGTTTTATTTGTATTTTTCTCTTTTCTACTATATAATGGATATAAGTAACGACAATTATTTAGTACCATCACACGATACAGACATTAATATTTCTATCTCTATTTATATAGGAAGAAACTCACTCAAAGGAGGTTCTAAAATGAAAAAAAGCAGTCGTAAACTATTAAAACTGGCAGCATTTTTATCCACAGCAGCTGGTCTTATGTATATGATCAATAGAACTATTGAAAATTCGGCTCTGCTGAAAGACAAATTACATACAGAGGAAGATACCTTTTTCGAATGGAAACTCGGAAACATCTTTTATACAAAGCAGGGAAGTGGAAGCCCACTGCTTCTTATTCACGATTTAACTCCCTATGGCTCCAGTTATGAATGGAAGTCAACTGTAGAAGCGTTTGCTCATACGCATACCGTATACACCATTGATTTATTAGGCTGCGGCAGATCCGACAAGCCAAATATCACATACACAAACTTTGTTTATGTACAGTTAATCAATGATTTCATCAAAAATATAATAAAAGAGAAAACAGATATCATTTCCATTGGTCTTTCTACATCCCTGACCGTAATGTCCGCTGCTTATACCCCTGACAATTTTGGAAAACTTATCTTTATCAACCCAACGGACTTGGGTCAATTACAGCAGTCTCCAAACCACGAAACAAAAATCATAAAAAAACTGCTGGAACTTCCCTTATTAGGAACCTGTCTCTACAATACCATAACAGGTAAGGGAAATCTTGATCTGAAATTCACCGAGGAATACTTCTACAACCCATTCCACATCAATCGTGACCTGGAAGATGCCTACTACGAAGCATCCCACAAAGGAAGAGGAAATAACAGATACCTCCTGGCCAGCCTGGATGGCAGATACATAAACATGAATATCATTCCATCCCTTTCCAACCTGAGCAACCCAATCTACATACTGGGAGGCAAAGCACAATCAAACATCAAAGATATCCTAAATAGTTACCAAAAATACGCCCCAACCGCCAAAACTATCATCATCTCCCAAAGCAAATACCTGCCACACGTGGAAAATACAGAAGAAACCTTGATTGAGTTGAATAAAATACTGTGATTTGGACATTATTTTGCGGTATATGGGGATATACTTGTAAAAAACAGACTTTTATATGTATGAGGACGTAACTATCCAGAAACGGAAATTTATATGTATGGGGACGTAACTCTCCAGAACCGAAAGTTTAAGTGAAAAATGGAACATAAAATAATACGATTCATGACACGCTTTCGCTCCGGCAAAAACGTAGCGGTCCTAAGAGTGAGTGGCAGTTACCACTGCCACTCACTCTTAGGACCGACGTTTTTGAGGGTACATGAATCGTATTATTTTATGCTCCATTTTTCTTCACAGTTGTGAGTTCTGGATAGTTACTGACATTGATAATTTAAAACAGAATTCCTTAACCTAAAATGTACCATCATTTTAAACAATTACAATACAAATTCAAACAATGAACATTATACAAAGAATAGCCATAATTAAACATTACCAATATGTTTATCATAACTAAAATAATCAAAAAATTGAGTTCTCTTATTTAAATCATTATTGATATTATTCCAATCAAAATTATTAACAAAAAACAAGCAAAATATCAACTAATTCAAGTATTTCACCTTAGAACTCCTACAAATCAATTACATCCAATAAACACAAAATAAAAAGCAATCAATTTTCCAATCACTCCATCCCCCAGCGAACGCAGTGATGTGCCCCCTTATCCACAAAATCCACGCATTCACCACCACCATCTCCACAATCCATCCCCACACACCGCGCTTCCAGCCTCAGGAAAAAAGAGGGGCGGATGATGGCGGGCGGCCTGCGCTCCTTTTCACAGAGAAAGCGTCAGTGAGCCTGAGGATCCAGAGCTTACGGAGACTTGGGCACGAAGCCTTTGCTGAGTGTCCTAGTCGCAGTTAGCGATTAGCTGAAGGGGAACGTAGCGCTGTGAAAAGGAGCGGCAGGCTGTACGCCATCATCCGCCCCTCTTTTTTCCGTCCCCATTTCCCCACTAACAAATGGGCTCCTTAGTAGGCAGCCCCGCTTTCCGAGGAAACATCTTCGGCGTCCCTCTCTCCTTCCGAATAACCAAAATCGACCGCTCCGCGTCCCCAAGTTCAAACTTCTCCACCTTCTCCAGTTTCCCCCCAAGCACAAAAACAGCCTTCTTCGCCGTCTCCAATTCCTCCTCAATCTTCCCCGATTTATAAGAAACAAAACACCCGCCATGGTTTACATAAGGTAGGCAATATTCCGCCAGAGAACTCAGATTAGAAACCGCCCGAGAGACACAAAAATCAAAAGATTCCCGATACTTCACATCCCTTGCAAAATCCTCAGCCCGTCCATGCACAGCCGAAATATTATCCAAATACAAAGCCTCGATCACCTCATTCAAAAAGCTAATCCTCTTATTCAAAGAATCCAGCAAAACAACCTTCAGATCAGGAAAAACGATCTTCAAAGGAATACCAGGAAAACCCGCGCCAGTTCCCACATCCAGGACACTTTCCGAGCCCTTTAGATCAACTGCTTTCACAAGAGAAAGACTGTCCAGAAAATGCTTCTCGATCACCTCATCAAACTCCGTAATACCAGTCAGATTCATAACCTTATTCTTCTCAATCAAAAGCTCATAATATAGCATAAACTGATCCATCTGACCAGCTGACAAAGACAAATTTAAACTCTCCAAACCCTGCTCAAATTTCGTTGTATTATAAGTTGACATAACTTTTTATCACCTCTCCGCTTCACCGCAATTACAAACACAAAAATCCACTATCTTCTCATCTGTTCCAGAAAAACAAGCAGCACCGAAATATCTGCCGGAGAAACACCGGAAATACGAGACGCCTGCCCAATATTCATAGGACGGTACAGCTCCAGTTTCTGCTTGGCCTCAATACGAAGACTCTTAATAGTCTCATAATCCAGATCCTCCGGAATCCGCTTCGTCTCCAGCTTCTTAAATTGTTCCACCTGCTTCAGCTGCCGCTTAATATAACCCTCATACTTAATGTTAATATTAACCTGCTCCTGCACATCCTCCGGCAGCTCCGGCCTGTTCTTATCGATGGGAGCCAGCATCATATAATTCAACTCCGGCCGCTTGATCAATTCCGCCATAGTAGTCCCCGATTTGAGGACCGTACTGTGGTTAACTTCCAGAAGATTCTGAACCTCTGTGGATGAACCAATGTTTACATGCTCCACCCTGTGGATTTCCTCCTCAATCTGCTGCTCCTTCAACAAAAGCGCCTCATATTGTTCCTGAGAAATCAATCCAACCTCATACCCCTTCTTCCGCAGCCTCTGATCCGCATTATCCTGCCGCAAAAGAAGTCTGTACTCCGCACGGCTGGTCATCATACGATAAGGCTCATGATTCTCCTTCGTCACCAGATCATCAATGAGCACCCCAATATAAGACTCCGAACGATCCAAAATCAGTAGATCCTTACCCTTAACATACTGCGCCGCATTCACACCAGCCACCAGACCCTGAGCCGCAGCCTCCTCATATCCAGAACTGCCGTTAAACTGTCCACCACTGAACAAACCCTTAATAGCCTTAAACTGCAAAGCGGCCGTAAGCTGACGCGGATTAATACAATCATACTCGATCGCATAAGCATTCCGCACGATTTTCACATGCTCCAGCCCGGCCACAGAATGATACATTTCATGCTGCACATCCTCCGGAAGTGAACTGGACATACCACCCACATACATCTCATTCGTATATAGTCCCTCCGGCTCAATAAATACCTGATGCCTGTTCTTATCCGCAAATTTTACCACCTTATCCTCAATAGAAGGACAATACCTGGGGCCTGTCCCCTCGATCATACCGGAATACAGCGGAGAACGATCCAGATTCGCCCGGATAATCTCATGTGTATGCTCGTTGGTATACGTCAGCCAGCAGGAAGCCTGGTCAATCTGTACATCCGCCGGGTCCGTAGAAAAAGAAAAGGGAACCACCTTCTCATCCCCAAACTGCTCCTCCATCTTGGAAAAATCAATACTTCTCTTATCAATACGAGCCGGAGTCCCAGTCTTAAACCGGAACATCTCCACCCCATTTTCTTTCAGCGAATCCGTCAGATAATTAGCTGGCTGCAGCCCATTTGGCCCCGTATAATTACTGATATCTCCATAAATGCAGCGGGCCTTCAGATAAGTCCCTGTACAAAGCACAACCGCCCGAGCCATATACTTTGCCCCGGAATATGTCTCCACACCCTGGATCACCTGGTCCTCCACAAGCAATTTCGTCACCTCAGCCTGCTTCACCGTCAAATGATCCGTATTCTCCAAAACCTTGCGCATACCTCTGCTATAAGCATTCTTATCCGCCTGAGCCCGCAGAGAATGCACCGCAGGCCCCTTAGACTGATTGAGCATCTTCGACTGAATAAAGGTCTTGTCAATATTCTTCCCCATCTCTCCGCCAAGAGCATCAATCTCCCTGACCAAATGCCCTTTGGAGGACCCGCCAATATTCGGATTGCAAGGCATGAGCGCAATACTGTCCACACTAACCGTAAAAACAATAGTCTCTAACCCCAGCCGAGCTGCCGCCAAAGCCGCCTCACACCCGGCATGTCCGGCCCCAATCACCACAACATCATAATTCTCCACTAAACCGTTCATCTTCCATATCCTCTCTATTTCCCAGTACAAAACTTACTAAATATCTCATTCACCAGATCTTCTCCAACTGTTTCCCCAGTGATAGATCCAAGTTCCTCATACCCATTCATCAGATCAATGGAATAAAAATCCTCCGGCATTCCATCCGCAATACTCTGCAAAACCAACCCAAGACTATCCTGTGCTGCCTCCAGAGCCGCCTTATGTCTCACATTCGTGATATAAACCTCATCATTGAACTGCAGTTCCCCTGCGAAAAACATCTCCTTAATACGCCCTTCCAGAAGGTCTATGCCCCTCTCCTCCCTGGCGGAGATAGCCAGCACCGGTGCATCCACCATGCCCTGCAGTTTCTCCTGGGAAGTCCGTATATCCAGATCCGTTTTATTTAATAAAACAATAGCCTTCTTGCTCTTTAGCAGCTCCATAATCTCAAAATCATTCTCATCCAGTTCATCCGAGGCATCCACCACATACAAGATCAGGTCCGCATCCTCCGCATATTCTTTGGCCTTCTGCACGCCGATCTTCTCGATCACATCCTCCGTACTGCGAATCCCTGCTGTATCGATCATCCGCAGAGAAATCCCATGCAGCGTGATCGTCTCCTCCAGAATATCTCTGGTCGTTCCGGCAATATCCGTGACGATAGCACGGTTTTCCCCTACCAACAGATTCAAAAGCGAAGACTTCCCGGCATTTGGCTTTCCCACAATAACCGTCTTTATTCCTTCATGGATCAGCTTACCTTCACCTGTGGTATCCAGAAGTTTCTGTATATTCTCCCTTAAAGGTAAAATTTCATTTTTCAACGATTCCCCATATCCATCTATACTGATATGCTCCGGATCATCCAGCGCAGATTCAATATAAGCGATATGATACAAAATCTTACTGCGAATCTCGCCGATTGCCTGAAGAACAGATCCCTTCAACTGATTCATGGAACTCTTCAGGGCATATTCATTCTTTGCATTAATTACATCAATCACGGCCTCCGCCTGGGACAGATCAATCCTCCCATTTAAGAAAGCCCGCTTGGTAAATTCACCAGGTTCCGCCGGTCTGGCGCCATATTTGATCACCGTCTCCAGCACTCTGCGCATAGCCAGAATACCACCATGACAATCGATTTCCACCGTATCCTCACCTGTATACGTATGCGGTCCCCGCATGATCATGACCAGCACTTCATCAATGACCTGTTCCCCATCATAAATAAAACCATAATGGATGGTGTGCGTAGGTACATCCATAATATTCTTCTTGTTCTTCTTCGAACGATAAACCTTATGAATAATGTCCATACATTCCGGACCACTAATCCTTATAATACCGATTCCTGCTGTGGACATGGCCGACGCAACCGCTGCAATCGTTGTTTTCGTATCCATCCTGACTCCTTTCAAACAAAAATGTCCCAGATCAAAGCGCACGCAAACAAGGCGTACTGTTCATGCTTTGACCTAGAACATATTTTACACTAAATATATCTATATTAAAATATCCAAATACCTATCTTTTTAAAGTAACAACAACGTGACGGAAAGGTTCTTCCCCTTCACTGAATGTCTCCACAAACTTATTACTCTGCAAAGCAGAATGAATAATACGTCTCTCATAAGGATTCATCGGCTCTAAAGAAACGGCTTTTCTGGTCTTCTTTACCTTAAAAGCAATATTCCTTGCGAGATTTTCCAACGTATCTTTTCTGCGTTTTCTGTAATTTTCCGTGTCAAGTTTTACGCGGATATATTCATTATTGCCCTTATTTACTACAAGGCTGGTCAAGTACTGGAGAGAATCCAGAGTCTGTCCACGTTTACCGATCAGAATACCCATCTCTTCACCGGCAAAATCAATGTTCAAGCTGCCTTCACCCTGATCATACTCAATGGTAATCTGCACTTCCATATTCATGGATTTGAAAACACTGCCCAAAAACTCTTCCGCAGCCTTTTTCATAGCTTCGATCTCATCTTCTGTCTTAGGTGTTACAACTCTTTCCGGTCTCTGTACAAATTCATTCTTTTCTGCCTTTGCAGGTTCAGTCTTTATTTCACTCTTGATTTCTACCTTTTTAACTGGCTCTTTTACTGTTTCTTTCACAGGCTCAGCCTTTGGCATTACCTTTTTTGGAGCCTCTGTCTTTACTACAGTTTTATTCTCTGCCCGAACCGCTTTTTCCTGCTGCTTTGCAACTGGATCTTTTTTGCGGACTTTGATAACGGCCGGTTTGCTTCCTAATCCAAGGAACCCTCTGCTGCCTTCACTTATAACCTGATAATCAAGATTATCACTGGAAATTCCAAGTTCGATGCATGCTTTTGTGATCGCATCGTCTACGGTACTTGCTGTTATTTCTCTATATTCCATAACTAACTAATCCCCCTTGGTCTATTTTTTCTTATTGCGCTCTTCGAACTGTTTTACCATATTGGCTTTGGAAGCCAGACTGCCCGGTTTCGCATTAGCATTATAGTATTCCGTCGATTGCTTTACCTTTTCAGCTGTCTTCTGTGCTTTCTCAGCTGCTTTTTTCTCTTTGACTTCTTCGTCCACTTCAAGATTACGTACATTCATCTTAGCCTGATTGGTAATCTTCTGTGGCGGAAGTCCCTGTTTTGCACGTTTCTTATTTGCTTTTTCCAGATTAGCATTGATCATTTCATTCATATCAATCTTATCCATATGTTTATTGATAACAAACTGCTGAACACTTCGTACAACAGCACCGATTACCCAGTAGATACCAATACCTACAGGAAGTGTGAAACAAAATACTGCGGACATGATCGGCATAAAGGTATTCATGGATTTCATGGTGCTTTCCATGGTTCCAGGTGTTCCATTGGTATTCTGCTGTGCCGGCTGCGGCATTAATTTGTAATTCAGGTACTGTGTAAACCATGCCAGTACAGGAATCAGAATAACTATGATAATAACAAAAATACTGCCGATTCCAAAATCCCCGCCCTTGAAAATCTCTGTTAATTTACCAAAAGGAGTCTCAGAAATACTCAGTCTGTTAAATCCAAAGAAACTTGTGGCATTAATGATATAATCCGATGCAGACTGTGCTGCACTTGCAATATTACCAGATACGGTCTCAATAAAGCCATTCCACTGGGAAGGTGTTAATTTGTATAAAAGATCCACGATCTGAGCATTTGTGGCATCGTCTGTGATAACCAGCTGAGCATTATTCAGAGAAGACACATATGTGTTAATCGCGCTGGTAGCACCGCTTGTCTCAACGAGAGCAGTCAGCTTGTCCCCTATCATGTTGATGTATCCTGGAATATGATAGATAACCTGATACAGTGCAAAAAGAACAGGCATCTGAATCAATAACTGTGCACAGCTTCCGGTAGGTGAAACGCCATACTTCTGATATACAGCCTGGGTTTCTTCCTGCATTTTCGTCATGGAAACCTGGTCTTTCTTACCCTGATACTTTTTCTGAATCTTCTGAAGTTCCGGTGACATGACCGCATTCAGTTTTGAAAACTTCTGCTGCTTGATCTGAAGAGGTGTCATTAATGCATACATAATGATGGTAAACAAAATAATTGCCAGACCAACATTACCGATACCAATCTTGTCGATGACAAAATAAATACCGTCCATTAACATTCCCAAGATATCAGCTACCCATCCTATGACAGGCATGGTACTTTTGGTTAATACTAAATTCAATATATTTTCCTCCTTATTTACAGAACAGGACTGCCTGTTCAAAAATACCTTGTTGTTCATTCATGAACTTTAATAAAAATGTTACTTTACGGGACCGGATCATATCCTCCCTTAGAAAAAGGATTGCAGCGCAAAATTCTCCAGATAGCCAGAAGACTCCCCTTGAGGGCTCCATGTTTCTGGATTGCTTCTAATCCATATGCTGAACACGTAGGAAAATATGGACATTTTGTCCTTTTCCACGGTGAAATATTTTTCTGATAAAATTTAATGCCTTTAATTAACAATGATTTCATGTAATCTCCCAAGATGCAAAAGTGCACTCTCAATCTCATGATAAGAGGCTTCCTTCGCTGTTACTCTTGCAACTACCACCATATCTAACCCATTCTGAAAGGAATCTTCATGTAATCGATAACTCTCACGAACCAGTCTGCATAAATGATGTCTGACAACACTGTTTCCAACCTTTTTACTTACTGTGATACCAAGTCTGTTTTTTTCTGTATTGTTTGGTACTACATATAAAACTAAAAAGCGGTTGGCAAAAGATTTTCCCTTTCGGTATACCTTTTGAAAATCCGCATTTTTCTTCAAACTTTCCGAATACTTCATATAAATACCTTTTTGTCTTTTAAAGCTCCCCTACCTTGCAGCAGGGGAGCTTTAGAGAAGAAAAGACCACATTACTGCGGTCTTATGCTGATAACTGTTTTCTTCCTTTTGCTCTTCTTGCAGCTAATACGTTTCTACCGCCTTTGCTACTCATTCTTGCTCTAAATCCATGAACTTTAGCTCTGGATCTTGTTTTTGGCTGGAATGTCATTTTTCCTTTATGCATCTTAAAAGCACCTCCTTACATAAACCAAATATCTATAAATAATTGGTACAGAATTATCTTATATCTTGAAAAACATCATTTCAATTATATTCATAAAGTACCATAAAGTCAAGCAAAAACACGTTTTTTTTGCATTCTTACATATTTCCACAATATCTAGTAAAACAAAAATCCTTATTACATTATCTTGTTTTGTGTAAAAAAAATTTGGTTGACGTAATATTATCCACAATTTGTGGATAACTTGTGGATAACTTTGTGATTTTATGTTTATAAATACACAATTATGACAAAAAAACCCTTATTTATACATTTTATTGCATGTGTACATTATGGAGAACTTATTCACACCCATAAAATAACCTGCTTTATGGTAACCATTTTTCCACATGGATACTCACAGTTTTTTTTCATTTATCCACATCTTTTTCATTTATAAATCATTCATTATATGATTCAGGGGCGCAGAAATTATTTAATCATTGATTAAAATTGTAATTTATACTATTATAGAGTAGTGATATTGCGTAAAAGAATGGAGAAGTATAATGAACTCGTTAGATTTGGTAAAAGAAGAGTGGGGCAACATCCTCAAAAAAATTAAAATAGATCATGATTTGTCCAATGTTTCTTATGAATCATGGCTGCTTCCTCTGGAAATTAAAAATGTCCAGAACGATGTCATTACCTTTATTGTACCTTCTGGTACCATGGGTATTAATGTGTTAAGCAAAAAGTATACACTTCCTATTAAAGTAGCGATTGCAGAAGTCACTGGACTGGATCTTAAAATCCATTTTATCGGACCGGATGAAGTGAATGTAGAAGAGAAGCCTGCTTCACCTACCTTTACTTCCGCTATGGAAGAGGCTCACCTGAACCCAAAGTATACCTTTGACACCTTTGTAGTCGGAAGCAATAATAAATTTGCCCACGCAGCCTCCTTGGCTGTAGCCGAATCTCCGGGAGAAATATACAATCCTCTTTATTTATATGCAGGTGTAGGACTTGGTAAAACTCATTTAATGCATTCCATTGCCCATTTTATTCTGGAAAACGATCCTAATAAAAAGGTTTTGTATGTGACCAGTGAAGATTTTACCAATGAAGTTATCGATTCGATCCGTAACGGAAACAACACGGCCATGTCCAAATTCCGTGACAAATATAGAAATATTGATGTTCTTCTGGTCGATGATATCCAGTTTATTATAGGAAAAGAATCCACGCAGGAAGAATTCTTCCATACATTCAATGCTCTTCACGGTGCCAAAAAGCAGATTATCGTATCTTCTGATAAACCGCCGAAAGACCTGGATATCCTGGAAGAACGTATTCGCTCCCGTTTTGAATGGGGACTGATCGCCGATATTTCTTCACCTGATTATGAGACACGTATGGCAATTCTCCGCAAGAAAGAAGAATTGGACGGTTATGTCATAGACGACAAGGTTATTGATTATATTGCCAAAAATATCAAATCAAATATTCGTGAGCTGGAAGGCTCCCTGAATAAGATCCGTGCCAAGAGTAATCTTGAGCACCGGGATATCAACCTGTCTATGGCCGAAGAAGTACTAAAAGATATTATTTCGCCTGATCAGAAAAAGACGATTACTTCACAGTTGATTATTGAAGTGGTGGCCGATCATTTTAATTTGACACCTAATGAGATAAAAAGTCAGAAGAGAGATACCAAAATCGTATACCCACGTAAGATTGCCATGTATTTGTGCCGTAAAATGACGGAAGATTCTCTTTCTACTATTGCAGGTGCTTTAAATAAGAAAGATCACACGACGATCCTCAGTGGTATCAAAAAGATTGAAAAAGAGATGGAATCCTCTGAAGAGACCAAAAATACCGTTGAAGTAATACGTAAAAAAATAAATCCAAATATTTAGTTGTCCACATTGCCTATGTGTATAAGCTGTTGATTGAATGTGAACGAAACGTGAGTAACTTTTTCCCGTTTTTTTAGACACATCCAAATCACAGGGCTAAAACAAATTATCAACAAGGTTATTCCTTTCGAAATTCCTTGTATTTTAGGGCAAAAACAGGCTTTTACACATATACACAACCTCTAAGGCGAAGACGACTGATTATTTTTTATATTATATATTTATGACACTTTTGCACCATTCACTCTGTTATGGGGATGGATTTGCAGTAGCCTGTCGTATATCAAACATTTTATTTTTTCTCTGGGAAGGAGTTTTATACAGCATGAAAATTATATGTTCTAAAAATGAATTATTAAAAAGCATGAGCATCTCTATGAAGGCGGTACCATCTAAAACCACTATGCCTATATTAGAATGTGTTTTGATCGATGCTTCTACGGATGTTATAAAATTTACAACGAATGATATGGAACTTGGTATTGAAACCATCGTACAGGGATCTATCGCAGAAAGAGGCTTCATTGCCCTGGATGCAAAGATATTCTTTGATATTATCCGCAAAATGCCGGATAACGATGTGACTATTTCTACCGATGACAATTTAAATACAACGATTACCTGTGAAAAAGCCAAATTTAACATTGGCGGTAAGTCAGGTGAAGATTTTTCTTATTTACCCATTATTGAAAGAGAAGACTGTGTTGTCATTTCACAGTTTACGTTAAAAGACATTATTCGTCAGACTATTTTTTCTATAGCACCAAACGAAAATAACAAATTAATGACTGGTGAATTATTCCAGATCAGCGGTGATATATTAAAAGTTGTATCTCTGGATGGACATCGTATTTCTATCCGCAAGGTACAGTTAAAAGAATCATACAGTGATAAAAAAGTCATTGTACCTGGTAAGACGCTGAATGAAATAAGCAAAATATTATCTGGTGAGATGGAAGATATGGTCAGCATTTTCTTTACACAGAACCATATTGTCTTCGAATTTGATGATACTATCGTTGTTTCACGTCTGATAGAAGGGGAATACTTTAAGATAGACCAGATGATTTCAACAGACTATGAGACAAAGATCCTTGTGAACAAGATGGAGTTGTTGAATTGTATCGACCGTGCCACTTTGTTTATCAAAGAGGGTGACAAGAAGCCTATCATCATTAACATTCAGGATGGCTTTATGAAATTAAATATCGATTCTCAGATGGGATCCATGGATGAGGATGTGGATATTGACAAAGATGGTAAGGATATACTGATTGGATTTAATCCTAAATTTTTGATTGATGCTTTGAAAGTGATTGATGATGAACAGATAGAAATGTATCTGGTCAATCCAAAGGCACCATGTATTATCCGTGATGAGCAGAATATGTATACGTATCTGATTCTTCCTGTTAATTTTAATCAGGCAAGACAGTAAGGAGCATTATGGAAATCAAATTAAGAGATGAATATATCAAATTAGGACAGGCTTTGAAAGCAGCCAATCTGGTACAGGATGGTGTAGAAGCAAAATTTGCCATTCAGGATGGTCTGGTAAAGGTAAATGGAGAGGTAGATACCCGCAGAGGAAAAAAATTATACGATGGGGATACTTTTTCATTTGATGGAAAGGAAGTAAAAATAATAAAGTAGTTGGAGGTAACTATTCAGTAGGTCTGCGCATTTACTGCAATGAGCGTAAGAAAATGATTCAGGAGTGTCGAAATTCCATCTGCGAAACAGATTTGGAATGAATTTCGGCATGTAACTGGTCAGGTACTGAACAGTTACAGTTGGAGAATCATGTATATAGAATCGCTGGAATTAAAAAATTACAGAAATTATGATTCCCTGTCTATGACATTCGATAAGGGAACCAATATACTTTATGGCGATAATGCCCAGGGTAAGACCAATGTTTTGGAATCTATCTTTATTGCGGGGACGACCAAATCTCATAAAGGCAGCAAAGACAGGGATATCATCCGATTCGATCAGGAAGAATCCCATATCCGCATGACTGTTTCCAAACACGACTGTGAATACCGCATTGATATGCATTTAAAGAAAAGCAAGCCGAAAGGCGTGGCTATCAATGGTGTGCCCATTCGCAAGGCAAGGGAATTATTTGGTATTATTAATATTGTGTTCTTTTCTCCGGAAGATTTAAATATTATAAAAAATGGACCCGGGGAACGAAGAAGATTTATAGATTTAGAATTATGTCAACTTGATTCTTTGTATTTAAGTGATTTGACCAATTATAATAAAATTTTGAATCAACGAAATAAATTATTAAAAGATATTTATTTTGATCCTAATTTAAAAAACACCATAGATGTATGGGATGAACAACTGGTGCAGTATGGCACTAAAATTATTGAAAAAAGAAACAAATTTATTTATGAATTAAATGAGATTATCTCAGATATTCATAGTAAACTTACCGGTGGTCTGGAAAAACTGAAATTATTTTATGAACCAAATTCCGGGCTGCAGGAATATAAAGAACAGCTGGTAAGAGCGCGGGAAACGGATTTCAAATTTAAGACTACAAGTATAGGCCCGCATAGAGACGATCTCTGTGTGAAGGTCAACGATATCGATATCCGTAAGTATGGTTCCCAGGGACAGCAGCGGACAGCGGCATTATCTTTAAAATTATCAGAAATATATCTGGTGAAAAAGGTGATTCAGGATACGCCTATTCTTTTACTGGATGATGTATTATCAGAATTAGACAACAATCGGCAAAATTATTTATTGAACAGTATCAAAGATATTCAGACCATTCTTACCTGTACTGGTCTGGACGAATTGGTACATAATCAGTTTGAGGTAAACAAAGTGTTTCAGGTAGTTGCAGGAGGAATAAGATGAGTACACAAGAGTACGGAGCAGATCAGATTCAAATATTAGAGGGATTGGAAGCAGTTCGGAAACGTCCGGGTATGTATATTGGCAGTACTTCTTCCAGAGGATTGCATCACCTGGTTTATGAAATCGTGGACAATGCAGTAGATGAGGCATTGGCCGGCTATTGCGATAAAATACAGATTATTATTAATAAAGACGGCTCGATCACCGTTATCGATAACGGCCGTGGTATTCCGGTAGGCCTCAATCACAAGGCGGGTATTCCGGCTATTGAGGTTGTATTTACGGTGCTTCATGCCGGCGGTAAATTCGGCGGAGGAGGATACAAAGTGTCCGGTGGTCTTCACGGCGTTGGTGCATCTGTGGTAAATGCCCTGTCGGAATGGCTGGAGGTTACGGTTTATGATACAGGCAAAGTATACAGACAGCGCTATGAACGTGGTCATGTAGTTTATAAATTAAAAGTCATTGATGAATGTGAACCGGAAAAGACAGGAACCATGGTTTCTTTTTATCCAGATAAAGAAATTTTTGAAGAACTCAATTTTGATTACGATACTTTAAAACAACGTTTCCGTGAAATGGCATTTCTGACTAAGGGACTTCGTATCAGCCTGCGTGATGAGCGGGAAGATGAACCTGTGGAGAAAGATTTCCATTACGAAGGTGGTATCAAGGAATTTGTTACCTACCTGAACCGGAGTAAGACGGCACTGTATGAAGATATTATTTACTGTGAAGGCATCAAGGATGGCGTGGCAGTGGAAGTGGCTATGCAGCACAACGATTCCTATACAGAAAATACGTATGGTTTTGTAAATAATATAACGACTCCCGAGGGTGGTACTCATATCGTCGGATTCCGTAATGCATTGACAAAAACATTTAATGACTATGCGAGAAAAAATAAAATATTAAAAGACAATGAAACGAATTTGACAGGAGAAGATATCCGTGAAGGATTGACCTCTATCATCAGTGTGAAGATCGAAGATCCCCAGTTCGAGGGTCAGACAAAACAGAAATTAGGAAACAGCGAGGCCCGCGGTGCGGTTGATAATATTGTTTCCACTCAGTTGGAAATCTTCCTGGAACAGCATCCGCAGGTGGCTAAAATGACCATCGAGAAATCAGTGCTGGCCCAGCGTGCAAGAGATGCGGCGAGAAAAGCCCGCGATCTGACCAGAAGAAAATCAGCGCTGGAAGGTTTATCTTTACCTGGTAAACTGGCAGACTGTTCCGACAAAAATGCAGAAAACTGCGAAATATATATCGTCGAGGGAGATTCCGCTGGTGGGTCTGCAAAGACGGCCCGTGACAGAAAGACCCAGGCTATTCTTCCTCTTCGTGGTAAAATATTAAATGTTGAGAAAGCCAGACTGGACCGTATCTATGGCAATGCGGAGATCAAAGCCATGATCACAGCATTCGGAACCGGTATCCATGACGACTTTGATGTGACCAAGCTTCGTTATCATAAGATTATTATCATGACCGATGCCGACGTGGACGGTGCTCATATTGCAACCTTATTATTGACATTCCTGTATCGTTTTATGCCGGAATTGATCAAACAGGGTTATGTATATCTGGCACAGCCGCCCCTTTATAAAGTGGAGAAAAATAAAAAATCATGGTATGCATATTCCGATGAGGAATTAGATAATATCCTTACAGAAATTGGGCGTGACGGCAATAATAAGATCCAGCGTTACAAAGGTCTGGGCGAGATGGATGCAGACCAGCTCTGGGATACTACCATGGATCCGGAACAGAGGATTTTATTGAGAGTGACCATGGATGAAGAGGCTTCTTCCGAGATTGATCTGACCTTTACCACCCTCATGGGTGATAAGGTAGAACCAAGACGTGAATTTATTGAAGCCAATGCTAAGTATGTTAAAAATTTGGATATCTAATGAGCCATGCGTCAGTATGGAAAATGCGTATGATCATGCTTTCATGAATCAGACGATTTTTTCATACTGACATAGGGCGATAGCCCTCATCGAGATGAAGCGAAGCGGAATCGAGATGGCATGATACAGCATAGCACAGTATAATAAAAGGGAGAAAAAATGGAAGATAATATATTTGATAAAGTCCATGAGATTGATCTGAAGAAGACCATGGAAACGTCTTATATTGATTACGCCATGAGTGTTATTGCGGCTCGTGCGTTACCGGATGTAAGAGACGGATTAAAACCAGTACAGCGAAGAATCATGTATTCCATGATCGAATTAAATAATGGACCTGACAAGCCTCACAGAAAATGTGCACGTATTGTCGGCGATACCATGGGTAAATATCACCCTCATGGTGACAGTTCTATTTACGGAGCATTGGTCAATCTTGCACAGGAATGGTCCACCAGATATCCACTGGTAGACGGCCACGGTAACTTTGGTTCTGTGGACGGTGACGGCGCGGCTGCCATGCGTTACACAGAGGCGCGTCTCAGCAAGATTTCAGTAGAAATGACTGCAGACATCGGTAAAAATACCGTAGATTTTATACCAAACTTTGATGAGACCGAAAAAGAACCGACGGTACTTCCATCCAGATTTCCAAATCTTCTGGTAAATGGTACTTCCGGTATCGCCGTAGGTATGGCGACGAATATTCCTCCTCATAATCTGAGAGAGGTTATTAATGCTGTGGTAAAAATTATTGATAATATCATTGAGGAAGACAGAGCGACCACCATAGAGGAGATTCTGGAAGTTATCAAAGGGCCGGATTTCCCAACAGGTGCTACGATCCTTGGAACCAGAGGTATCGAGGAAGCATACCGCACCGGCCGCGGCAAGATCCGTGTGCGTGCCGTGACCAATATAGAGGCTATGCCAAATGGAAAGAATAAGATTCTTGTTTCCGAACTTCCGTACATGGTTAATAAAGCGAGACTGGTGGAGAAGATAGCGGAACTGGTACGCGACAAAAAGATTGACGGCATCACCGCATTAAATGACCATTCCAGCAGAGAAGGCATGGAAATCTGTATCGAGCTGCGCCGTGATGTGAATGCCAACACTATTTTGAATCAGTTATACAAACATACCCAGATGCAGGATACCTTCGGTGTTATCATGCTGGCTCTGGTAAATAATGAGCCAAGAGTCATGAATATCCTGGACATGCTGACTTATTATCTGGCACATCAGGAAGATGTAGTAACACGTCGTACCAAATATGAACTGAATAAGGCACAGGAACGTGCTCATATTTTGGAGGGTCTGTTAAAGGCTCTGGATAATATTGATAAAGTGATTAAGATTATTCGTGCCTCTAAGAATGTGGCGGAGGCCAAAGAAGAATTGATGAAGGAATTCGGTTTATCCGATGCTCAGGCTCAGGCTATCGTAGATATGCGTCTGCGTGCACTGACCGGTTTGGAGCGGGAGAAGCTGGAAGCAGAATACAAGGAATTGATGGATCGTATCCATTATCTGACTGCTATTTTGGGAGATCGTACTATGCTGCTTCGTGTGATTCGTGAAGAAATCCTGACTATTTCTGAGAAATATGGGGATGAGAGAAGAACTGCCATTGGTTTTGATGCTTATGATATTTCCATGGAAGATATGATTCCAAAGGAAAATACCGTGATTGCTATGACAAAGCTTGGCTATATAAAGCGTATGACCGTAGATAATTTCCGCAGCCAGAATCGCGGCGGCAAGGGTATTAAGGGTATGCAGACGCTGGATGATGATTTCATTGATGAGCTGCTTATGACCACGACCCATCATTATCTTATGTTCTTTACCAGCACCGGGCGTGTTTACCGTATGAAAGCATACGAGATCCCGGAGGCAGGACGCACGGCGAGAGGTACTGCTATTATTAATCTGCTGCAGCTGCAGCCGGAGGAAAAGATAACGGCAGTGATCCCGATCAGTGAGTATAAGGAAGATCATTTCCTGTTTATGGTTACCAAATATGGTATCGTGAAAAAGACTCCGCTGACGGATTATGCAAATGTGCGTAAAACGGGTCTTGCAGCGATTACGCTTCATGACGATGATGAATTGATCGAAGTAAAAGCGACCGATAATAAGAAGGATATTTTATTGATTACCAAGTTCGGCCAGTGTATCCGTTTCCATGAGACGGATGTGAGAAAGACCGGAAGAAGTTCTATGGGTGTACGCGGCATGAATCTGGTGGACCAGGATGAAGTGATCGGTATGCAGCTCAATACTCAGGGTGATTATCTGCTGTTCGCTTCGGAGAAGGGTCTTGGCAAGCGTACTTCTATCAGTGAATTCTCTGTTCAGAACCGTGGCGGTAAAGGTGTGAAGTGTTATAAGATCACCGATAAAACCGGCCCTGTGGTTGGTGTGAAAGCTGTGAATGAGGATAATGAGGTCATGATGATTACCACGGAAGGTATTATCATGCGGACCCAGTGTTCTGGTATTTCTATTCTTGGCAGAATCACTTCCGGTGTGAAACTCATGAACCTGAAAGATGGCGTGACCGTGGCAAGTATTGCTAAGGTTCGGGAACGCAGTATTGAAGGGATTGAAGAAGTGACAGAAGAAGTTGTAGAAGAAACAGAATAACTCCTGTAATTTAGTTTTTGAATAATAATATAAAATATACGATTCATGACTCGCTTGCGCTCCGGCTCCAGCGTAGCGGTACTAAGAGTGATCGAACACTCCGTGTCCGCTCGCTCTAAGTGCCGACGCTTCCGAGGGTCATGAATCGTATTATTTTATATTATTTTTTTGTACGTTGTTGGGAGAGTTATTCTGATTCTTCCTGGTGAAGTGGGGACAAGATAAAGATAAAAGATGAGTAAGTGGGGGCGGACAGCCGAATCAGGCGCATCCATACAACCGTAGGTTGTATGGATGTTTGGCTTCGCCAAATAGAAATAAATAAAAGGTCTCTCCTTAGAAAGCTAGCTTTCACGGAGGGACCTTTTATTTATTTCTGCCTGGTTCGGCTTAAGCAGATGACGGGAATCGAACCCGCCTCCCCAGCTTGGGAAGCTGGTGTTCTACCGATGAACTACATCTGCATAAAGAGATTATAAGACTATTTGGTGATATGGTCAATGGATTTGTTTTAAATTATTTTCAAGTATTCTTCACAGGATGGGAAAAGGCATGGTATAATTGATTCAATGAATACACAAAATTTAGTAAAGTGGCGGAGGTTTTACACATGATAAGAGAGATAAATGTGGATAACATTACGGAAAACATCAAAGAGATGTGTATAGAAGCGAATTATTATCTTTCTCCGGATATGAAAAAGGCTTTGAAAACGGCCGTGGACAGGGAAGAATCTAAATTAGGGAAGCAGATTCTGGATTCTTTACAGGATAATCTGGAGATTGCGGAGAGTGATATGATTCCTATTTGTCAGGATACAGGGATGGCAGTGGTTTTTTTGGAGATTGGGCAGGATGTACATCTGGTAGGCGGTGACCTGGAGGATGCGGTGAATAAGGGAGTCAGCCAGGGATATGTGGAAGGCTATCTGCGCAAATCTGTGGTAAAAGATCCTTTGATCCGGGAGAACACCAAGGATAATACGCCTGCGGTGATCCATTATTCCATTGTTCCGGGAGATAAGATTAAAATAACGGTGGCGCCAAAAGGGTTCGGCAGCGAAAATATGAGCCGCGTTTTTATGCTGAAACCGGCGGATGGTATAGAAGGTGTCAAGGAGGCTATCCTCACAGCCGTGCGTGATGCGGGACCTAATGCCTGTCCGCCTATGGTGGTGGGCGTTGGTATCGGTGGTACCTTTGAAAAATGTGCGGGTATGGCGAAGAAGGCATTAACCCGCAGCATGGAAGAACATTCCCCTATTCCTTATGTGCGTGATATGGAAGAAGAATTGTTGGAAAAGATTAATTGTCTCGGCATCGGGCCGGGCGGACTTGGCGGTAAGATTACTGCATTGTCCGTAAATATTAATACGTATCCCACACACATTGCAGGACTGCCTGTAGCGGTCAATATCTGTTGTCATGTGAACAGACATGTGACGCGGGAAATATAAGGGGGTAAGAAAATGGATAAATATATTCAGGCACCATTATCAAAAGCAGATATTGATTCTCTGGAAGCAGGAGATTATGTATATATTTCAGGTACTATTTTTGTAGCGCGGGATGCGGCGCACAAGAGAATGTTTGAGGCTATTCAGAAAAAAGAATCCATTCCCATGGAATTCAAGAATCAGATCATTTATTATATGGGACCGTCACCGGCCAGAGAAGGCAGGGCTATCGGTTCCGCAGGTCCGACCACGGCCAGCCGTATGGATAAATATACACCCCTGTTTCTTGATATGGGATTAAAGGGGATGATCGGAAAAGGAAAGCGTACGAAGGAAGTGCAGGAAGCCATCGTTCGCAATGGCGCTGTTTATTTTGCGGCGGTAGGCGGTGCAGGGGCTTTGCTGTCACAAAAGATTGTGAGTTCAGAAGTTATTGCATACGATGGTCTTGGCGCGGAGGCTATCCGCAAATTAGAAGTAGAATATTTTCCGGCAGTAGTAGTAATCGATTCCAAGGGGAATAATCTATATGAGACGGCGGTAAAAGAATATTGTACGTAACTATTGTACTATATAAAACAGTCATTTGAGGGAGAAGAAATGAAACGAATTCTGATTATGGTATTACACAATTTTTTCTGGGTACCTTATGGATGGTTTCGTCTTTGCTATTATGCGAAGCATGTGGATAAGTATACGGAAGAACAGCGGTATGCGATGTTAAAGGATATTGTAAAGCATGCGAATAAAGGTGGACGCGTTACCATTGAACCACATGGGATAGAAAATATTCCGAAACAAAACGGCTTTATGCTGTATCCCAATCACCAGGGACTATATGATGTGCTGGCACTTATTGAGGTATGTCCCAATCCCATATCGGTAGTGGCAAAAAAGGAAGTGGAAAATGTACCTTTCCTGAAGCAGGTATTTGCATGTATGAAAGCATTTTCCATGGACCGGGAAGATATCAAACAGTCGCTGCAGGTGATTATCAATGTAACAAAGGAAGTTAAAAATGGAAGAAATTATGTTATTTTTGCAGAAGGCACCAGAAGCAGAGACAAGAATAATATATTAGAATTCAAGGGCGGCAGTTTCAAATGTGCCACCAAAGCACAATGTCCAATCATGCCGGTTGCTATTATCAATTCATATCAGTCGTTTGATACCAATTCTGCAAAGCCGGTAACCGTACAGGTGCATTTTCTGGAACCTATTATATATGAAGAATATAAAGAAATGAAGTCAACTGAGATTGCGCAGACTGTTCATGACAGAATAGAGATGGTCATCAGGGAAAACGAACAGAAATAAGAAGGTGGGGTAAGCCTATGAAAAAAATACTGTTTTTGCTTTCTATTTGTATGATGTGTATGGCTTTTCCATTATGTGTGCAGGCGGAAGAGGCAGATGACAGCAAAGAGACAGCAAATGTGGAACAGGAAATAAATGAGAAGGCCGAAGAGACGGATAATGTGGAGGAAGGGGCAGAAGCAACGCTTACTCCGACGTCAACGCCTACGCCAACAGCCACTGCAACGCCGACAGCAACGCCGACTCCAACTCCCGTGCAAACACCAGAAGAAACACCAGAACCAACACCAACGCCAGAACCAACACCAACGCCGGTACCGAAGCCCATAGGCTGGGTGTATACTGGGGGCAGTTGGTATTATAAGGATGCGCAGGGTGCCGTCGTAAAGGGCTGGTTGAAGGATGGAAATGACTGGTATTACCTGAATGCTACCGGAGCCATGGCCAATAATGGCTGGAATATGATAGGCGGCAAGTGGTATTATCTTCAGAGAAGTGGAGCCATGGTAACAGGCTGGCTCAGTGTAAGTGGAAAATGGTATTATATGAGTGCCAGCGGAAGCATGGCCACAGGCTGGATTAAAGATGGAAATACATGGTATTTTCTGAATTCAGATGGATCCATGAGAAATAATGGCTGGAATATGATAGGCGGCAAGTGGTATTATCTTCAGAGAAGTGGAGCCATGGTAACAGGCTGGCTCAGTGTAAGTGGAAAATGGTATTATATGAGTGCCAGCGGAAGCATGGCCACAGGCTGGATTAAAGACGGAGCTATCTGGTATTTTCTGAATGGGGATGGTTCCATGGCCACGGGCTGGATCAAAGTAAGAGGTGCATGGTATTATCTGAATGGCAGCGGTGCCATGCTGACCGGCTGGCTGAAGTCAGGAAATATCTGGTACTATTTAAAAGAAGACGGATCCATGGCAGCGAACCAGACTTTGACCATAGGCGGGGTTGAGTACCAGTTCGGCAGCAGCGGTGCATGGGTCGGTGGCAAAAAGGATAAGATAATTGCTATCGATGCAGGACATCAGTTACATGCGAATACAGGAAAAGAGCCCATAGGACCTGGTTCAGGTACCAGAAAACAGAAGGTTGCTTCCGGTACGTATGGACCTGCTTCCAGATTAAATGAATATGAACTTAATCTGAAGGTATCACTCAAATTAAGAACAGAATTAGAAGCGAGGGGATATAAGGTCTACATGACACGGACCACAAATGATGTGAATATCAGCAATGCGGAGCGTGCAAAGGCAGCTGCCAATGCCGGTGCAGATATTCTCGTCCGTATACATGCCAATGGAATAGACAATACTTCTGTGAAAGGTGCATTGACTATGGCACCACAATCAAACAATCGGTTTTTAAACAATAGCGTTATAAATAAAAGCCAGGATCTGTCGAAAAAGATTGTTGATAATTTCTGTGCAGCAACAGGTGCTGTGAATGGCGGAGTACTTTATACAAATGAAATGACAGGAATCAACTGGGCAACCATGCCGGTTACGATTGTGGAAATGGGGTATATGAGCAATCGGACAGATGATCTGAATATGGCAAAAGACTCCTATCAAAACAAAATGGTACAGGGAATTGCAAATGGAATTGATGGATATTACGGGTGGTAGTAAAAACGTGCAAAATAGCCGGTAAAAAATATGCAAAATATACGTTGACAAAGTAGTCACATTTTAGTATAATGACTAATGCGCTCACTTGAGGTGGGCGCATAAAAAATCTTATAAAGTAATTGGATTCAGGCAACGAGGAGAAGTACTCAAGTGGCTGAAGAGGCGCCCCTGCTAAGGGTGTAGGTCGTTTGCGCGGCGCGAGGGTTCAAATCCCTCCTTCTCCGTTTT
>JAQUWF010000069.1 GCA_028692975.1 Lachnospiraceae bacterium
CCATATAGTATATAACATTTTTACTGAAAAAAACAGGCTTCAAATCTAATAAGATTCGAAGCCAGTCCTTTTTTCTTATTCTGCTGTTACAGGAACGATAGAAACCTGTTTCTTATCTCTTCCTTTTCTTGTATAGCGAACAACACCATCTGTCAAAGCAAATAAAGTATCGTCGTTACCACGTCCAACGTTCACACCCGGGTGAATCTTGGTTCCGCGCTGTCTATAAAGAATATTTCCAGCTTTTACGAATTGTCCGTCAGCTCTTTTCGCGCCTAATCTCTTGGACTCGGAATCTCTACCGTTCTTGGTAGAACCAACTCCCTTTTTATGAGCGAAAAATTGAAGGTTCATATTTAACATAGCATTACACCTCCTCGAATAGTAGTTGTGTATATTTGTTTCCATAGTTATCGCAAATCTGTCCCAATCCCAAAACCATTGCATCCATAAGTAATCTGCCACCATCGCTCAGGCTGGTCTGAAATCTGCATTTCATATAACCTGTCTCACTGTCCTCATTAAAGTCAAAGGAATCCTTTGTCAATGTCTCCAGCGAATTCAATGTGTTGATCACCAGTACGGATACTGCGGCACATATAATGTCGTACTGTTCCTCTGCATAGTCTGCATGTCCCAGTGTTTCAAAACCGATGTAAGAATCTGCATGTTTACGAATCGTAATCTTTATCATAGATATTGATTAACCGTTGATCTTTTCGATCTTAACTTTTGTATAAGACTGTCTGTGACCGTTTTTCTTGTGGTATCCGGTTTTTCTCTTATACTTGTAAACAACAACTTTTCTAGCTCTGGCATTTTCGATTACTGAAGCTGTAACGGTAGCATCTGCTACGTCAGAACCAACTTTTAAACCGTCATTATTTACTGCGATCACTTGATCAAAAGTAACAGTCTCGCCTGCTTCTACTCCAAGCTTTTCTACTCTAATGATATCGCCTTCGGCTACTTTGTACTGTTTACCACCTGTTGCAATAATTGCGTACATAAGCGTTCCTCCTATTATCATTACTCGCCAAATATGGTGGTCTGGATAGACTCTTATAACCTCTTTGTGCGGCATACTTGATTATAATAACACAGCGTCAACATTACGTCAACTGTTTTTTGACAAATCCCGGTACTCGGTCCAGAGGGAATTGCGTGTCCTCTGGCGGGTCACTTCCACGATGCCCAATTTGGTAATATCGATCGCCATGGCTTTGACCGGATCGCGGCGCAAGTGTTTTTGCAGCACGTGAAACAGTTCCTGCTGATGCTCCTCAGACTCCAGATTGATGAAATCGATGAGGATGATACCGGACAGGTTGCGCAGACGCAGATGGGCAGTTATAGCCGCTGCCGCTTCCAAATTGGTCATGCGATAGGTTTCCTGGGCTTTTTTCTTTCCGATGTATTTGCCGGAATTCACATCGATGGATACGAATGCCTCGGTCTGCTGGATAACAAGGAAGCCTCCGCTTGGCAGCCATACCCGCTCCCGCAGACAGTCCTCCAGATATTTTTCCACACGGAACAGCTTGTACAGGGGCAGCAGCTTATCCTCGTAAAATGCCAGCACAGGCAGATCGTCCGGCTGGTATACCTTCATATAAGATTCCAGTTCTTCATAGAATTCCCTGCGATCCGTAACAATGCGCACCAGATCCTCATGGTTCATATCGCGCATCATGGATATATAAAAGGGGGCTGCTTTTTCCAGAAGGCTGAAACAGGTGCGATGGGAGCTGACCTCACGCAGATGTTCCAGACGCTTCTCCAGGAATGTATATTCCCAGAGAATATCCTCCTTCAGGGCAGTGGCCGCATTGGTGCGGACCACGACACCATAGGTATCTTTCTTTAAGGGCTCTATCCATTTTTTTAGACGGGCACGGTCTTCCTCTTTTAACTTACCGGAAAGTCCAAGCCTGGTATTTTCCATGGTAAACACCAGATATTTCCCGGTAAAACTGATATTTCTCGTCACACAGGGTGCCTTTTTGTTCAATGCCTCCTTGGTCACCTGCACCACGAACTCGTCACCGGCCTTTACCACACCTTCCTGCATATCATAATAGCAGGCTACACCGTCTCCGATGTTGACAAAAGCCGCCCCTATGTTTGCGACTACCTTGTCTACCTTGCCTACGTACACATTTCCCAGGATGCTGTCCTGCTCTGGACGTCCCATGCGGATCTCCACCGGTTTTTTATCTTCATATAAAACAGCCGCCTGCATCTCCCGCTCTTCATAGGGGAACTGCACAACAACCAGTTCTTTCTTCTTATCCAATGATCTCTCCTAAATCTGCCAGCGGTATGAGACTGCCTTCCTGTTCTGCATAAGTTTCCAGTCGCTCGGTCTGAACTGCAAAAGGCTCAAGGGACTGTCCAACAAAAGTGCCAAAGCCTTCCATGACCAGTTCCGGCTTTAGATTGTTGGCACTCCCGGTGGCAAGACGCAGAAACACACCATGGTTATAGATGCGCATTTCCTGAATCATAGGCTTGATATCCACTTCCATTTCACTTCGCTTCGTCTTCTTTACGATAGGGATACGCTCCTGTGCATAATAGTCTGCAATGCGGCTTTCCCAGTCCGCACAAGGCTCTTTGCCCTCACGGAAGGTCACAAAATAGTCTGCGGCTGCCACCAGAGACATAGCCTTGCTGGCCTTGCCGTCTTCCACCTGCACCAGGCTAAGCACCTGTATACCTTCTGCCATGGCCCCATTCAGTCGCTGGATCATATCTTCCGATGTGGTGGCACTGTTTAACACCAGGTCAAAATATTCGCCCTGGCTTGTCAGGCCCACGCCCAGGGGTGCTGCAAAGGACATGATCATATGGGGGCTGTAGCCCTCAGAATAGGCGGCATCCAAACCTGCACGGCGGATGGCTTTCTGAAAATAGCGCATCACATCCAGATGGCCGATGAATTTCATGGCGCCTGTTTTTGCAAATTTAATTCTTACCTTCAACGCAGACACCTCCTTTGAATTTAGCGGCTCCACAGCCGGAACATTTCTCCCGGCAGTTTGGCGTAACCACTTCTTTGCGTGCGGTCTCCCACTCCCGGATCAAAAACTGCTTGGTCACACCCATATCGATGAAATCCCAGGGCAGCAATTCCTCCGTAGAACGCTCCCGCATAATATAAAAGTCCGGATCCACGCTACAGGCTGCAAAGGATTTCTGCCATTCATCCGGATGGAAGTATTCATTCCATGCATCAAAAATGGCACCCTTTTTATATACGTCTTCGATCACTGCACACAGACGGCGGTCTCCACGCGCCAGTATGCCTTCCAGCACCGTCACGTCCGCCTCATGCCAGTTGTATTTGATGCTCTTCTGGTTTAGCTGGGAACGGATCTCGTTTTTCACGGTCTTGGCACGGCTCAAATATTCCTCTTTCGGGAACATGGTCGCCCACTGGAACGGTGTAAATGGTTTCGGAACAAAGAACGACGTGCTTACGGTAATCTGGCATTTGCCATTTCGCTGTTCCTTTGGAATCTCGTAATAACGTTCGGCAATAGCCTCGGCCAGATGGGCGATGCCCTTCTGGTCTTCTTCCGTCTCTGTAGGCAGTCCCAGCATAAAGTATAATTTGACCTTGCTCCAGCCGCCCTCAAAAGCAGTTCCTGCACCTTCCAGGATTACTTCCTCGGTCAATCCCTTATTGATCACATCACGCAGACGCTGGCTGCCAGCCTCCGGTGCAAAGGTCAGGCTGCTCTTTTTGATATCCTGCACCTTGCTCATAATATCCAGAGAAAAGGCATCGATACGCAAAGACGGCAGGGAGATATTGACCTTTTTATCTTGGAATTCTTCGATCAGGTAGGTGAGCAGTTCCCCAAGCTGGGAATAATCACTGGAGCTCAAAGAACTTAAGGAGATTTCCTCCTGCCCGGTAGATTCCAGCATGGACTTCGCCCATCGCTTCAGTTCATTCACATCACGCTCTCTGGTAGGACGGTACAGCATACCCGCCTGGCAGAAACGACAGCCGCGGATACAGCCTCGCTGGATCTCCAGCGTGACACGGTCCTGGGTAACCTTGATAAAAGGCACGATAGGTTTCATGGGATAATAGGTGTTGGTCACATCCATCTGTACCTGTTTCTGGATCTTTGCAGGGATATCCTCACGGGTCGGTACGAAAGATGCTAGGGTACCGTCCTCCTTATAAGATACTTCGTAAAAGCGCGGAACGTAGATTCCCGGAATATTGGCAGCCATCACAAGGAAATCCTCACGGGATCCGCCTCTGGCTTTATTTGCCTTGTAGGCGTCCATAAGCGGCAGCATCTGGGTCTCGCCCTCGCCAATATAAAACAGATCAAAAAAGTCAGCCAGCGGCTCCGGATTGTATGTGCATGGCCCCCCACCGATCACCAGCGGATCGTTTTCCCCACGGTCTTTGGCATGCAGTGGTATCTGGCTCAGATCTAAAATCTGCAGGATATTGGTGTAACACATCTCATACTGGATGGTAATCCCAAGGAAATCAAACTCCTTTATAGGATCCTGGGACTCCAGGGCAAACAAAGGTATCTGATCCCTGCGCATAACCCCATCCAGATCCGTCCACGGAGAAAAGACACGCTCACACCAGATATCATCTCTGGTATTGAGCATGTCATAAATAATCTGCAGTCCCAGATGGGACATGGATATCTCATAAACATCCGGAAAGCACATGGCAAACCGGATGTCTATCTTTTCTTTGTCTTTCATTACACTGTTGATCTCGTTGCCGATATACCGCGCAGGCTTCTCGACTGTCATCAACACTTCATCGCTTAATGCTAATCTTCGCATGTTTTCGTCCTTTTTCTTCGTTATAAGAATGTTTCTCGATTACAAATTATAACATGAACACCGGGCAAAAACAATCCTTAAAGGCATTGTCCCATCCATATTAAAAATTTCTCCTGCGCAGGATACTGACCACTTCGCCCTTGGTATCGCTGATGTCAACACAGCCAAAGACCCTGCTGTCGGTGGATTTCTCCCGGTTGTCCCCCAGCACGAATCTTCCGTTAGTTTCATCAGAACTGCAGGTGCTAAGATCGCCGCAATCGTAGTTTTATATCCCCCCACTTGTCCCGGCTGCCGCAGTTTTTGTCTTGGCTCCCCCAACTGGAACTATTGGTGTCGTTTCATCACCTATTATTTTTTACAATCACTTTGCGCTTTACCATCGTCGCATAGCATGCATTGGGTAACATCCACTTTACATTTCCCTCTTTACCCAAAAACATAAGCAAGTTACTGCACGAACATATTTTTCACCCATCTTTTGGGTAAGCATCCCCCTGTTCTATAATTCCTTACCCAGCTAGACAAACAAATCAACACTTTCGATTTACAAACACCCATATATTGGGTAAAACAACCTCAAAATCTTCCTCCTTACCCCAAATCTTAAGCAAGTTACTGCACGAACATAATTTTCACCCGCCCTTTGGGTAAGCATCATTCTGTTTTGTAACGCCTTACCCACCCAGACAAAACAAATGCTTCCAACACCATAAAAAAATCTCCCTCCACTAGATTTTCAATCTAATGAAAGAAGATTTTCCTTGTTATACTATTTTACTTTTCAATTTTTCCAACTCAGCCCTCAGCATCTCATTTTCCTTAGCCTGTTTATCAAGGGCTTCCTTCTGCTCCTCGATCTCTTTTGCCTGTTCTTCTATCATATAGCGGGTCGTGTTTAGGTCCATGATCTCCAATGCTTCTGAAAACATACCTATCAACTCCTCCGGCTTTGCCTGAAACTCCATGATCTCCTTGTACAATGCTATAAAATCCGGATACGCCTCCAAGATACGGAGCATGTCTTCCAGATTATCTGAACTGAGAAAGCATAGCCATGCATCCAGTTCTTTAATCTCATTGTGCGTGTTTTTATGGAAGTTGTCAAGGGAAATATCCAGGGGAATGTAAATGTATTCCTGCAGCAGATTAAGATCTCTCCCCGTGTCGAATTCCTGCTTTCCGTAATGATAATAGTCCTCCAGGTTGAATATCATTTTAAAGAACGGGTCATACGTAATGAGAAGCCCCTGTTTCCCCATGCAGAATTCATCCACCATAGCAACTACAAATGCCCTATTTCAGCGGAGCCGAAATAACATTTCCCTCCCCTTGGGTAAATGTCACCCGGATATCCATCGCCTTACCCAATTAGACAGGCAAACTAGGATTTTGTACTTGAAAAAATGAGCGGATTGGGTAAGTGACGTTGCTAAACTGCAGTTGTTACCCAAAAAGATAAGCAAGTCGGTGCGTGGGGGAGTTTTTATGCTTGTCATTGGGTATATGCTCCGAAGAAATGAAGCATCTTACCCAATGAGACCAACAAACTATGGTTTTGCGGCTTAGGAAGCCCGGGGCTTGGGTAAGGGATACTGCTAAGAAGCAGTTGTTACCCAAAAAGATAAGCAAGCTGGTGCGTGGGGGAGATTTTGTGCTTGCCGCTGGATATACGGTGCGGAGGAATGGATATCATACCCAATGAGACCAACAAATCAATGTTTCTCTCCGGTGTGCGCCAGCATCGACTGGGGTTGCCGCCTTCTTTGCACAGAGAAAGCGTCAGTGAGCCTGAAGATCCAGCGCTTACGAAGACTTGGCACGAAGCCTTTGCTGAGTGCCTTAGTCGTAGTTAGCGATTAGCTGAAGGGGAACGTAGCGCTGTGAAAAGAAGGCGGCAACCCCAGCCGATGCGTCCCCCCTCCCCATAAACAACGAAGGATCCCACGTGCCCAACCTATCTCCATAAAACGCCCCAAACCCATTGACACCACCTAAAAAAAAGCCGATAATAACCTTACAGCAAAAACAAACTTTGAAACACATTTATGAAGGAGAAACCATGATACGATTCGACATCCATACACACACCATAGCCAGCGGCCACGCAAGCCACAGCACCATCGCCGATATGGCGAAGCAGGCTGCCCATGCAGGTCTTACCATGTTAGGCATCACCGATCACGGTCCCGCCACCATGGGTTCCTGCAAGCCTTCTTACTTTCGAAGCCTTGCCATGGCACCGAAAAAGCGCTGCGGTATCGACATGCTCTACGGTGTAGAATTAAACATCCTGGATAACAATGGCAGTGTCGATCTTCCGGATGATATTCTCTCCGGTCTGGATTACGCTATAGCCAGCATGCATACGGCCAACAAAAAACCGGGCACCATAGACGAGAACACCCGCGCCTACATCTCCGCCATGAAAAATCCATACGTAAAACTAATCGGTCACTGCGACGACACCAAGTACCCGGTGGATTACGACGCAATGGTCCGCGCCGCCAAAGAACATGATGTGCTGCTGGAGATCAATAACTCCTCCCTCTCCCCGGACGGATACCGGGGCGATACCACTTGGAACAACCAGTCCATCCTCCGCTATTGCCGGAAATACAATCATCCCATCGTACTCTCCAGCGACAGCCACGGTACCGCCCACGTGGGTGATATGCAATATGCCGAAGCATTTGTAAAGCAGCAGGATTTTCCCGAGGAATTAATATTAAACAGCCAGCCGGAACTTTTCCGCCGCTTCATCGCAAGATAAACTATAAAAAGGTCAGGCATAAATGAATTCGCAATTTCATTTATGTCTGACCTCTTTGTTTCTATTAAATTCTGATTATAAAACCACATCCAGCATTCTCTGACCATATTCAGCCAGTTCATGATCCTGTTCCCCTGTACCCCCGCTGACGCCAAGGCCTCCGATGATTTTGCCATTGTAGAGCAGTGGTATGCCGCCGCCAAAAATAACCAGTCTGCCGCCGTCCGTATTCTCCACCCCATAAAATGTCTGGCCCGGCTGTGCCAGTTTGGATAATTCCATGGTAGACATTTTGACAGCCACCGAAGTGTATGCCTTCTTCATGGAGATATCAAAGCTTGCCAGAAAAGCATCATCCATAGCATGCACAGCAATCATATTCCCATCCGGTCCACAGACGCTGATCACAGAGTTCCTGCCTTTTTTTCTGGAATATTCTTCCACCAGACTGATCAGACGCTTTGCAGATTCCAGATTAATCCGGCTGATCCCACCAATCTGTTTTAAAACTTTATTGATGATTTTCTGCTCATTCGTATCGATGCTCATCGATGCTTCCTCCATAACTGCCGTCGTTGTGATCTCATTTTGCACTATCTGTACTGGCTGCGCAGCATTTACCGTTTCCTGCGCCGTCTCATTGCTCTGATTCAGATAATCAATGTATCTTGCATTCACATAGAGATAATCAGACAGACGATTCATATACTGCTTCGTGACCACGTCGATGGAATGACGTTTTGCCACGTCAACCATACAGCGTTCTGCTCTTCTTGCCACCGTCCGTGCCACATCCAGATGTGCCGATGCCACACAGCCGCCCGGAAGAACGAATTTCTTTTCCCGGGGGAATTTTCCTTCCATACGGTCGATCTCGGTTTCCAGTGCAGCCACATCCTCCTGGGAAAGACGATATTTTCGATTGTATGAATCCGCGATGCCTGCCATCACAGTAATCAGATTATTCTGAATCGACTCCAGAACCGGCTTCATATAAGCACATTCCCGGTCCGTCTTCGCCACGCCGAGATTGCTGGTCAGTTCATCGATGGTGCCTAAAAGCTGGATACGGTCATCTGATTTCGATACATTCTGGGCGCCCTTCAGAGTGGTCATACCCTTGTCTCCGCCTTTTGTATAAATGTTCATCTTCTTCTCTTCCATGGTCTCATCCTCATATTTTGAACGGCATTTTCTTTACTGCCCGCGCACTGTTTGCGCCTAATTTCCTGCAAGTCTGATCATCCGGTTCATGATAACGGAATACCGGTTTGTCCCGGTTCAGATTGCGCATCTGCAGCACGACCTCCTTACCGGAAATACCGATACCGGATCCCAGCACAGATTCGTTGGCAGCCTCAAAGGCAAGGTCAAAGGCATTGATTTCTGTCTTTGGTATGATTTCAAAGAGAACACCCTCTTCCTCTATGCCTGCCTGTATTTCATTTATTATAGCACGATCCGGCTCATATACATAGACCAGGATCGTTGGTTTATTCGTCGTCATGTTTTCCACCTATATAAGAAAGAACCAAACCGGTTGCCACTGCGTTTCTTGGGCCTTCCGTTCGTCGGATATTCCCGCGTCCGCATACAATCTTGTATTTGGCCAATTCTTCCATGAGCATCTCCGGCACTTCAAAATCTTCCGCAGAGCCACCAACCAGAACGATATTAGGTATCTTCTTGATATTATGCTCAGGCGCGATCTCCCGCAGAGCCCGCAGTGCATTCCGCACAAATACCTTCTGCTTTGCCTCCTTGCGCACCTGGATGATTTTTTCCATGGCCACATTCTCTTCGATCTTGATCAGATCATGAGGCTCGATCAGCACCACAGATCCGAACAGCCTTGGGTCAATCGCCTCTTCAAAGAAATGCATGCCGCCGTTTTCCAGTCTCATATGGAACAGGCTTTCCACGCGTCCCACCGGATATTTCTTGATTTCTTCTGCCGTAGTTCTGCTGTGCAGCCCCAGTTCAATCTGGATCAGCATAGATACAAGTTCCCCTGCACCTGCCTTGTGGGTCATGCGTACCGTGCCTGTCTCATCGATCATAGCCGCATCCGTAGAACCGCCGCCCAGATCAAGGATAGCCAGAGGTAATGTGGTCCCCGGCGTAGTCATTGCGCCCAGTGTAGCCATAACAGCCTCCACACCGGCCACTTTTACCGATACATGGATCTGTTCCGTAAGAACCTGTGCGATGCGTTCCATGGGCAGTTGTTTCGTCTTGACCATGGCCGCAATGCCTACGGCCTTCTCCATGCAGGTCTCCCCTGCAAGGGCACCTGAAATCAGCACCGGTGCCAGCGTATCCACCGCAAGTATATCTGTAATATGTACACTTCCCGTCTGCTCACTGGTCAAATTTTCCATGTTATTCTTGATACCGGAAAGCATGTTTCCCACATTGGTCTCGGCTTCTCCAACCATGTCTTGTATTTCACCGGACTCTTCCAACAGATTCATAATAGGAACAGCGCCCTCATCAATGTTTATGGTCCGTCTGTTTCCGTCTTTGGAAACAATGGTGATTTCGCCTGCCGGAAGAACATTTTCTTTCACATTTCCGTGAGGTGTCTTTATGACCACCGCACTGCTTTTACCGATCAGACTTTTTGCAATAGGCGTCACCGCCTTGGTATCCTCCGCATCCAGATCCAGCAGAGTCGCGATACCGTAAGGATTGGACAGCATACGGACAGAATCCCCCGTGAGGGCCACCTCAATAGCCGCCATCTTATGCTCTGGGATCATATCCACATTCCGCACTTCATCAATAATGGGTATCTTTTTCTTCAGTCGATTCTCCACAAGAACGGCTTCATCCGCCTGAAGGATCACACCCACGATCTGCATGCGCTCCATTGCCTTATTGAGCAGTTCCGCAACCGCCTCATAAGTAACTGAGCGGTCCGCCACCACGATATACGGTGTGCCTGTATCGCCCTGTCCCAGATGCCTGATAGAAAGCAGTTCACCAACTGCCGTGCCTGCCCCCGCCGGAGTAGACGGATTATGTCCGATCATAGAGGAATCCGTAATGATAGTCTCTGTGATAGTCTCCATGGCAGTGTCACCGATCACCGGTGCAGCCTCGTTGATACGGATCAGACTCAGATCACCCACCGGGCGATTCAGTTTTTCCATGGCCATTTCCAATGCGGTCTTGATACCGGCCACATTGTCCACGGTGCCTTTGGTCCCCGTGGTAAAACGGGAAACACTGGACAAAAATTCCAGAGTGCCGTCGGAAGCGACGCCACCCACACAGACCTCTGTTGTGGAATTTCCAATGTCAACACCTGCGATTAGTTTCAAAGAAGGATGCCTCTCTTTTCATAAATGTCTGCTGCTTCTAATACCAGTTTTGCACAATGTGGTGCGTGGTACTTCTCTAGTAATTCCTGTGCCATAAATACCAGCTCTGCTTTTGTAGAACGGTTTGGGCGCATTTTATTATACATATTCAAAATAACCTCATCCGGCACATCCACCAGTTCGGATGCACGCTGCATATTGGCAGCCATAGCCGGGTTGTCATTGTCCATACAGACTTCGCCCTGCCTGCCCAGCATCTCTTTGGATATTTTGATATCATCCGCGGTCACATTGCCCTTCAGCACCTCATCCATGGTCAGCTGGTCTAATTTCTTGCCTGTTTTGGAGGTAATGCTGTCCGCTTCGTATTGTCCTAATGGATATCTCATATTACGCTTCCTCCCACACGATAATCGGAATCTTCGGGTCCACCTGTTCTGTCTCCCTGATATGCATCAATGCCGCTTTTACCTGATACTTGGCACGCACCATAGGATCATTTTGCGTCTCGATAGGCGTCACCTTTTCACCCTTTGCGTATTTTGCTGCATTCTTGCCGATAGCCCGGTACATTTCAAGGCTGATCAGCGGTGCCTGAGGGAACAGTTCCAGATTCGACAGGGGGTACAGATCTTTCTGATGAATCACGGCAGTACCCTTGGACTGCAGCCCGATGCCTACACCGGAGCCGCTGATCTTAGCTGCTTCCAGCCCCATAAAGTCAACGTCCGAAGTTTTCAGGACCTTCACGATACGGGGAACCATGCCCTCCTCCTCGATACCCGCCTTGATATTTCGAAGCACATCATCCAGAGGGATACCGGTGATGGTCGCCTTGATTTCTCTTTGGAAAGCAGGGCCCACACCCACAACCACTTCCTTTGGATTGGTGCTCTTTTCTGCTAATCTGGCATTTGCGTAGGAGGTTTTGGCCGAACCGATATGTTGTCTATCCGTCTGCGATACATTCTGTTCATTTATCTGCTGCAGGACTGCCTTGGTAATCGCCGCAACTAATTCTTCATTGTATTCCATGTTATCCTCCTAGAAATTATTCGGGTCAATGATGTGTGGGATCGCTTTGATTTCTTCCCAGCGTTTTCCTTCCACACGATATCCGGTACCCGGTCCCATATAGTCATTCGGTGTATTTACCCCGGACATAACATTAAAATTCTCATCCAGGATAGCCGCCGTATGCATATAATCACCGATCACTCGCTGCTTGAGCATATTCAGAATGCTCTCCGCCACATCACGGAAGCCGGTCTCTGCCAGCGCCTTTACGATATCCACACCGGTAATATTGCGTTTCATCATATCTTCTGCCGCCATAAGGTCGGATACCACATCGCGTTTCAGCGTATCCTTGCTGCCATGGGCATAGGTAACTGCCTCCACCTGTTCGTCCGTCACTTCCGTGAGACCCAGATATTTAAATACAGCCTGGACTGCCTTGCCCGCCTTGCGGCGCACTGCGATGACTTCCTCTTCCTTCACAGGCTTCAGACCACCGTCCACCTGCATATCTCTCTGCATAACATTATAATCGTCAAAATCTTCCGCATCAAAGTTGGAACCTGCAAACATATTATCGTAGTTTGGCTCCGCCGCGTAACCGGAGAAGATAAAATCCGTACCCGGCATAAACTGCAGCATAGTTCTTGCGGTCCGCCGCATAGGTGAATTAGAAAAACTCTGGTCATTGGAGGAAGCACATTCCAGTCCCAGCAGTGCTGCAACCAGATTCTCACCCATGACTTCCCGGATACCGGAAGGAACACTTGCAGCCACACCGATGCAGCTGACAGAACCATTCTGGATACCCTGTGTGCCGGAGCCTTTGGTCACATACAGACATCTGCACTCCAGGTACAGCATGGATTTCTTTTCCGCATAGCCCATAAGTACTTCTGAACCGGAGCCGGAAGTAAAACGTACCTTCAGTCCTCTGGATGCATAAGCAGCAGTCAGGAATGCCTTGGAATATGGGGTATCGTCCCCATCCACAAATACTTTCTCCGTACCGTATACCGATACGGTCTCTGCATAAGTAGTGAGTCCGCGGATACCCAGTTCCAGTTCGGTAGCTTCCTCTACGGCGCACTGGGTCAGCACGCCCCGGCGTCCTACCTGTGAGCCGATCAGCAATGCCAGCGCATTAAAAGGTGCATATCTGGCAACCGCCGTAGTAGTCTCCTCTTCACTGAATCCGCGAAGGGCACCTTCCGCAGCATCCGCAGCGATCTGGATCGGATCATCTTTCAGATTAGTAATGTGTGCCTGATTGCCCGGGACGCGGCGCGCACGCATCTTCTGCATACCCATCATCAGTTCCACCACATTCAGCTCATTGATAACCTCCGCCATCTTCGCCGGCGTAATACCGGATACGATCTGCAGGATCTCTTTTCGAGGCACGGAAATATCCACGATCTTTCGCGCAATATCCAGAGACGGCATAGCCATGGACGCAATGGCCCGGTCCTTTCGAATGGCATAGTCCGCAATAAACTGGTCAATAAAGTCAAACTGGTCTCTGGTCTTACCGTCCAGTTCCATAATCTGATCATTTTCTATACGAATGGAAGGGTTCGGATCATATGGACTTTTCATTGCGATAAATCCCATTTCCGGCCATTCATTTATGAATCCATCCATGTTTACCGGACGCTTGTCTAAGGTTTCAATTCTCTTTGATCTCTTCATTTTTTTCACCTGTTTTGTATAGATTTTGCCCAACTATAATTAACTACTCCCATTATACTCAATCCAAACAAAAACATCAAGTATTTATTTTGAAAATCACAAAAAACAACATGGTTTTTCTTCCGTTTCTGTGTATATCCCACATTATCCGTTGTTTTTCGTCCGTTTCCCATACGTTCTCTGTTTTTTGTTTTTTTCTTTTCTGTTTTTGATATATTTTCTTGCATTTATATATATTTTTTTAACATTGTTGACATTTTTCATATCACATTTTACAATAGAAGAAAAGGAGGTATCATCATGAAAATCGACCCTAATATGGCAACGCAGAGTTGCCTTTTACGGCTGCAGGCTGTTATAAATACGCTAAAACCAGCCGAGCACCGTGCCGCAGCCTATATTCTGGATCATCCACAGGATGTATTATCGTCCACACTGAATGAACTGGCCGAAAAATCCGGATGCAGTTATGCGACCATCAACCGGCTGATTAACCGCATCGGTTATATCGGTTTCAAAGAATTAAAGAAGTACCTGTATGAGGATACTCTAAAAAGCAATTCTCTGGATTTTCTGGATGTGATTGCATTTTCCAAGGACACCGCTACCGAAGATATTTGCAGCGGCATTCATACTCTGTCTGCCCGCTTTATCGAAGAATCTAATGAGTTGATTAATCCATCCGCTATCAACGAGGCCGTGGACAAGATACTTTCCGCAAAATCCCTGTGCATTGTAGGAACCGGTTCCTCCGGGATCTGTGCCCGTTATGCATACAGCCGCTTTTTCAGGATAGGCATTCACTGTTCCTATGATGAAGACACGACACTCTTTAATATGCACGCTTCCCTGCTCACAAAAGGTGATCTGCTCTTCGCCATTTCTTCCTCCGGCCGTTCCGAAAATATTCTGCACTGTGCGGAGATGGCAAAAGCAAATCAGGCTGAAATCCTGTCCCTTTGCGATTATGCCATAACGCCCCTGTCTCAATTGTCGGATGTAAGTCTTTTCACCACATCCCGCAATGTGAATCTGTTCATGAATATCGATATGCCCATCTTCATCGGTCAGATTTTTCTTATTGACGTATTGTACATGTGCTGCTGCGTCCGGCTGGGCAAGCGTTCCTCCGAACTCTACGTCCGCACAAAGGTTTCCGCAGATTTTGAAAAAAGAGAATAAGTAAAACAGGCTGCCTCAGATTTCTCCGAGGCAGCCTTTCTTTTTTACAAATCTTTAGTCGTAAACTAACTGTGCAATATCAGGATCATCAATGTTGTCTTTGGTATACCATTTTGCTCCGGTATCCACGTCTTCTACTTTCTCGCCATTGATTGCTTTTACTGCCAGTTCGATAGCCTGGTATCCAATGTTATATGGATCCTGTGTAATAGAACCAACAAACCATCCGTTACGAACTGCTTCTTTCTGTGTCGCGCCGGCATCAAAACCTGCAACGATAAGTCCTTCATATTTTCCGCCTTCGCCCAGATCAGATCCGTCTGCTGTAGCAGCAAGGAAACCAGTTACGGCACCCTCATTTGAGCAGAATACAGAAAGCAGATTGTCCGTGTTCAGCAGTGCTTTCGCTGCATTTGTTACATCTACAACGTCTGAAGATGCAGAAACCTGTACTTTAATGATAACGGAAGCGCCATCTTTTGGCTCATTGTAAAGTTCGTGTCCTTCTACAGAAACACCGCTTGCAGCGTACTGCTCTGCGATTTTCTTCACTTCTGCCACATAACCTTTACTTCTGCTGGTGATAGAGTCGGAAGTCGCATCCTGTGCCAGAATACCGATAACGACTGGTTTGTCAGCAGTACCTGCTGCGATCTTGTCGGTATAGCCATCCAGTTTCGCCAGTTCCTGTGCTGCCACAGCTGCTGCAGCGCCATTGTTGGTACAAGCGGTTGCATAGATAGCTCCGTCTGGTGCATCCGGAACGCCCGAGTCAAAACCAATAACCGGGATTTTATTTTCTACGCAAGTCTGTAACTGTTCCATCAGTGCGTCGGTAGACAGTGCTGCCAGACACAGTGCAGATGGATTTTTTGAGATTTCTGATTTTACCATATCTACCTGTTTGTCAATATCTGACTCACTTGGCGGACCATTGAAGCTGATTTCCACGCCCGCTTTTGCTGCAGCGTCCTCTGCTCCTTTTTTTGCTGTCTGCCAGAACTGATGCTGGAAGCCCTTACTGATCATAGGAATATAAATCGTTGTTTTGCTGTCTGCGCCCTCTGCAGCAGCCGCATCATCTGTAGCCTCTGCTGTTTCGGTTGTTTCTGTTGCCGCGTCCTTACTCGTGTCCTTACTTGTGTCTGACGACTGACTGTTTCCGCAAGCCATAAGACTGCAGGCCATAGCCAGCGCAAGGGTGAAACTAATTGCCTTCTTCATTTCTTTTCCCTCCGTTTTCTTATATTTTTGAACTCAGCTTTATTGCTGAAGTATCAAAATCACGCTTTATTTGCTACTTTATTTCTATAGATATCCAGCAATACTGCTGCGATAACAACAACGCCCGTAAAGAATGTCTGCCACTGTGCCTCAAGGCCCGCAGCCAGAAGACCATTCTTCAGAACCGACATGATAAACACACCGATCAGCGTACCCGCCATAGTACCAGAACCGCCGCTCATGGAAGTTCCACCGATAACAACACCGGCAATCGCGTTCATTTCCTGTCCATTACCGGTACCAGGGATAACGGTCGTATAAGTAACTGCATAGAACACACCTGCAATACCTGCGAAAAGTCCGCTTACCATATAAACCAGCGTTTTCCATTTTTCCACATTGACACCAGAAAGCCTTGCTGATTCCTCATTAGAACCAATAGCGAAGGTGTATCTTCCGAATCTCGTCTTGTTCAACAGAAATGCCGCCAGCAGGAAGAATGCGATAAGATACAAAGCCCCTACCGGGAATTTCTTATAGCTGAAGAATACAGATTTAAACCATGCATCTTCTGTTCCTACTGTTGGATAACGCTGTGTCTGTACTTTTGTAATAATAGAACCAAGGCCCTGTGAGATAGAATATGTACCCAGTGTAGCGATGAATGGCGGTAATTTCAGTCTGGAAACCAGCACGCCGTTCAGCAGACCGAATAAAGTACCTACTACAAGGATCAGTATCAGTGCAAGCCACAGTGGGAAGCCCCAGGAACTGTAGGACACGCCGCCGATCAAAGCCGCACACATCATAACCGTACCGATGGACAGGTCGATACCGCCTGTAATGATAACAAAGGTAACTCCAAAAGCCAGAAATCCCACGAAATACGCTGACTCTAATATGGTTTTGAAGGTATCTACGGAAAAGAAGTTGTTTCCAACTATTGCAAAGAATATGTACAATATGACCAGTGCCAGAGGCGCCAGGAGTTTCTGCATATTTAACTTTTTATTTTTCGTTTTATTATCCATGATCTTATTCCTCTCTTTTCTTATCTTGATGTAGCCAGCTGCATAATGTTCTCCTGGCTCGCTTCTGCAATATCTATCTCACCTGTTACTTTTCCCTCACACATAACGATGATCCGGTCGCTCATACGGAGCAGTTCTGGCAGTTCCGAAGAAATCATGATAATCGATTTGCCTTCATCCGCCAGTTCGTTCATCAATTTGTATATCTCACTCTTTGCGCCTACATCAATACCTCTGGTCGGTTCATCAAAGATCAGTACATCGCAGTCACGCAGCAGCCATTTTGCAATAACAACCTTCTGCTGGTTTCCACCGGAAAGGCTCCTTACCACCGTGTTCACGCCCGGCGTCTTGATCTGGAGCTGTTTTACGTAGTCAGCGGCAATTTTATTTAATTTCTCCTTGTTGATGACCGCTCCCGTTACCTGCTGCAGACTCGGCAGTGCTATGTTTTCTGTCACGGACAAGCCAAGACACAGTCCATAACGCTTTCTATCCTCCGACAGATAACCAATACCGTGCTTTACCGCATCTTCCGGTTTCCTGATATCTACCTTCTGACCCTTGACAAATACTTCTCCGGAGTCTTTCTTATCCGCACCGCACACCAGTCTCGCTGTCTCTGTACGTCCCGCTCCCATCAGTCCTGCGAATCCAAGAATCTCACCTTTTCTCAAGGCGAAGGACACATCTTTGACTTCTCTGGAGCAAAGATGCTTTGCCTCCAGGATTACTTCGCTGTCCGGGCTCACCCGGGATGCCGTCTTTGGATCTTCGTATATGACACGGCCTACCATCATACTTACGATCTCGTCCATAGTCGTCTCTGCTGTGTTCAGCAATCCTACGTACTGGCCGTCACGCATAACCGTGATACGATCCGTGATTTCCAGCAGTTCGTCCATTCTGTGGGAAATATAGACAATGCCCACGCCTCTTTCTTTCATATCACGGATAAAGCGGAACAGTTCCTGTATCTCTGTATCCGTAAGTGCCGCCGACGGCTCATCCAGAATCAGAAGCTTCGTGTTTTCGAAGGATAAGGCTTTGGCTATCTCAACCATCTGCTGTTTCGCAACGGTTAGTTTCTTCACGATCTCGTTGGGCTTGATATCCAGATTCAGGGAATCCAGAAGCGCCTTTGCCTTTGCGTTTTGCTCGCCCTTCTGCAGTACGATACCCTTTCGAGATTCTCTTCCGATATAAATATTTTCCGCTACGGTAAGGTCACCCATAAGGTTCAGTTCCTGATGCACGATACTGATTCCCATTTTCTGAGCCATACCAGGATTGGCAAATTCAACCTCTTTTCCTTCAATCAGGATTTTCCCTTCGTCCTTCTGATAAATACCAGTCAGGATTTTCATAAGGGTTGATTTACCGGCACCGTTTTCGCCTACCAGTGCCATGACTTCGCCGCTCTTCACTTCAAAATGCACACCATCCAGCGCATGTACACCAGGAAAATATTTTTGTATATCTGTCATTCTCATCCATACATCCTGTTTCATTCTGTACCCCTTCCTCCTTGTTTCTTTTTGTTTCTCTTTTTTGTTGATTCATGATATTATTTATATCATACTTTTGTGGTTTGTGCAATATATTTTTCTTATTTTTATTTGTTTTATGATACATTTATACAAGTCCATTTTAAAAATCCCCTTATTTTATAAGCATTTTTCGTTATTTCAGTCACATTATACATATCGCTTTTTGAAATATGCATGATATTTTATACTCTAAATCACAAAAAAACTCCGGCCAGTAATTCACTGTGTCCGGAGCCCATTGGGAACCATTGTAGGAAAAAATATCCTTTTCCATCGTTCTGAATCATTTCTCCACAGAAATCCCTAAACTGTACGGAGTTCACTTTAAAGTCCCAAATACCTTTTAATGGCACTTGATGATTGATGATACTTTCAAAATCATATCCAAATTTCTGCTGATAATAATTTTTCTACAAATCTTCTTAATTTCGATTTCACTCTAACTTAATCTTACACAGACTATTTTTTATTCTGCATTGCGTAAAGAAATCCCAAGTTATAATAATTACTCCAATTTTTTAAAATTTTAGAACTAGAAGTCATATACCAGTAACTTTCTTAAGGTTTCTATATATCGTATACGTGCATTCATTTATATCAATTCCATTTATATGCCATACAATGGATTTATCTCCTATTGTATTTTGCTCGTAGTTTATTCCTAAAAATCGTAGTTTACCCATAATCTATTGCCATTTTTTGAAATCACCTTAAAATTGTTTTTATATATTGTATCACCTAAGAATCCTGGTACAATATAGCCAGAAAAAAGCGTGGGATTGAGAGAACCATGGAGGTAAATATGATTAAGAAATTAAAACACGCAAAGAAACTTATAATTGTAAGCGCACTTGCTGCATTCATGGCATTATCTACCACTGCAATGGCAGGTGTATCAGTAAGTTGCTCAGTAAGTAAGTCCGGACTTAAAAAATCAGCAACTGCCCAAGGTTATTCATGTGCTGCAGTAGGCTGTATCATCTATGGCAATAGTGGACAATTTTTGGCTAGTGGAGAGAACGGATACTATAATTCAAATTCATATCGTACAAAATCTGTTTCTTATACTGGTCTTAGTGGTGCTGACTATGCATGGGCATATGCAATAAATACAAATGGCACTTCGGCTGCAAAAACTGTTTATTATTAAGAAACCCTAGTTAAATACTCTCAATCTCATGCATTTAATGATATTTTACAGGAGATTTATAATGTTAAAATTAAGCATAAAGATGTTTCGTTCATTCTGCCGACAAAAAACCGGTTCTTTTTTTCTGATATTC